>CALHLW010000238.1 GCA_938034615.1 uncultured Neomegalonema sp. | reverse complement strand
TTTTCGACCGCCGCGATGATCTTGGGGTGGCAATGGCCGGTATTGACCACTGCGATCCCTGCCGCAAAGTCGATGTAGCGGTTGCCCTCGATATCCCAGATTTCGGCGTTCTTCGCCTTCTCGGCATAGATCTGCGTCATCATGCCGACACCGCGCGAGATTGCATCGTCGCGCCGTTTGGAGACTTCCACGTTTTTCATGAGTCGATGTCCTGAAACTCCGGGCCGTCAAGGGCCGGAGGGGTTGGTTACAGAATTCGAAGAATGAAGCGCTCATACTCCCGATCACGGGGTCTTGTCTATTGATAAGCGCATGATGGCAGCGTCTTCTGCCAAGTACCGAAAACTTCCGCCTCGGTCGGTCGCTTATGCTTATTCGTGAAACTGTTTCGAGCACTCTATCTGACGGATCATGGATGACCGTCCCGCCCTGGAAAGCCGTTGGCTCGCTCTGACACGAGAAGACATGCCTACCGTTGCGTCTGCACGTCGCTGGCCCGTCCGGTTCGATCATTGCTTTCAGCGTATCTTGCTCGATGCGGCCTGTGGACGGGTCTGGTACGACACCATCGAGGAGCGCCCCGCCTATGCCCATGCGCCGGAGGCAGTCTTGAGCGAGGCGGTGCGGTTGGGGGAAGGGGCGCTGAAAGGAGACGTCGATCTGGTAGCGCTCAACCGGCAGAGTCTCGCGTGGCGGCGAGCGCGGAAGGGGTAAAAGGTGTCATTCCGCGCCAGCGTGAATCTCGTTGGGCAGCGAAAGATTCCCGCTTACGCGGGAATGACAAATCTTATCCACCCCGCCGTGCCATAAACGCCAGCCGTTCGAACAGGTGCACGTCTTGTTCGTTCTTCAGGAGGGCTCCGTGCAGCTTCGGCAGCGCCTCATTGGCGTTGCGGCGCAGGTCTGAGGGGTCGATGTCTTCGGCGACGAGCAGGCGTATCCAGTCCAGCACTTCCGACGTCGAGGGCTTTTTCTTCAGGCCCGATACTTCGCGGATTTCGTAGAATTGGGTCAGGGCTTCGCGCAGCAGGGACTGCTTGATGCCGGGGTAATGGACTTCCACGATCTTCGCCAAGGTCTCGGCCTCGGGGAAGCTGATGTAATGGAAGAAACACCGGCGCAGGAAGGCGTCGGGGAGTTCCTTTTCGTTATTCGACGTGATGATGACCACCGGGCGGTGCACGGCCTCGATGGTCTCACCGGTCTCGTAGACGTGGAAGGACATGCGGTCGAGTTCCTGCAACAGGTCGTTCGGAAACTCGATATCGGCCTTGTCGACCTCGTCGATCAGCAGGACGACGCGCTTGTCGGCGGTGAAGGCGCCCCACAGCTTGCCGGGGCGGATGTAGTTCTTGACGTCATGCACCCGTTCCTCGCCGAGCTGGCTGTCGCGCAAGCGCGAGACGGCATCGTATTCGTAGAGGCCTTGCTGCGCCTTGGTCGTGGATTTGACGTGCCATTCCAGCAGGTCCATCCCCAACGCCCCGGCCACCTGCCGCGCCAGTTCGGTCTTGCCGGTGCCGGGCTCGCCCTTCACCAGCAGGGGTTTTTCTAGCGTGATGGCGGCGTTGACGGCGATGGTCAGGTCGCGGTCGGCGATGTAGTCGGCAGTGCCTTCGAAACGCATCGGTGGGGTCGTCCTCGTCCGGGTGGTGTTCGAACGGGGGATACACCAGCCGTGCAAGAGAGGGAAGCGGGGTTGTCTGTCGCAAGACAGCCATTCCAGTGCCTTTATAGAAATCTCCCTGCCCCGCACCTTGCTGCGGGGCCTGTTCGAGCGAAGAGTGGCCCCGCAGCAAGGTGCGGGGCAGGACAATCTTTTAAACTCAGCCCGATGGCAGCAGAGTGCGAGGCAGGCTTTCCTTCATCAGTTGTTGCTCGCGACCTCGGCGGCTTTGGACAGTTCGTCGAAATGGGCGCGCAGGTGTTTTTCGATGACCGCTGCCGTCGTGCCATCCTCACCCATGCGTTTGAGTTCGAGGTCGATTTTGCCCATCGTGCCCCGGCTGCGCGGATCGAACTTCGGATAGACGATGTGCAGCGGCCGGATGGCGAGCGGCGTGTCGGCCACGTCGATCTGCTCATCAAGGCCCAGCTTGATGATCTCGCCATTGCCGACCATGGCCGACAGCGAAACGACGTCCACATCGCCTTCGACCAGCATCTGGAAGCAATCGGCAGGCGTCTCCGGCGCGGTGCGCACGATCTGTCCGCCTTCAACCTTCGCGCTGATATCGTCGGCGAAGTAGCCCTCGGGGCGACAGAGATTCAGGCCGTCGAGATCATCGATTCCCTCGAAATCCAACGGTGCGCCGGTCTTGTAATAGACCACGATCAACACCTCGTAGACGGGGCTCGAATACCACAGCGCCTGCCGCCGATCCTCTGTCTCGTACCATGGGAAGCTGGCCTTGTACGTACCCTTCTGGGTCGCCTTCATGGCATCGTCCCATGGCTGGAACTCAATTGTGGGGTCGTAGCCTGCTCGGGTCATCGCGGTCCGGACCAGATCGGTAAACAGCCCCCCTTCGGGCAACCCTTCATCGGTGAAGGGTGCGTAGG
This sequence comes from uncultured Neomegalonema sp., assembly GCA_938034615.1. GTDB lineage: Bacteria > Pseudomonadota > Alphaproteobacteria > Rhodobacterales > Rhodobacteraceae > JAHDDY01. Next base: position 11,002 of record CALHLW010000238.1, on the reverse strand, counting down.
CGTTGCCGGTCACGATGGCCAGTTTCGGGCTGCCCTCGTTCGCGCGAACGGTTTGAATTTCCGGCGTGGCCGCGTCGAGATCGGGAATGATCAGGACCGTGCCGGGGAAAATTAGACGACCGCCCCGTTTTACCTTGTCGGCATTGGCGTTCAGGATCGGCTGCCACAGCACCGAATTGCCGTAGAAGCGCCGCGCGATACGCGACAGGGAGTCGCCCTTACGGACGGTATAGCTTCGCTCGCCAGTGCCTCTTGTCGATTCGTCGGGCCGCTCGAATCCGGGTTTAGTCACCTCCGCAAGGCGGGCACCCGTCTCCTCATCGGGGGCAGGTTGGGCATGAGACGGTCCGATTTCGAGGCTCAGCGCCACGGCCACCGCCAGCGCGAACGCTTTGTTGTACATTGTATTTCTCCCAATATGTAACAGGCGTTAACCGATTCTGTTAACCAAAGGTCTCATAAAGCGTACAATTGCGCAAACGCCATCGCCTCGCCACATTCGCCCATGCGTGGTAGACGGACGTATGAGCATCCGTCTGACCTTCGCCAATTTCTATCTGCGACGCTTTGTGCGTCCTTCTCTCGCGCGTTTGGAGGAACCGGAGGCAGCGCGCCGACATCTGGAGCGTTCAGCGTCGCTGGTGCCGGGCGCACCGCGCGAGGCGCGCTATCTGGAAGACCGCGTACCGGGACCGGGCGGGACCGTTCCGGTGGAATGGGTCAGCTGTGGGCGTGCCGAACGGCGACGGGTCGTGCTGTATCTGCACGGCGGTGCCTATCTGATGGGCTCGCCGAAGACCCACCGTTCGATCACGGCACAGCTTGCGCGGCTCACCGGCATGCGCGTCATGGTCCCCGATTATCGCCTTGCACCCGAACATCCCGCGCCGGCGGCGGTGGAGGATGCTCTGGCCGCCTATGCCACGCTGCTGGCGCAGGGATATGCGCCGGGAGACATCGCACTGGCGGGGGAGAGTGCGGGCGGGGGTCTCGTCTTCGCATTGCTGCTGATGGCGCAGGAAAAGGGCTATCCGCCGCCCGGTTGCATCGTCGCGTTCAGTCCGTGGGTCGATCTGGCGCATACGGGGGCGAGCATCCGCGAGAACGCCCATTGCGAGGCGATGCTGCCCGCCGAAAGGGTTAACGAGGTCGCGGCCTTCTATATCGGGCAGGGCGATCCCTGCGATCCGATGATCTCGCCGCTCTATGGGACATTCGTGAAGCCGCCGCCTGCCTTCATCACTGTCGGTGAGCCGGAAATCCTGCGCGACGATGCGGTCCGCATGACCGAGCGTCTGCGTGAGGTTGGGGGCGAGGTCGAGTTGCACGGCATTCCGAACGTCCCCCATGCGTGGCAATTCTTCGGCCCTCACCTTCCCGAAGCGCGGGAATCGATGAAAGCCGCCGCCGCGTTCATCACGGTGAAACTGGGAGCAACGGCCCTATCCGCGTAATCGCTAGGCCTTGCGTTTAGACTGCTTCCAGGCCGCCCCACCCGGCAAAAGGCCGATCCCACCGACGAGAACGAAGGCTAAGCCAAAATACGTGATGATGTCGCCATGGGATTCGACGCTACTGAAGAGCACCGCGTTCTCGGGTTCATCGGGGTCGTAGAAGACTGTGACCTGCTTTCCGACAGGAAACCTGTCGAGCAATTGATACTGATAGACCTTCCTGCCACTCTGAAGGACGATGCGACCGTTCTCCAATGTACCGATGAAAACCTGATCAGAGACGAAAGTCTGTCCATCGACATCGAAATGATAGGCGATATCGGCCTCTTCTCGCTCGAAATTCCACCATTGCGAGCGGATGATCGTGCCTCTGGTTTCGGGCCATGTCTGAGCCATGCGCGACTGTGACCGCATGTCCTTGCCAAACCAGACGATACCAGCGCCCACGGCCATAAAAGTCAGCAGCCCGACAACCTTCATCCACACTCTCATCCGCACCGCCTCCGTCGAAAGATCAGGAGGCAAAGTATCGACGATGCGAATGAATTCGCTGTTACGCCTCTGCCACCTCGAAATTTTCCGTCCCGACCTGCGATTGCATCTTCTCGGTATAGCGGCCCCCGATGACCGTATTCTGGTTGATGAGGTGATCGAGGCGTTCGACGATATCAGAGGATAGGGCGATCTCTCCGGCCCTGAAATTCTCTTCCATATGATCGGCTTTCGAGGTGCCGGGAATAGGCAGGACATGCTCCCCCTGCGCCAGCAACCACGCAAGGGCAAGCTGGGCGGGGCTGCAATCGGCCTCCTCGGCGATGCGGGTGTATTCTCCGAGCAGAGCGCGGTTCTTCTGCCATGCGTCGCCCTCGAAGCGGGGCATCCCGTGGCGGATATCGTTTTCAGGGAACTCGACCGTCTCGCCCATAACACCCGTGAGATACTGGCGGGCCAGAGGGCTGAAGGCGACGAAGGTGATTCCCAGTTCCTTGCAGGCATCGAGCACCGCGATCTCGGGGTTGCGGGTCCAGAGCGAATATTCCGACTGCACGGCAGCGCAGGGATATTCGGCATGGGCCGCGCGCAGGGTGTCGGTGGCACATTCAGAGAGACCGTAGGAGCGGATCTTGCCCTCCTCGACCAAGCGCCCGAAGGTTCCGGCCACATCCTCAATGGGGGTCTCTCGGTCCCAGCGATGGAGATAGTAGAGATCGATCACGTCGGTTTTCAGCTTGTCGAGGCTTCCCTCACACGCCTTGCGGATCGCGTCCGGGCGGCTGTCGATACCGCCCTGCCCCGTCTCGGGATCGCGGAAAAAGCCGTACTTGCTGGCCAGCAGGTATTCGTGGCGGCGATGCGGGATATGGGTGCCGATCATCGTTTCGTTATGACCAAATCCGTAGATTGCCGCCGTGTCGAGATGCGTATGGCCCATATCGAGCGCCCGGTTCAGCAGCGTGCCGCATTCCGCATCATCCAGCTTCGGGCCATAGCCGTGGGACATATTCATCGCGCCGAAGCCGATGGCGTAGACGTCCCGGTCGACGATCCTGCGTGTGGTCATAGTGGCTTTCCCCCGTTTCATAACGAGAGAGAGATAGCACGGACGCAGGAATCGAAAAACCCTCCCCCGTTGCCGGGAGAGGGCTGTTTTTCACGCCACCGGATCGCTTCAGCTTTCGAGTGCGCCTGATGTGCGAAGCAGTTCCATGATACCGTCGCGAGCACCTTGGGCGGCATAGAAGGCGTCTTCGCCCCAGTTCGAGTCGAGCGCGCCGACGGGCACGTCGTTTTCCTGAACGACCTGGCCCACGCGCTTGCCGCTCGCATCCTCGACATGCCAGGTGATCTTGATAGTGTCGCTGGAGCTGCCCCGCGTACGCGAGACATCGGCTGTCAGATAGAGCGCGTCCGGCGTGCCGTTCGGAGCGAGCTGTGCGCCGGACTGGGCCAGAAGGCGGCTGACTTCACGCCCAAGAGCCTGATCGCCGTTGCCCGGCGCACCGCGCACCCCCCGGAAGACGAGAGATCGCGGGCCATCGGGAGCCTGATTGGTGGCCGCGCGCAGCGTCTCGAAGCTGGGCGCAGGCACCGGCGAGGTTTCCACGCGCGGCGCTGCAGGAAGCGGCGCCCCTAGAGGCGCGAGAGGCTGCGGCGGGGAGATCGGCTGAACGGGCGGCGGCGCGATGGCGACCGGCTGCACCGGACGCGGTGCCGGAGCGATCGGTGCAAGCGGCGCGAGGGCAGCGGTGCGGATGCCGTCCGGGCGGCGACGCGGAACCGCATTGGCCAGCGGGTCTGCGGCGATCATCGGTGCAGTGTTCACGACGAATTGCTGCGGCATGACCTGCGGTGCCGCCTGTGGTGCAGACCTACGCAGGGGACGCGGACGGGGCATCGGCGCGAGGCTCGGCGCACCGCTCGGCAGGGCGGTGGCGTAGTTCATGCTCGTGATGGAGGGCGCAGCGGCAAGGCTGGTGAGGGTCGCCCGGCGCAAATCGGCATTGCGACGAAGGCGGTCGGCAACGCGACGGCCAATCGAGCGCAGGGCGTCGTCACCCATGGTCGACCATGTTCCATTCGACTGCGATTCGGGGAAGACACCGACGAGAGCCCCGGTGGAGGAGAACAGCTTCCATTCGGCTTCGGCACGACCTCCATCGCGGGAGGCAGAAGCGCGCAGATCGAAGACTGCCGGAGCGCGAGCCATGGCGTTTCCGTCAACCGGCGCGCCGAGTTCGGACGCGATGGTCCGGGCAAGCATCATGGAGGCGGCGCCAGGCGCGCCAACGACTGGATGCACGTTCAGGACTGCGCCGTTGTCGAGGCGGGTATGCATCACCATGATCGGGGACGGCGCAGGGGAATTGTATTGCTGCGGAGCAGGCTGATCCGACACCGTGAAGGCCCCGCCCATATCCGTGGCAGCCGCCTCGAAAGGCAGCGGCTCGGCGAGAGGGGTCGGGCTGTAGAGGACCGTCGATGTCTGAGGCTGGAACGACTGGGAATCGAGCGGCTGAGGCTCGAAGGATTGAGGCTCGAAAGACGGCGGCTCATAGGCGGCAGCATCGTAGGCCGGCGGCTCATAGGTCGTCGGCGAGAAGTTCTGGCCCTCGTAGGTCGGGGAATCAAAGTTCTGACTTTCGTAAGGAACCGTCTCATAGCTCGGCTGCGGCTGAAGCGCGGCAACGTCATAGGATTTCGGTGCCGCCGGTTCTGCATCGAACGGGATCGGCGCATATTCGGGGAATTGTGCATCCGAGTCGACCGCAACGCCGATTTGCGGCACTTGATACTCCGCCATCGGGAACTCGGTTGGGGGCGGCGTGTAGCCGTCGATATCCTTGGCCGGGGGCGTGCCAACCGTGCCGATGCGGGCCAGGCCGGTTTCGGGCGCGATCACCTCGACCGGTTCGACCGACGCAGTGACGCGCGGCGCGGGAAGCTGTGGGGCCGGTGGCAGGGCAAGCGACTGACGGGGCGGTTCGAAATCGACCTCGGGTACGCGGAGTGCCTGCGTATTCAGATCGGGATTGAACTGAGGAACCTCGACCTGCGCCGTCTGCGTTGGTGCGGGAAGTGGCGGCACATTGAGGGCGGGCGGCGGCGGTGGGCCGACGAGGCCACCACCCTGGGGTGCAGTCACGCTGGGCGGTTTTTGAGTCTGAAGCTCGTATCCGAGCGTCGTCGGCGCATCGGGCAATCTGCTGGCATAGTCGCAACCGGCCAACAGCCCCACGGCGAGAGGGAAGGTCAAAATGCGTGCAAGGGCAGTCGAATTCGGCTTCAGCGATTTCATGTTTTCACCAGCTATGTCGTTATCAGGTCGAGGGTCGACCGTGACAGGCTCTCGCACCCGCTCGCAGTCACGAGCGACGTGCGCCCGAGGCACTGGGCGGCCCCGGTTTCGCTGTCCATCAGGATCATGTGCAGGAAGAACGTCATGTTCTCTTCGATCCTTGTCTCGGCACCCTCGAAAAACATCTGCGAATCCATCCAGCAGGGATTGAACCGCGCGCCGACGCTATAACCACAAGCGTTAAGCCTTTCTTGCCGGTAACCATATTTATCAAGAATTCTTACGTGCTCGTTGAACACGTCTCCCATGGCGTTTCCGGGCTTCAGCGCGGCTTCGCAAGCAAGCAGGGCCTCGCGTGTCGCCTCGCGCATCCGCTCGTGCTCGGGGCGGGGGCTGCCGACGATGAGCGTGTTCATCATGGGCGCATGGTAACGCCGCCATGCTCCTGACCATTCCAATGTGAGCTGATCGTTCGGATCGAGTCGCCGCCGCCCCGAGAAATAGCGGCAGAGCAATGCCCCCTCCCCCGAGCCGATGATGAATTCGTTGCCCGCATAATCGCCGCCCCGCGCGAAGATTTCACCCTGCATAGCCGCGAGAATCGCGCCTTCATGCGCCCCGGCATGGGTCATCTCGATGGCCGCATCGAGAGCGTGGTCCGACAGCTCACCGGCCTTGCGGGCAAAGGCGATCTCTGCGGGGCTTTTGACCAGACGCAACAGCGGGATGAGTTTTGAGGCATCGATCAATTCGGGCCGCTTCAGTACCGATTCGACCATCCGCCAGTTATGGGCGGTCAGTCCTTGTGTATCGAATTCCACGCCGAGCCGCTTGCGCTTGTAGAGGCCCATATCCTTGAGCAATGCCTTGAGGTCGTTGGCCGGGTTCACGCCCGCGCCATCCACCCAGATGCGGATGTCGGACAGGATCGAGGTGTGTTTGGCCTGACGCAGATCGGCGGATCGGGTCAGCAGCACCGGCTCCCCATGGCGGGGGACGACCATGCATTGAAAGAACACGAAGCCGAAGGTGTCGTAGCCGGTCAGCCAATAATGGCTCTCCGGCGCGAACAGCAGCATCCCGTCGAGTCCCTGCTCATCCATTGAGGCGCGGGTGCGGGCGATGCGGTCGGCGTATTCGAGATGGGTAAAATGCGGCATGGGTCGCGTCCTCCGGTTGCTAACGGACCGCAGAGTACGAACAGGACGGAAGCGAGTCACGCCTCACAGGAGCGGCTTCGCGTGCTACGGCATCCCAACATTGCGTATGGTTAACCGCCGTCAATATCCGGGGCAATTTCAAGGCAGCAGGAACTTTTAGAGCAGGTGCCGGGTTCCTCCAGCCTCTGCAACAATGAATGTGGAACCGATGAAACGCACGATCATCACCGCCGCTCTCGCCGCAACGCTCGTCACGCCGGTCGCCTTCGCGAAGACCGATGCCGAGCAAAGCGATGGTCGCATCCAGCTTGGATATCTGACCTGCGAAATGACCAGCGGCAGCAACCTCATCCTCGTGAGCGAGCAGACCTTCGACTGCGTCCTTGATGCGGCGGAAGACGGCAAGGATGAAGCCTATACGCTCGAAATCACGAAATACGGCGTCGATCTGAGCGCAACGGAAGAGCAGGAACTACGCTGGACCGTCTTCGCGCCCGCCACCTTCGACCGCCATGGTGTGCTGGAGGGTGAATATGCGGGTGCATCCGCCGATATCGCCCTCGGGTACAGCATCGGCGCGAAGGCACTGGTCGGTGGCGGCGACGATTCTATCGCGCTACAGCCTGTCAGCGTCACCAAAGGCGAGGGTCTCGGGGCCGCAGTCGGCGTCGAACGCGCCACGCTGACCTATGAAGGTCTCGTCAAGTCCTGATCCGCTTTGAACGTGAATAGTATTGGGCGCACCGCATCATGCGGTGCGCCTTTTTTCATACCCGGCTGAAAGCCAGCGTCGCGTTGGTGCCGCCGAAGCCGAAGCTGTTACTCATGACCGTGTCGATCTTGGCGTTGTCGATGCGCTCGCGGATGATGGGCATATCGGCAAAGTCAGGGTCGATCTCGTCGATATGGGCCGAGGCGGTCATGAAATTGTCCTGCATCATCAGCAGGCAGTAGATCGCTTCTTGGACGCCCGTCGCGCCCAGCGAGTGCCCGGTCAGGGACTTCGTGCTGCTCAGATGCGGGATGTCGTCGCCGAACGTGTCGCGCAGGGCCTGTATCTCGCGGGCATCGCCCACGGGGGTCGAGGTGCCGTGGGTATTCACGTAATCGACCCGGCGACCGTCGAGAGTCGAGCGCGCGAGGCTCATGCAGCGCACGGCCCCTTCGCCCGAGGGCTGGACCATATCATGCCCGTCGGAATTCGCGCCGTAGCCGGTCAACTCACCGTAGATCGTCGCGCCGCGCGCCTTGGCCCGCTCGTATTCTTCCAGCACGACCGTTCCGGCGCCGCCCGCGATGACGAAGCCGTCGCGGTTCTTGTCATAGGCGCGGCTCGCGACGGCGGGCGTCTCGTTATAACCGCCCGACAGCGCGCCCATCGCGTCGAACAGGCAGGTGAGGGTCCAATCGAGTTCCTCGCCACCCCCAGCAAACACGATATCCTGCTTGCCGAACTGGATCAGCTCTGCCCCATGGCCGATGCAATGGGCCGAGGTCGAGCATGCCGAGGAGATGGAATAGTTGACGCCCTTGATCGCGAAGGGCGTGGCGAGCGTGGCGGAGTTGGTGCTCGACATGGCGCGCGGCACGTAGAACGGACCAATGCGTTTCGGCGCGCCCTTCTCGCGGACGATATCGGCGGCGGCAACGAGGTTGCGGGTAGACGGACCGCCCGACCCCATGACGAGGCCGGTGCGCACGTCGCTGACTTCTTCTTCCGACAGGCCCGAATCTTCGATGGCCTGCTGCATGGCGATGTAGTTCCACGCTGCACCGTCGCCCATGAAGCGCAACACGCGCTTGGGGACCAGTGCCGGGATATCCACATCCGGCGCACCGGCGGCATGGCTACGGAACCCGTGTTCCGCCTGCTCCTCAGAGAATGAAATGCCGGATTTACCCTCGCGCAGCGAGGTTTTTACCGATACGGCGTCGCCCCCGATGGAGGACACGATTCCGATTCCCGTCACGACTACCCGGCGCATGGCCATCCCCTCAGATTTCGTGCGTTAGGCAGCATCCGCTCCGAAGAGGCCCACGCGCATGTCTTTGACGGTATAGGCGCTTTTCCCGTCGACTTCCATCGTGCCGTCGGCCACGCCCAACTTCAACCGGCGATCCATGACACGTTTTATGTCAACCGTATACCGAACCAGCTTTGCCTCCGGCGTGACCATTTCCGCGAATTTTACCTCGCCCGCGCCGAAGGCACGGCCCCGCCCTTCCATTCCGAGCCAGCCGAGATAGAAGCCGGTCAATTGCCACAGGGCATCGAGGCCGAGACAGCCGGGCATGACCGGATCACCGATGAAGTGACAGCCGAAGAACCAGAGGTCGGGTTTCACGTCGAGTTCGGCGATGACCTGACCCTTGCCATGCTCGCCGCCCTCCTCCGCAATATGGGTGATGCGGTCGAACATCAGCATGGGCGGCGCGGGAAGCTGGGCATTGCCCTCGCCGAAAAGTTCGGCTCGGCCACAGGCGAGGAGACCCTCGTAATCATAGGAATTCGCGCGGTCAGTCATGTCGGAATCGTCCTCCCATAGCGGTTCCCTTGCGTAACCGCTCGCTGCGCAGGGTGCAATCGTTCGCTGAACGATCCACCGAGCAGAACCTGGTGGCACTTCCACGGATACGCCACGCAATGATTTCATCGGCACAAAAAGCCAGCGTGATTAACTATGGATTTTAAAGACGTTTGCTAAGAACACCTGAACAGCCGGAATTGGCGAAAGCCGGACCTGCTGCACTCAGGGACACTATTATACACTCGCGCATGGAGAACACATGGAAGGCAAGGTTCCAAGGGAAGCCTTTCCGAGTATTGGAACGGTAGGAAACCCGGCGCTGTTTTCCGACGGATACAATCTACTTCTCAGTTATGAGATAGCACCCGTCGCAGGGGGCGGCATCACCATTCTTGCGTTCGCCAACGTCATTCACTTCGAACAGAATCCGACCAGTGTCGAGGGTACGGAAAGCGCCCGATATCCGATCTCACCGTGGCGCTTCACCGAGGTCACAGACAGCGACCGCACCGTTCAGTGGCGTGCTCTCAATCCCCGTTTCTGGACCATCTCGTTTCAAGACGTGACCGTGGAAGTGGTCTTTTCCGACGTTAAGAAAGTTTACGAGACACGCAGCGATATTTTGCCATCAACTGCGCTAATGGGATTTCTGAACAAGTAACGACTCGCGAAACCGAATGGCCGCTATCCGCTGGTTGATTCCCCCTAAACCGCCTCCACTTCCGTGACCGATTTCAGAACCTGATCCCCATCTTCCTGTTCGATGAGATAGGCGGGTTCGTCGTCGCTGGCGTTGCGGGTGATCTCGCTGCCCTTGATCGTCTTCGTGACCTTTTCCTTGTAGATCTGCTTGACGGTTCCCATGCCGGTGCCATCGCCCCAGTTCCATTTCACTTTATCGCCGGTGCCGATCGCCATGACGTTTCTCCTTCATTGTATATGGAGCGGAGAACGAAAGCGGCGCGGGTTGGTTCCAACGGGATACCTGCGACCCTTTCAGCCAATTCGGAGATCAGCTTGCGGCGGATGGCGCGGGGGTAATCCTCGTAGCCGTCGGCGATCTCCAGAAAGGCGGCCGGGCCGTGGATCACGCGCTCGCGGAAATAGGCGACGATATTCGGCTCCGACCCCCGGATGGCGAGGCCGTTGACGGTGATGTCTTCGAGGTCGAGACGCGCGCGGGTATGGACGGGGCGCTTGCCTTCGTTGCTCTCGCCATCGCCGGAGACGTCGATCACCCGGCGGTCGCAAGGGCGGGGGATTTCCTTGAGCAGATCGATGGCATGTTCCAGCACCTCGCCAATGGCGGTGGCGTAGTTGCGATAGGCACGTTTGACACCGACCACGCGCGACCGGAGCGCCATGACATCCGCACGGGTTTCGATCGCCGTCCACGGGATCGACACCTGCTGGCGCGAGCGACCGCTCCATTGCACGAGGGCGACGAGGGCTTTGGCGTTGACCAAGGCCTCAGTGACCAGCGGATCGCCCAGCGCATCGGAGAGGCCATTCATCTGAAGCGCGTACTCTTCATTGTCCACGCTGCCCGAAACATCCATGGCGAGAACCAGCGCGACAGCGCAGGCCCGCGCCGGAAGGGGAGCAAGCAGAAGACAGGCAAGAAAAAGGGCGCGCATAGGCCAAGGTTTCGCGCTTGGGGGCAGCAGGTCAAGTGTTTGTGCAATGCCGTCGATTTTAATGACCACACAGCCGACTACCGCTGCAATCCGGCCCTTGTTCATTGTATGGTAATCCTGTTGGCGCACCCCGGAGGGGTTCTAAAGAAGGATCGACCATGCAGAAGACAGAGGCGCGAAGCTGGTCGGAGTCTTTCGCGACACTCCTACATCCGCGTGTGATCGCGATGCTGTTTCTCGGATTATCAGCGGGATTGCCGATCCTGTTGATCTTTTCGTCGCTGGGGCTGTGGCTGCGCGAGGCGGGGTTGAGCCGATCTTCGGTGACGATGTTCTCGTGGGCTGCGTTGGGGTATTCGTTCAAGTTCGTCTGGGCGCCCCTGATCGACCGGCTGCCGGTGCCGGGTCTGACCGCGATGATGGGGCG
>CALHLW010000237.1 GCA_938034615.1 uncultured Neomegalonema sp. | reverse complement strand
GCGCTGTGCGGGCTGTGGTGCGCCCAGCATGACACCTCTTGCCGAACCGGCAGGCACCGCCGCAACGATCTATGAACAGATCGGACGGGCGGTGGTCAACCGCGAGCCTAACGAGGCTCTCGACCGCCTTATCGCCGTGGGCGAACGTAAAGACGCCCCACCCCGTGAGCAAAAGATCGCCCGTGCGGCCAAGGTGTTGTTCTGTCTGTTTATTCTTTGGCAGTTTCCCATGATTCTCATACCGATTGCGACCTTCGGGCTGATGTTTTTCCTGTGGATTTATTTGCCCTACACGGGTCTCAAGCGCCTGCTGGCGTGGTTGTCGTCGTGAGACTCAGGACAGCGCGGTAACGTCTGGATGAATATGATGGATGAAAGCGAAAAGCGGATGCCGTGCCGATAAGCCCAGCGCATGGTCCGCGACACGATAGACTGTCTTCCACTCTGCTGCTGTCTCCGGGCCGCCCATGTCAGTATCACCGATGAAACCGATCAGCAGAAGACGCGCATCGACGCCCGACTTGCGGAGGAAATGCAGGTGGGCGAGGCGATTGGTGTATTGATAGAAATGTGAAGACCAGTCTGTTTCGCTCGTCACATGAAGTGCGGTCTTCGTCTCCCCAAGCGCGCGCTCGATCATTGACCGGCTCCCGCCTTTCGCCGCTGTCGGTGGGGAGAGAAATTCGCCGATATGCGCTTTGGCTTCTACGATGATGCGGATATCGCCACTGCGCCCGAGGGCATCCCATTGCGGGCCGCGCCGGGGCCAGAAATTCTGTAGCTCTTCCGATAGGTACGTCAGATCGAGACGATCCAGAAAGTCGCCGTCCGAGTATTCGGCGTGGTCATCGGCGGCGAGGGGAGACAGCCATTCGACATCGCCTATCGCGGGAACGCGCAGCGAAAAGGGCGACCGATTGATCGCCCTTTGCAGCCACTTTAGACTTCCGCGCAATCCCTCGGGTTGGGGAACACGCATCAGTTGTCGAGGAAAGACCGCAACTTCCGCGATCGTGACGGATGTTTCAGCTTGCGCAGCGCCTTCGCCTCGATCTGGCGGATGCGTTCGCGGGTGACGCTGAACTGTTGGCCGACTTCTTCGAGGGTGTGATCGGTATTCATGCCGATGCCAAAGCGCATTCGCAACACGCGCTCCTCGCGGGGCGTGAGGGATGCGAGGACGCGGGTAGTGGTGTCCTTGAGGTTCGACTGGATGGCCGAATCCAAGGGCAGGATCGCATTCTTGTCCTCGATGAAATCGCCTAGCTGGGAATCTTCCTCATCGCCGATGGGCGTTTCCAGCGAAATCGGTTCCTTGGCGATCTTCATCACCTTGCGGACCTTCTCCAGCGGCATCTGGAGTTTCTCGGCCAGTTCCTCCGGTGTCGGTTCGCGACCGATTTCGTGCAACATCTGGCGGCCCGTTCGGACCAGCTTGTTGATCGTCTCGATCATGTGGACCGGGATACGGATCGTGCGGGCCTGATCCGCGATGGAGCGGGTGATCGCCTGACGAATCCACCACGTTGCATAGGTGGAGAACTTGTAGCCGCGCCGGTACTCGAACTTGTCGACCGCTTTCATCAGGCCGATATTGCCTTCCTGAATCAGATCGAGGAACTGCAAGCCACGGTTCGTGTATTTCTTCGCGATGGAGATCACGAGGCGAAGGTTGGCTTCGACCATTTCCTGCTTGGCCTGCCGCGCTTCCTTTTCGCCCTTCTGGACGGTCTGGACGATGCGGCGGTATTCAGTGATATCGACGCCGACGAGCCGTCCGACTTCCGCAATTCCCTCGCGGATTTCGGTGACCTTGGCACCGTCGATCTCGACCATCTTGGCCCAGCCTTTGCCTTTCAGTTTGCCAACGCGCTCGACCCAACCGGGATCGAGTTCGAAGCCCTGATACTCGGCGATGAATTCCGGGCGCTTGACCTTGTGCTTGTCGGAGACTTTGACGAGCTGGCTTTCCAGTCCCATCAGGCGACGGTTGATGCCGTAGAGCTGATCGACCAGCGTTTCGATACGCTGATTGTTGAGGTGCAGGCTATCGACCATCTGCACCAGTTCGCTGCGCAGGCGCTGATAGGCCAATTCCTGCTTCGCCGTGAACTTGGAGGATTTAGACGTCGCGGCGGCAAGGCGCTCCTGCTGCATCTTGCGAAGGCCCTGATAGGCATCTGCAATCTCGCCAAGGGTTTCGAGCGCCTGTGGCTTGAGCTGCGCTTCCATGGCCGAGAGCGACAGGGTGTTATCGTCGAAATCATCGTCGTCGTCGTCGTCGGGCTTGGATTCAGGCTCTTCGCCGTTTTCGGCGCGCTCGGCTTCCTTCTTTTTTTCTTCTTCCTCGGCGCGCTTTTTCTCTTCTTCTTCGGCCTTGGTCTTCTCGGCTTCGGCCTTGGCGTTCTCGATCCGCTGCGCTTCGGGGATCGATCCGGCATTGGGGTCTTCGAAGGTCTTGCCGAAGGTGGCGTCGAGGTCGATCACGTCGCGGAGGAGGATATCCCCCTCGATCAGTTCCTCGCGCCAGATGGTGATGGCCTGGAAGGTGAGAGGGCTTTCGCACAAGCCCCCGATCATCGTGTTGCGACCGGCCTCGATACGCTTGGCGATGGCGATCTCGCCCTCGCGGGAGAGCAACTCGACCGATCCCATCTCGCGCAGATACATGCGCACGGGGTCGTCGGTGCGGTCCACGACCTCGGTCGTGCTCGCAGAAGTGGTCAGCTCGCGCGAGGAAGACTCGCCCGGTTTGTCACCTTTGGGGGCTTCCTCTTCGCCGCTATCCTCATCGACGACATTGACGCCCATCTCGGACAGCATCGACATGACGTCTTCGATCTGATCCGGCGAGACCTTGTCGGGGGGGAGGACGCGATTCAGTTCGTCATAGGTGATCGTCCCCTTGGCCTTGGCCGAGGCGATCATCTTCTTCACCGTCGATTGGCTCATGTCGAGGACAGGAGCCTCCCCGCCTGCGGGGGAATCGGGTTCTGCGTTGACGTCTTTAGCGGCCATGGTCACTCTCTCGTCATCTCGCCAGCGCCGTCGTCTTGGCGCGTTCCGCCTGTCTGGCGGTCAGTCTTTTTCTTGCGCTTCTTCCACAGTTCACCGTCGATGAAGCCCTGTACGCTCCCACTCTCGGCTTCGCCGATTGCAGGCATCACCCTTCCGAGCGCCTCGCGATGAGCGGCCCGAGCCGCGACCATCCGTTGAAAGGCCCGTTCGTCTCCGTCCCGTGAGAAACTGTGTTCCGCATCCCGTCTTTCCACTTCTCGTGCACAGATCGCGATGTGACGATCCAAGGCTGACGTTAAATGGTCACTGTCCGATGAATCTCCGGTAAAGTCGGCCAGCCGCTCGAACAGAGCGGTACAGTCGGGCTTCAGTCTTCGCCGGGTCTCCGTATGGAGTGTGGAGACGGTCATGCCGGTCTCCGGGGTGGCGATATCGAAGAAAGCAGATATGAGGGCTGAGCGAATCGAGTCAAGGTCGCGATTCGCAAATTCCGACTCAGCGAGCGAATCACCGCAGACGGTAATGGCCTCGGGCGAGGCCAGGGCAAGGCGCAGGATTTGCTGTTCGAGGACGTCGCGCAGGTCAGGTGCGCCTCCGGTAACGAGGGCCGAATGGCGTGTTTCCGTGCGGGCCGGAGCGGGCGGAGCGAACCGTCCCCAATCCCTCTTACTGCCCGAGTTCTGCGGTTTCCAGGGTTCCTTGGCTATCGAGAACAGCTCGCGACGCCATTCCTTGAACTGGGTCTCGTAATGGTGCCGCACGCCCTGATCGGCGATCCCCCCAAGTAAGGCCCGCACCCGTGTATCGAAGGCGGCGCGACGTTCGGGGGTGTCGAGGGATTGTTTTTCCGTTTCGCACCGCCAGAGGAAGCGCGAGAGCGGTTCGGCGTTCTCGATCACCGAATCAATGCCCGAGCGCCCCTTTTCGCGAATCAGGTCGTCGGGGTCTTTTCCCTCCGGCATCAGGGCGAAAAAAAGCGTCTTGCCGGGATGCAGCAACGGCAGTGCCAATTCCGCCGTTCGGGCCGCTGCGCGCAATCCGGCGACGTCTCCGTCGAGGGCAATGACCGGCTCGTCCACCGCGCGCCAGAGCAGGGCAAGTTGATCAGCGGTCAGGGCCGTGCCCAGCGGCGCGACTGCCGCCTCCAGCCCCGCGCGATGCAGCGCGATCACGTCCATGTACCCCTCGGCCACGATCATCCGTTGGCCCTTGCCCGCCGCTGCCCTGGCGGGGCCGAAATTGTAGAGCGTGCTGCGCTTCGAGAAGAGAGGCGTTTCGGGGGAATTCAGGTATTTCGCCCGTGCATCCTCGCGCATCGCCCGCCCGCCAAAGGCAATCACCCCGCCGCGCTGGTCGCGAATGGGGAAGAGGATGCGCTCGCGAAAGATGTCGTAGGTTGAGCCGCCCTCGTTGCTCCCGACTAGCCCCGCCTCGCTCAGTACCTCCGGCGTAAAGCCCTGCCCGCGCAGCGTTTCGCCCAGCACATTGCCGCCGGGGGCATAGCCGACACCGAACTTCTCGATGGTCGTCGCGTCCAGTTCCCGCTGGTCCAGATAGGCCCGCGCGTCCCGCGCCGCTGCGCCGCCGAACTGCGCCCGATAGAAGCGTTGCGCGGCCTCCATGGCCTCGGACAATCCCTTGCGCTTTTCCTGCTTTTCCTTCGCGCGGGCATCGCGGACAGGCGGCTGCATCCCGGCCTCGCGGGCGAGCATATCGACCGCTTCATCGAAGCGCAGGTTGTCGTTCTTCATCACGAAGCCGATCACGTCGCCTTTCTCGTGACAGCCGAAGCAGTAGAAGAAGCCCTTGCGATCCTCGACATGGAAACTCGGCGTCTTTTCGCCATGGAAGGGACAGCAGGCCCAATAATCCCCGCGCGCCGGGTTGGACTTGCGCACATCCCAATCCAGGCGCTTGCCGATGGCCTCCGCTATGGAGACCCGCGCACGAAGCTGATCAAGATATCCGGGTTCAATGGCCATGGGTTGAGAGATGCGCCCTCGGGAGGCGATTCGCAAGCCGCGCTAATCGTCGATCAGGACCGTTTCCACGATCCGGCGCAATGACGCCCAGTCCTCTGCTCGATGCTGCGCCGCCCCTACTTCCGTCAGATAGCCGCGCAGCATGTCGTCGCCGACGAAATGGATGCGCGTCACCTCCGGAGCATCCCGTTCTGCCGAAGCGAGTTGTGAGGGCGAATCATCAATGAAGGCCATGCGTCCCGCCCGCTCGCCAAGCCAGCGCAATGCCGGTCCCTTCGGCCCTGCATTTGCAATCATGGGATAGTCGATCCCGTGACCGGCCAAATTCTCGACCCGATCCTCCCGCGCATAGAAGGGCACGTTCGTCAGGATCACGATCTGAGCTTGCGTCGAGAGGCTGCGCAAGGCGTCCGTTGCGCCAGCATAGACGCGCTGGTGCAGGGTTTGCGTCTCGAAGAAGCCCCGGAAGAGGGCGTTGAACTCCTCCCGATCCGCTTCGGTCCCATCCGCCCGCCATAGCGCGCCATCCAGTTTGTATCCGGTCAAACGCAGCTCAAAGCCGGTCTCGCGCGCAAATTCGCCTAGATGCCCAGCCAAACCGACGATGACCTCGTCCACGTCGACGGCAAGCAGGGGTTTCCCGGCATCCAGGTCGAGGGTCGCGAGTTGTTCGGCTACCGCTTCGTGCAGCCCGTTGGGCGACGTCACGTCCATTCGGGTGTGTCCCCGCCGGGCAACGCCCGTCGTGCCATCGCGACATCTTCGGGAGGGATTCCCTGTGTCGCGGCAAACCCGATGACGCGCGCATCGTCCTGCATCAGAAAATCGAGCACAAATCCCAGAAACTCCGGGCTCATCTCGCGCGCCCGTACATCGGCGGCATCGGTACCCGCTTGATCGAGGAATGCCCCAAAAAGGTCGTCATCGGTGGCGATATGAGAAAGCGCCTGTAATCCGGTCACGGTGGCCTGATCGTGCGTCATCGTGTGTTGCTTTGTGGCCACTTCGGCTTCCGGTTGATCCATGATGCGATAGACGTGGTACGTGATATCATCGACGCCTGAACGGGAAAGACTTAATTAACCCATGGTAACCTATCTTCTGGCTATGCAGCGAGACCCCGATGTGGGGCCGAAAGTTCTGGAGCGCCATTCATGACGAAAACAGTTCTGATTGTCGAAGACAACGAACTCAACATGAAGCTCTTCCATGACTTGCTCGATGCGCAGGGATATCGGACGCTTCAGACCCAGAACGGGATGGAAGCGCTCGAGATTGCGCGCAATGAGGGGCCGGACCTGATCCTGATGGACATTCAGTTGCCGGAAGTTTCCGGACTGGAAGTGACCAAATGGCTCAAGGAAGAGGATGATCTGCGTCACATCCCGGTGGTCGCGGTCACGGCCTTCGCGATGAAGGGTGATGAAGAGAAGATTCGCGATGGTGGTTGTGAGGACTATATTGCGAAACCAATCGCGGTTGCGGATTTTCTGGCGACAGTAAAACGATTCCTTGACTAGTCGTCTATAACACTCGCCCCTGCAAGTTAAGCTGGAGAGAGGCCGGAGATCATGTCAGCGCGTATTCTGGTCGTCGACGACATCCTTCCGAACGTGAAGTTGCTCGAAGCAAAGCTCATGTCGGAATATTATTCTGTATTGACTGCGAGCAATGGGTTCGAGGCCATTGAGGTTGCTCAGGCTGAGCAGCCCGATCTCATCCTGCTCGATGTCATGATGCCGAAGATGGACGGGTTCGAGGCGTGCAAGCGCCTGAAGGCTGATCCGACGACGGCTCATATTCCCGTCGTGATGGTCACGGCGCTCGACCAACCGACAGATCGCGTCCGTGGTCTGGAAGTGGGGGCCGACGATTTCCTGACCAAGCCCGCCAATGATCTGGCACTCTTCGCTCGCGTGCGGTCGCTCGTGCGGGTCAAGATGATGATCGATGAGTTGCGCCTGCGCGATGAGACGTGCCGGGAACTCGGATTCGAATCAGGCTTTGCGGATATCTCCGACGAAATGCTAAAGGGCCGCGTCCTGATCGTGGATGATCGGGCCAGTGCGGCGCGCAGTCTGGCGGCGACGATTTCCGATCGTATCGGAATCGAGTGCGATGTCGTCGATAACCGTGACGATGCCATTGCCCATGTGCGGCGGCAGATGAGCGAGATCGTACTCATCAATTCCAGTCTCGAAAGCTATGACGGCCTGCGCCTGTGTTCCGAAATCCGCTCTCATCCGGACGCGCGGAAATCGGCGATCGTGCTGATGGTTGATCATAACGATTTCAAGACGATCTCGGCCAGCCTCGACCTTGGCGCGAACGATTATGTCATGCGCCCCGTGGACGATAACGAACTGGTTGCACGATGCCGGTCGCAATTACGCCGTCTGTGCTACGCTGACCGTCTGCGCGACAATGTGCATAACAGCCTCAAGCTGTCCGTGACTGACGAGCTGACAGGTCTCTATAATCGACGCTATGCGATGCCGCACCTCAAGGCGCTTATCGAACGGGCGCAGGTGGATGACCATGATCTTGCCGTTGCCCTTCTGGATATCGATTCGTTCAAGGCCGTGAACGACACCTATGGTCATGCGGTCGGGGACGAAGTCCTCAAGGAATTCGCGGCCCGCCTGCGCGTGAACTTGCGTGGTATGGACATGACGGCGCGTATCGGCGGCGAGGAATTTCTGGGCATCATGCCGGAAACCGATCTGGCCGGAGCGGGCATCGTTGCCGAAAGGCTGCGGGCGACCATCGCCGCGAAGCCGTTCAAGATCACGCATCCCGAGAAGGACGCGCTCGATATTACCGTCAGCATCGGGGTCGCGATGATGTCATCTACCCAGATGACGCCTGACAGTATGCTTCAGGTGGCGGATGAGGCGCTCTATCGCTCGAAGCGCGAAGGCCGTAACCGCGTTACGCTCGCCCCGTCTTCCGTCGCAGCGGCGTAAAACACGGGCGGCAATCGCAGCCGCCCGACGCTGTTACTGCTTCTCCGCCTCTCGACGTTTCCGGGCGCGCTCGCGCCAATAGGCTGTTTGCTCTTCCAGTCGTGCAAGAGCAAGGTCAGCTACGGCCTTGCGCTCGTCCTCGGTCAGTGTCGCGAGAAAATCCGCAATATCATCGTTCTGTCTCATACGCAGAGCAGCGCGGGCATCGACTTCACGTTGTTGCGCGTCGCGCAGGGCCATCGCGTCGAACGGATCGGCCCGCAGGGCGGCATCGACTTCGCGCCGGATCGTATTGATCTTTCGCCATTCCTGACCCATTCCCTTGCGGGCCTCGGCCCAGTAGGCGCGGATGTCATCATGCCGGGTTGCCGGTAGTGCCTCCATCATCACGCGGGGATGCAGGGAATACCCGCGTGAGGCCTTCGCGCGCTTTACCGTATCGTCCGGTTCGGAAAGAACCTGCCCGCCGATCAAGCCGACGAGAAACAGGTTCACGGCCAGCGACGCCAGAAAGGCGAGCTTGAGCCATGAGCGACGCGGGGCGGACGCGGTGTCTGTCATAGAAAGGCCTCTGGACCGAGCAACAGATCGCTATCATCTTCCATCGCGAAAGCGAAGTCGATCACGCTGATCTCCTCGGCCATCTCGGTGGGCGCAGGCGCGATCACGCTTTCCTCGATGGTCGTCCCCATGATGAAGCCGAGTGCAAGGCAGGCCGCGAGCGCCATGCCGGGCCGAAAGACCGGCATGGTCCCGAACAGGCGCGCGAACCAGCCCTCCCGCGCGGGGGCCGGTGCCGGGGATGCCGCCGGCATCTCGCTTGTCACCGTGGCCGCATCGGAGAGAACCCGACTCAGCAGGGCGTTGGACGGCTGCGGACCTTCCCAGAGATCGAGCATCGCGTCGAGCGAGGCCGCCTCTTCCAGCGCCGTGCGCGCCGCTGCTGATTCTGCCATCAAGGCCCGTGCAGGGGCCTGATCCTCTTCGGGCCAGCCATCGATCCGCGCGCCATAAGCCATGGCACGTTCTTCGAAATCATTCAGTGTCATCGTGGTAACCATATCCATCACCATCATTCTTCCAGCAACATTGCCCGCTGTCCCGCGAGTTTGTCACGTAATGCCCGGCGTCCCCTCGACAGAAGGGATTCAACCGCCTCGACGCTCACGCCGAGAATTTCAGCCGTCTCATCGTTACCGCGCTCTTCGAAATGGCGCAGTTGTATGGCCGCCCGCTGGCGTTCCGGCAGGTCGGCAATGGCACCCTTCAGGACCGAAAGGCGCTCATCCGCCTCCATCCCGTCTTGCGCCGAAGCCCGATCATCAACCGGCTCGGCGACCTCGTCCAGCGAGGAGGATTTTCTCTTCCGCAGACGATCATAGCAGAGGTTCAGCGCGACCTTGTGAAGCCAGGTCGAGAACTTCGCCCGCCCCGGCTCCCACTTGGAAGCATTGCGCCATGCGCGCATCAGCGCTTCTTGCGCCACGTCCTCAGCTTCCGCCGTGTCGCGTAACATCCGCGTGGCGAGCGCGAGAACACGCCCCAGATGACGTTCGGTCAGGATGCGCGCGGCAGACTGATCGCCAGCGGCGAACCGCACGATCAGCGCATCGTCGTCATCTCCATCGGTCTCCGCAGAGGCGGCGCTTGCCGTTTCGACCATCGTCACGCCCCCTTGCCAACGCCGTATCCGGCCCGTGCCGAACCCGGCAGCAGACCCCGTGGCGACACCGGCACTCATCCGCCCGCTCCGTTCGTCGCTTCTTGCAGGGTAACGACACCGTCGCCATCCGCATCCGCGTCGCGGAACATCGCCATCATCCGCGCGTCCAGTTGCGGCAATGTCAAGGTCTCCGGCCCGAAACCGGTTCCGGGGCCTTGACCAAGCCGTCCTATCTGCAATTCGTCCAGCGAGAGCATCCCGTCGCCGTTCATGTCAAGCCGCGCGAGGCGTCGGCGGGCGCGTTGTTTCGCCACTTCCTGCATCTCATTGATGTCCAGCGTCCCGCTGCGGTCGGTATCGGCGCGGTCGAAGCGGATTTTGAGCCGATTGCCCCGACTCTTGTGCCTTTCGCCCGTCGTGACCTTGCCGTCACCGTTGAGATCCAGCGCATTGAAGCGCGCGGCGGCGGCGGCGCGCATTTCCTGCACGGTCAGCGTCCCGCTCGCATCCAAGTCGATCTGTTCGAACAGCCGGTCCAGGCGTTGTGCGCTACCGGATTGTTCTGCAAGTGCATTTCCAGCCGCGAGCAACGTGATCGCTGCAACGCAACCAAGGAAGCCAATCGTTCGTTTCATGGCACCTGCCTCCATCGTTCTCATCCTCGTGCTCCTGATACGCACCGGCACGGAGTTTCCGTCGCTGAAAGTAGGAACATTTTCCGACCTTTGGCGACATGACGACGCAAGGGCATCCCGACGCTTTCTCATTGGTCTTCTCACGCGCTACATGGAGACTTCCGGCGGTTTGAGAGGAATAAGGATGTCTGCCGATCAGCCTGAGCGGAAACTGGCCCCCGCACTCCTCAAAGGCTTCTCGCGCAAATGTCCGCGTTGCGGGGAGGGTGCGCTGTTCAGCGGCTATCTAAGCGTGCGTGACACCTGCGAATCCTGTGAGCTGGAATTTCATCACCACCGGGCCGATGACATGCCGACATGGATGACGATCCTGATCGTCGGTCATATCGTCGTACCTCTGATGCTGACTACCGTGACGGGCTATGATTGGCCCGACTGGGTGCACATGACGCTGTGGCCTGCGCTGGTCCTCGTCCTGTCGCTGACGATCCTGCCCTTTGCCAAGGGGTTTGTGATCGCGCTGCAATGGGCGCTCCGGATGCATGGGTTCTCGCGATATTCCTAGGCGCCGTGCTTGACCCGTCCTTCGCTTCCGGGGCAAAGGATGGTCATCGTACGGACACCCGGAGTAGCGCATGACCGAGAGTAACGGAGACGCAGACCTCGAGCGGATCATGCGGATGATTCCGCATCGTGCGCCTTTTCTGATGATCGACAAGGTGCGCGGTATTGAGAACGGCACGCGCGCCGTAGGCATCAAGAACGTCAGCGCGAACGAACCCCATTTCGCCGGGCACTTCCCCGGAAAGCCGATCATGCCCGGTGTGCTTATCGTCGAGGCGATGGCCCAGACGGCGGCGGTTTTGGTCGTCAACACGCTCGATATGATCGACAAGGGAATGCTCGTCTACTTCATGACCGTCGACAAGACACGCTTCCGTGCGCCTGTCGTGCCGGGGGACGTGCTGGAACTGCATGTCTCCGTCCAGCGTCATAAGGGCAATGTCTGGCGTTTTTCAGGGCAAGGGATGGTCGGCGACCGCCGCGTTGCCGAAAGCGAGTTCAGCGCGATGATCGTCGATCCAGCGTGAGTGCTCACCAAAAGAACCGAACGGACACCAAATGGCGATAGCCGAAACTGCTCACATTCACGCCTCTGCCATCGTCGAGGACGGAGCCGTCATCGGAGACAAGGCCCATGTCGGACCTTATTCCGTGATCGGGCCGGAAGTGCGGCTTGGTGAGGGCGTGCGCATCGATTCGCATGTCGTCGTGACCGGCCAGACCACGATAGGGCGGGGCACGCAGGTCTACCCGTTTGCTTCGCTGGGTACCGCACCGCAGGATCTGAAGTTCAAGGGTGAACGCAGCACGCTTGAAATTGGCGAGAACGTCAGGATTCGGGAGCATGTTACGATGAATCCCGGTACCGAAGGTGGTGGTGGTGTCACGCGGGTCGGGGATAATTGCCTCTTCATGGTCGGCACCCATGTCGCCCATGACTGCCTCGTCGGCTCGAATGTCATCGCGGCAAACAATGCGACGCTGGCAGGGCATGTCGAGGTTGGTGATTTCGTTGTTCTCGGCGGTTTCTGCGGTGTCCATCAATTCGCGCGGATCGGCGCGCATGCGATGGTCGGCGGCATGACCGGTGTGGAGCGGGATGTGATCCCCTATGGCTCTGTAATCGGGAACCGGGCGCATCTGGCAGGTCTCAACATGGTCGGCATGAAGCGCCGTGGTTTCGACCGGCCTCAAATCCATGCGTTGCGTGCCGCCTACAAGGCTGTCTTCCTCGACGAGGACGGATCGCTGCACGAGCGGGCCAGCGCGGTGGCGGCGGAACTGGAAGGGGAGGGGGCTGCGCGCGAGATGGTCGATTTCATCCTTGCAGGTGGCAGCCGCCGGTTCTGTGTCCCTGAAACCTGACGGCGCATCGGTCCGCAAACTTGGCATCCTCGCTGGCGCGGGGCGATTGCCGAGGGAAGTGGCCGAAGCCCGCCGATCCGATGGCAAATCCGTCTTCATCATCGATCTGGAGGGCGCAGCGGCGGAATGGGCCTCCGGCTTCCCGAATGAGCGCGTGTCATTGGGGCAGGTCGGGCGGGTGTTGGCCCTGCTTGAGTGCGAAGGCTGTGACGCGGTGACGATGGCTGGGGGGCTGACGCGGCCTTCCCTCACGAAGGTCCGCTTTGACCGGCAGGGATTGGCGTTGCTTCCGCGGGTCGCGCGGTTGTTCGGACGCGGGGATGACGGGCTTCTCTCCGGTGTGGCCGATTTGTTCGAGGAGCACGGTTTTCCCGTCATCGGTGCCGAAACCTTCCTGCCCCGCAGTCTTGCGGGCAGTGGCGTTATTGCCGGAAGCCTGTGCGAACAAGATGATATCGCGCTGGGTCGGTCCATCCTCGATGCGCTGGGTCCATACGATATCGGACAGGCCGTCGTGATCTCAGGGGGGCGGTGTCTCGCTGTCGAAGCGGCGGAAGGGACGGCGGCAATGTTGGATCGCGTCGCGGCTCTGCGCGCGGATGGCGATAGGGGCGGTGTCCTCGTCAAGATGCTGAAACGAGGTCAGGATTCCCGCGTGGATCGCCCCGCTATCGGGCCCGATACGATCCAAGCGGCGGTCAAGGCGGGCCTGTCGGGAATCGCGGTCGAAGCCGGTGGGGTTTTCGTGCTCGACGCCACACAAACCGAAGAACTAGCCCGCGAATCAGGTCTCTTCCTCTACGGTTTCGAGCCGTGAGCGAAGGGCTTCACATCATGATTGTCGCCGGGGAGAGTTCCGGCGATCGGTTGGGGGCCGCGTTGATTCGGGCGCTGCGCGCGGAAGTCTCGGAGCCGATCCGCTTTTCGGGCGTCGGTGGCCCGGTGATGCGCGATGAAGGGTTGGAGACGATCTTCCCGACCGAGGATATCTCGATCATGGGATTTGCCGAGGTGGTGCCGCATATTCCGCGCGTCATGCGGCGGTTGCGGCAGGCGACCAGGGCCGTCGCGGAGGCGCAGCCCGACGCGCTCGTCACCATCGACGCGCAGGTCTTCTCCGCCATGCTGGCCAAACGTGCGAAGCGGTGCGCGAAGGATATGGCGCTCATCCAGTATGTCGCCCCGACCGTCTGGGCGTGGAAGCCGTGGCGCGCGGCGGCGGCGGCGAAGATCTATGATCGGATGCTGACTCTCCTGCCCTTCGAGCCGCCGTATTTCGAGCGCGCGGGGCTGGCGGCGGATTATGTCGGCCATCCCGTTGTCGAGCGGGTCGCGTCGTTGTCGGAGGATGCACCGGCTGTGTTGCGCTCAACGCTCTGCATCGCCCCCGATGCCCCGGTCCTGCTCATTGCCCCCGGCAGCAGGCAGAGCGAAATTTCGCGCCTTTTGCAGCCATTCGGCGAGGCAGCGGCGCTGTTATCGCAACGACTTGACGGCCTGCAGGTCATTGTGCCGGTTGCCGAAGGTGTTGCGGATCGGGTGGAGCAGGCCGTCTCTGGCTGGGGCGTCCCGACCCACCTTCTGCGCGCGCAGGGGATGTCTGCGGAAGAGGCAGAGCAACGAAAATTCGCGGCCTTTGGGGCCGCCGATATCGCCCTCGTTGCCTCGGGCACGGTTGCCCTGGAGGTCGCCGCCATGCGGACGCCGATGATCGTCGGTTATCGCGTCCGCAAAAGCTCTGAATTTCTCATCCGCCGGTTGGTGAATGTCCGCAGTTTCACGCTGGTCAACCTCATGGTCGGACGCAAGGCAATCCCGGAACTGCTTCAGGAGCGGTGCACCGGACCGAAACTCGCCGATGCGCTGATGGGTGTCATGGAAGACGGGTCCGACCAGCGCGCCGCTTTCGAGGAAGCCTTCGCGACGTTCGGCGAATCGAAAGCGCCGCCCTCGGTGAGGGCAGCGCGGGGTGTTCTGATGGCTATCGCGAGCAAGAAGTCGCGTCGATCCTTATAGATCAGCGTTTCTCGACAGCCATGTAATCGCGGTGGCTTGCGCCGGTATAGAGTTGGCGTGGACGACCGATGCGCTGACCGGGGTCAGAGATCATCTCTTTCCATTGCGCGATCCAGCCGACGGTCCGCGACGTAGCAAAGATGGCGGTGAACATCGAGGTCGGGAAACCCATCGCGCTCAGGACGATGCCCGAATAGAAATCGACGTTCGGATAGAGTTTTCGCTCCACGAAATACGGGTCTTCCAGCGCGATTTTCTCCAGTTCCTGCGCGACCTGAAGGATGGGAGAATTCTCGACCCCGACGAGTTCGAGCACTTCCTTGGCTGTCTGCTGCATCACCTTCGCACGGGGGTCATAGTTCTTGTAGACCCGGTGTCCGAAGCCCATCAGGCGGAAGGGATCATCCTTGTCTTTCGCCCGAGCGATATATTCCGGGATCTGATCCGGTGTGCCGATTTCGTGCAGCATATTGAGCGCGGCCTCGTTCGCCCCGCCATGAGCTGGCCCCCAGAGACAGGCGACCCCGGCGGCGATGCAGGCGAACGGGTTCGCATCCGATGACCCGGCAAGGCGCACGGTCGAGGTCGATGCGTTCTGTTCGTGGTCTGCATGGAGCGTCATGATGCGGTCCATGGCCTGCGCCATGATCGGATCGACCTTGTATTCCTCGCAGGGCACCGAAAAGCACATATGCAGGAAGTTCGATGCGTAATCGAGGTCGTTGCGCGGATAGACGAAGGGCTGTCCGATTGAATATTTATAGGCCCATGCCGCAATCGTCGGCATCTTTGCGATCATGCGGATTGACGCGATTTCCCGCTGCTGGGGATCGGTGATATCCGTCGAATCGTGATAGAAGGCCGACAATGCGCCGACAACGCCGACCATGATCGCCATCGGGTGCCCGTCGCGACGGAATCCTCGATAGAAATTCGTCATTTGCTCGTGCAGCATCGTATGGTTCGTGACGCGGCTCTCGAAATCTTCCATCTGTGCCTTGTCGGGCAACTCCCCATAGAGCAGTAGGTAGCAGACTTCGAGGAAATGGCTGTCATCGGCGAGTTGATCGATGGGATAGCCACGATAGAGCAGTTCGCCCTTGTCCCCGTCGATATAGGTAATGTCGGAATCGCAGGCCGCCGTTGAGGTGAACCCCGGATCGTAGGTGAAATGGCCGGTCTGGGCGTAGAGCTTGCGGACATCGATGACCGACGGGCCGACCGAGGCGTTATAGACCGGAAGCTCAACGGTCTTGCCATCGACAGTCAGCGTCGCCGGATCGTTTTTCTGTTCGCTCATCGCGTACCCTTTCGTCAGGTTGCACATCCCGGTCGCAAGCCCCTTTTGGGGGCGGCAGGGTCTGCGCCGTCGTTGATTTGCAGGGAGGGCCGGAAAGTCAGGCCGCGATCTGGTCATCCAGACGCGCCAGCGTCTCTTCCCGTCCCAAAGTCATCATCACGTCGTATATTCCGGGCGAGGATGCCCGACCGGTCAGCGCAGCGCGCAATGGCTGCGCAACCTTGCCGAGTTTCATTTCTTTTTCGGCCGCGAAGGACTTGACCAATTCTTCAAGCCCCGCTGCCTGCCATTCGGTAGCATCTCGCAAGTGCGAAGTCAATTCTGTGAGCGCTGTAAGCGCATCGTCTGACAGCAGTTTCCCGGCTTTTCCATCGAGTTCGAGGGGCCGCTCGGCATAGATGTAATAAGCGGAATCGATTAATTCCACGATGGTCTTTGCGCGTTCTTTCAGACCAGGCATCGCGCCGCGCAGCGCTTCCTTCTGGTTGTCAGTCATGGTCGGGCCGTCGCGGCTCTCCATCGATTTTGCGACCACGTTAGCGAGGTAGGCGTCATCTGCCGCACGCATGTGCTGACCGTTGAGATTCTCAAGTTTTGCAAAATCAAACCGGGCGGCGGATTTACCAATACTATCGAGGTCGAACCACTCGGTCGCCTGAACCGTTGTAAAGAATTCGTCATCGCCATGTGCCCAGCCGAGACGCGCGAGATAATTGCGCATCGCTTCGGGCAGGTAGCCCATCTCGCGATACTCGCCGACCCCGAGCGCGCCGTGGCGCTTGGACAGCTTTGCGCCATCCGGCCCGTGGATCAGCGGGATATGGGCGAAGATGGGTGGCGTGTAGCCAAGCGCCTCGTAGATCAGCGTCTGGCGGGCAGCGTTGGTCAGGTGATCGTCGCCCCGGATGACGTGGGTGACGCCCATGTCGTGATCGTCCACGACGACGGCCAGCATATAGGTCGGGGTGCCGTCCGAGCGCAGCAGGATCAGGTCATCGAGCTGTTCGTTGCGGAAAGCGACACGGCCCTGCACGGCGTCTTCGATCACGGTTTCGCCGTCGCGAGGGGCCTTGAGGCGCACGGTGAAGGGCATGTCGGAGGTAAGGTCGGGGATTTTGTCGCGCCAGGGGCTGTCGAAACCGAGCGGGCGCTTTTCGGCGCGGGCCTTGTCGCGGGCGGTATCGATCTCTTCCTTCGTGGCGTAGCAGCGATAGGCGGTGCCGCGTTCGATCATGCGCTCCACGGCCCTGGCGTGCTCAGCGATCCGTCCGATCTGACTGACAGCTTCGCCGTCATGGTCGAGGCCGAGCCATTCCATGCCGTCGAGGATCGCGGCGGTCGCTTCGGGCGTGGAGCGGGCGATGTCGGTATCCTCGATCCGAAGCAGGAACGTGCCGCCGTGATGCCGCGCGAACAGCCAGTTGAACAGGGCCGTGCGCGCGCCACCGATATGAAGGAAGCCGGTGGGCGACGGCGCGAAACGGGTGACGACAGGGGTGGCGCTCATCGATGGCTCCTGCTTTGATCATGGCGGGACGGGGGCGGTTATGGCCGAGCGACGTGATTCCGTAAAGCGGTTATGGCGGGGGCAGGCGCGGCGCTTCGCCCTGTGGGTTCCCGTACTGGTCGGATTTGGCATCTGGTTGCGTTTCGACGGCGGTGTCGTGACGGGGCTGGCGGCAGCAGCGATTCTCGTGCTTGCCGCGCTGTACCGGACGTCGCGGGATTACGTTTTCTGGGCAGGGATCGCTGTCATTGCCGGGATTGCGGCGGCGGAGGTGCGCCTGGCGACGGTCGCCGCGCCGGCGTTGGAGCAGCCATGGCGGGGCGAGGTCAGTGGCCGGGTCGTCGTCGTCGATGCATCGTTGTCGGGTGCGCCACGTCTGACCTTCGATGACATCGCCATGGAGGGGGTGGTGCGCCTGCCGGTGACTGTGCGGGTGTCGTTGCGGCGGGATACCGGGGTGCCTCGGGTGGGGGATCGGGCGCGTTTGCCAGCCGTCCTTGCCGCACCGCGCGGACCGGCGGAACCGGGGGGCTTCGACTTTTCGCGCAAGGCCTATTTCGATCGCCTCGGGGCGGTGGGCTACGCGGTCGGAGCGGTGGAGACGATGCCGGTGGAGGGCGAGGCTCTGCCCTTGCGCCTGCGGATCGACCGGCTGCGGGGCAAGATTGCGGCGTCGCTGCGCGAGCGGATCGGCGGAACGGAAGGGGCGATTGCGGCGGCGCTGGTGGTGGGGGATCGCAGCGGTATTCCTGCCGAAGCGCGCGATGCGTTGCGCGATTCCGGGTTGGCGCATTTGCTGGCGATATCCGGGCTGCACGTCGGATTGCTGGGGGCGCTGGTCTATTGGTTCGTGCGGCTTGCGCTTGCCCTGCCACCGCAAATCTCCGAGCGTTTCGCGATTCGCAAGGTCGCGGCGATCTGTTCGTTGGCGGCGGTGGCGGTCTATCTCGTGATGTCGGGGGCAAGCGTTGCGACGCAGCGGGCTTTCGTCATGGCGGGGGTCGCCTTGCTGGCCATCGTCTTCGATCGTGGGGCGGTCACGATGAGGGGGTTGGCCGTCGCAGCGGTGCTTATCCTGCTCTTGCGACCCGAAAGCCTGTTCGAGGCCGGATTCCAGATGTCTTTCGCCGCTGTCGCCGTCTTGGTGGCCGGGTACGATGCCACCCGCGATTTCTGGCGCAGGCGGGCGGAGCGGGGCGGCATCGTGACCCGGCTGGCAAGCGGAGCGCTGGCGACGGCGATGACGAGTATTCTGGCCGGGATCGCGACGGCACCCTTTGCGGCCTATCATTTCAATCGCCTCGTGATCTGGGGTCTGCCGGCCAACCTGCTCGCGACTCCGCTGATGGGGCTGTGGATCATGCCGTGTATTCTTCTTGCAGCGGTCCTTTCGCCTTTCGGCCTGGAAGGTCCGGTGCTGACGGTTCTGGGGCTGGGCATCGGCTTCATCCTCGGCGTGGCGGAGTGGTTCGGCGCGTTGGAAGGGGCGGTGTCGGGTGCAGTCGCTACATCGCCTTTCGTGCTCTGGCTCATGGTGTTCGGGGGGCTGTGGTTGACGATCTGGCGGGGGCCGATCCGGTTGGCCGGATTCGTGCCGGTGCTGATCGGATTATTCCTCTGGTCGGCGACCATGAGACCGGACCTCATCATTGCGCGCGACGCCGCTCTGATCGCAGGACGGGGAGAGGATGGGCGGCTCTGGGTCAGCCGCTCACGGGCCGAAACCTATGCCGCCCAGACATGGCTGCGCCGCGACGGGGAAGCGCGCCCTGACCGTGCCGCAGCCTATGGGCGGCGGGAATGGTCCTGCACAAAGCGTCGTTGCCGGGGGTGGACAGGCGACGACTGGCGAGTCGTCTTTCTACGGGAGGGGGAGGTACGACAGGGAGATTGCCGAGAACGGACGATCCTCGTCGCTCCCCATCTGACACCCCCCGACCGAAGCGATTGCTACTTCATCGGAGCAGAGACGCTTGGCGGTGCAAGCTCGCTCACGATCAGCTTTTCGGAAGAAGGAACGCCGGTCCCGAGACCGGCGTATCCGTGGCGAAAAAGCCGGTTCAGGGGCGATAGCTTCGCATCAACGCCGTGAGACGGCCCTGAATCGTCACCTGATCCGGTGCATAGCGCTGCTTTTCATAGACCGGGTTCTCCGGCTGGAGGACGATCGTATCACCCTCCATCTTCAGCGTCTTGAGCGTCGCTTTGTTCTCGTCATGGATCAGCGCGACCACGATCTCGCCCGCACGGGCAGTATCTGTGCGCTCCACGATGACCGTGTCTTCATGGTGGATGCCCACGCCGGTCATCGAGTCCCCGTCGACGGTCAGGGCATAGAACTCGCCTGCTGCCGGAACCATCATATCGGGAACCGAGATCATATCGTCAGGGTTGCCAAGAGCTGCGTCGATGGGCTGACCCGCAGCAATCTTGCTGAGCTTGGGAATTTCGCGGACCCCGATGGGAACCATCGAGCCGGGCCTGGGATCGTTCTGCCGACGGCCGCCTTCGATGACGCGAAATGGCATCGCGTTCGCCTTGGACATCTCCTCGGGGCGTTTGAGCACTTCGAGCGCCCGCGCCCGATGCCGCAGGCGACGTAGAAAGCCGCGCTCCTCCAAGGCGGAGATCAGGCGGTGAATGCCGGATTTCGATTTCAGTTCCAGCGCTTCCTTCATCTCGTCGAAGGACGGGGAAATCCCCTTTTCGCTGATATGCTGGTCGATGAAGGTCAGAAGCTGGTGCTGTTTTTTCGTCAGCATGACGGTCCCCTCCAGGGTTCTGAAGCATCATGTTCCGATGCCATTGGCGTGGCGGTTCGTGGTGGGTTCCGCCTGAAGCTACGCCTTGTTCTTAATCAGGGTTAAGTAATCGCATTTCGTTCTATTTTAGTTCGTATGATGTGTCAACGATAGAATTTAAGGTGAATCGACAGTCAATCATTGTCCCTTATTCCGGCACCCGCCCCGGCGCGGGATGCGTCGCTGGCCGGAACGAGAATGCGGTGGGCGAAGGCGTTGAGCGTCGCCCATGCCGCGTCATCCACTAGCCGCGAAGCGGGGGAGGGCGGTGTTCCGGATTCCACCTCCGCCGCCGTGCATGTCATGGCGGATGCGGCGTCCTGCCCTTCGATTGCGAGGGCATGGCGGGCGAGTTTTGCCCCTCCGCCCTGCCATTCGAGCACGAAGCCACGATCGAGGGCATCGGCGGCCCGGCCTATCTGGGCGAGAACCAGAAGCGAGGCTTCGTTCTCCCCCGTGGTGACGGGGGCCTCCCCGATTTCCGTCGCCCGATCTGCAAATGCCGCTCCCGAAGCAAGCGCGCAGGGTATGCCGGTTCCGGCGCAGCACCCGTCACGGTTCTGCAACAGCGCAGCGAGACTCTCGGCTCCCGGTAGTCCATGGGAGGCGAGCCAGCGCGCGGATTTTCCGGCTTCTTCCGCCAACCCCCAAGGACAACCGCAGCCTCGCGCGGCCTTGCGCGCCGTGGCGTCGATCTCGGCGAGGGTAACGACCGGCATCCTCAGGCCCAATCGTCTTCGGGCGCATCCGCGAGGTCATCGGGAAAGGGCGCATTGCGGTAGAGGCAGATACGCACCCATCGGTCGGAACGCGGATCGAACCGGCTTGCCCCGAAATACGCCAGCTTGCAGCGCAGCATGTCGATGGGCAGCATTTCGCCGTCGATCAGATTCTCGCGGATTTCCGCATAGGGCCGAGTCGCGGC
Organism: uncultured Neomegalonema sp.; assembly: GCA_938034615.1. Classification (GTDB taxonomy): domain Bacteria; phylum Pseudomonadota; class Alphaproteobacteria; order Rhodobacterales; family Rhodobacteraceae; genus JAHDDY01. The sequence continues at coordinate 4,099 of CALHLW010000237.1, read as the reverse complement.
GATCTGAACGCGGCGGACGGTATGGCGGTATTCCGGGCAGCGCAGCAGGAAGTCTGCGAGGATCGTATCGTCCGCCTCTTCGACCAAGGCGGCATCCAGCGCGCAGGCCGCGCGGGAAATATCGAGCGGCTCTTCTCTCTCGGCCCCCGGTTCCTCATGGCGTTGACCAAGGCGGGGTTCGAGCTTTTCTTCCGACACGTACCAGAACCGCGCGCATCTCGCGGCGGGATCGTGGTCGATGCCTGTCGCCCAGTCGTAATCGCGCGAGAGCAGGGCGCGCAGGGCGGCCACCGTCATCGTCCCGTCGATGCGGAAACAGGCGGCCTCATCCGTCGCCATCGTGGGAACGAGATCATCCACGAGATCGCCATAGGGTTCGAGGATCAGGGAAGCAAGCTGCTCCTGCCCTTCCATGGACAGGGCGGTTTCAGACCAGCCGATCAGGGCATCCCACGGGAACGCCTCGTCCAATGCGCCGCTTTCCACATGCGCCGCCAGCAGGTCGAGATCGGCGCGCAGAGCCTTCAGCTTCGGTATCTGCACGGGATGTTCGGAGTGCCAACCCGCCGCATTTTCCCGTGCGCGGGACAGCCTGCGCCGAAAGACCACCTGCGCCTCCGGTGTGGCATGGGACAGCGAGCGGACCCTCGCAATTGCCGTTTCCCGCGCGGTCATCCACGCATTCAGCAAGGCGGGGTGGTTCACGAGGAACGGGGCCATCCCGAGGCCCGTCGAATTGCCGATCCCGAGGCGATGGCGCAGGGGCGGCTCGATCCGCGCGGCGCGCTCGCCTCCTTTTATGCGGGCCATATGCTCGACCAGATCGACCGAGAAGCTGCGGATCAGCCATACCGCCAGCATCTCCGCGTGGAACGGTGCGCCCATGATCGTGCGCCCCGCCAGCACGGCCCGATCCGCCGCCCCGAACTTGCCGGAGCCATAGACGGCAGTGGTCCGCATCAAATAGCCGACGCCGTCGATCTGTTCTTCGTCCGGTTGCTCGCCTTTGGCCAGCCGCTCGACCACATGCGACCAGAGGCGCACCGAGCGATTGGCGCGGGAGAGGGAGAGTTCCCGGTCGGAAATCCTCCCCGCCTCCTGCTTCGGCACGTTCTGCGACAGGCGCGCGATATCGACATCGGTCGGGGTGCCGTCGAACAGGGCAAAGGTTGCATCCCATGCCGTCGCGATCACCCGGTCGGAGCGCATGTCGTCGGGCAGATCATGGGCGAAGGCGACCAGCGAATAGGTCCGCCTCGGCCCGATGGCGCGGTAAACGGCATGGCCAACACCGTTCTTGTCCACCGACCAGACAGGCCGGTCGAAGCGCCAGTTCTCGCGTTTCAATGACCGCAACAGCGAGCGCATGAAGCTCAACCGCGACTGGTGCGCGCTGCCCATGCGGGCGAGGCGCATCACATGTGATGGCGGGCGAAGTGGCGCTCTTGCGGGTTTAGGACGCGGTTCCATTCGCTAATAACGGCATGGATCCGCGTATCGCGCAAGATGTTCTAAACCGAGAGCAGCCGGTCGCGATGTCGCAACAGGAAGAGCGCGATCAGCGCGCCGAGAATGGGCCAGTTTGCCCAGAACAGGATATTGGGCGACCCAAACGGATCGAGGTGCAGCTTCAGCGATACGATCGTCGTGGCCAGATGCATGAGTAACAGCGCGCCGTAAGTGATCGTCTTCTTCGCCCCGACGGCAAAGGCGAGAACGAGGATGAGTTGCACGATGCCGAGCGCATAGGGCAGGATATCGGGCATCGTGGCGGCGTCTTGTCCGTAGAAGCCCGCGAAGACTGCCTTTGCGTGATCGACGTTCACAAGCTTGTCCATCGCCCAGATGAAAAACAGGATCGCCAGCCCGATACGTAGGGCCAGCAGCGCCCGTTCGAGGGGTGGATCGGAGGGGTAGGTCGTGTCGGTCATCGTTTCGCTCCCGGTTGGTTGGAGGCGCGATTTATCCCGAGGATCAGCCAGCGCCAAGACGGGGCACGAAGGCGTGAAAGAGCGTGACTCAGGTCAGGTTCCAGCCGGCCAGCACTGTCCGCCCCGGATTGTGCCAGACCAGCGCCCGATTGCCCCATTGGATCTCGAACGCCATGCTCTTTTCGGGGGGCGAGCCGGTGACATGCGCTGCGATCAGGCGCAAGGGACCGCCATGGGCCACGACGACGAGGGGCGCTTCGGCGACCTCCACGCCCTGCCACCAATCCTGCACCCGCGCGGCCATCGCCCGGATTGACTCGCCGCCGGGGGGCGCATAACCGCCCACATCCGCCGCCCAGGCGTCGATCTCCTCGCGGGGCAGATCGTCCCAGAGTCGGCCCTCCCATGTCCCGAAATCCATCTCGACGAGCCGTGCATCCGTCGCGACCGGCCCCTTGGCGAGGGCCTCGGCCAACGCTCGCGCGCGCCGTTGAGGGCTGGAGATGAACCGCGCGCCAGCGGGAATCGAGGGCGCAAGACGCGCGGCATCGGCGGCCAGTCTCTCCGGGTCCGCCTCGATATCCAGCGAGCCATAGCATGTGCCGCGCGGGGCCACGGTACGCGGATGGCGGATCAGATGGATATCCATGCGCTCGCTCCGATCAGGAAGGCCGTTTCGGTCACTTGCTGCTGCGCGCCCAGCGTATCGCCAGTCCATCCGCCCGTCCGCACCTTCATCGTGTTCAGGGTGGCCAGCATGGCGGCTGCGGCAGCAAAGAGAGCCAGCGCACAGCCGATCAGGCGCAGCGGATCGGTGACGACGGCGACGATCACGATGGGCAGGAAGACCAGCAGCGCGAAGATGACGACCCGCACCCATTCTCTCCGAATGATAGTGCGAGAGATCGGGGACACTTTCGCATCCTTTGTGTCGCGCGCGTAGTTGAGCGCTTTCACCGTTGGGTAGAGCCATGCGCGGCTGAGGCCATGGGCGGCGATCAGGGTGGCTGCACCGAACAGCGGGGGCAGGGCCGTGAGTGCCGCGACCTTGAGGGCGAGGACGACGATGAGGGCGATGACGCCGAAGGCACCGATATGGCTGTCCTTCATGATGGCCAGCGCCCGGACCGGGTCGCGCACGGCCAGCCCATCGGCAAAATCCGCGAGGCCGTCCTCGTGCAGCGCTCCGGTCAGCACTATGGCGGTGGCGATGGCGAGCAGGGCGGCGATGGTTGGCACGAACAGGGCGCTGGCGATCAGGAAGACGAGGCCTGCGAGCGCTCCGACGATCCCGCCGACCAGTGTGAAATGCGGGGTTGCCCGGTCGAGGCGCCCTGCCTCCCATCCCGTCCAGTCCGGCACGGGCAGGCGCGTAAGGAACTGCACGGCGGAAAAGAAAGCCTGTAATTCCGTCTTTATCATTCCGCGTCTCGTGGGTAATCGGCCAGATCGGTCAGGATCGCCGCCGCCGCCCTCACCATCGGAATGGCGAGCGCCGCGCCGGACCCTTCGCCGAGGCGCAGGCCCAGATCGAGCAGGGGATCGGCGTCCAATGCGTCGAGGATCGCCTTGGCCCCCGGTTCCGCCGAGCGATGGGCGAAGACCATGCGCTCTCTCGCAGGGGGCGCAATGCGGCAGGTCGCCAGTGCCGCCGCTCCCGCGATGAAGCCGTCCACGATGACGATGCGATTTTCTGCCGCTCCGCCGAGCATGAACCCGGCCATCATCGCGATCTCGAAACCGCCGAATTCCGCCAGCACGTCGAGCGGATCGGTCGTATCTGTGCGGGCGGCTGCTTTCGCCAGCGCCGCCCGTTTTCGCTCCAGCCCCGGATCGTCCAGTCCCGCCCCGCGACCGACCACCGCCTCCAGTGGGGCCGGGGCGAGGCGATGCACGATCAGGCTGGCGGCGGCGGTGTTGCCGATGCCCATTTCACCGGGGGCGAGGATATCGACGCCTTCGCTCACAGCCTCACGGGCCAGCGCGATGCCCTTTTCCAGTGCTGCGTCGCGTTGTTCCGGCGTCATGGCCGGTTCTACTGCCGAATTGCGCGTTCCTGCCGCGATCTTGGCATCGGTCAGGTCGGGATGGGCGGGCAGGGGGGAGGCCACCCCGGCATCCACCACGCGCAACTCCGCCCCGGCTATCTGCGTGAACGCCGAAATCGT
>CALHLW010000236.1 GCA_938034615.1 uncultured Neomegalonema sp. | reverse complement strand
ATCGCTGAAATGGCCGGTCTGCCCGACGATGTGCGTAGCACGACCGATGCGCTCGACGCCGTGGGTAACACCACCAAGGCTGTTACCAAGGGCTATGCCATCGGCTCCGCCGGTCTGGGTGCGCTCGTCCTGTTCGCGGCCTATACCGAAGACCTGAAGTTCTTCTCGGCCAAGGCGCTGGCGGAGAACGATGTGGATTCGGTGTTCTTCGGCATCAACGCCGATGTGCTGTTCAACCTCTCGAACCCGTATGTCGTGGCCGGTCTGCTGTTCGGTGGTTTGCTGCCCTACATCTTCGGTGGTCTGTCGATGACCGCCGTTGGCCGTGCTGCTGGCTCGGTGGTCGAGGAAGTCCGCCGCCAGTTCAAGGCCGATCCGGGCATCATGGCCGGTACGTCCAAGCCCGACTACGCACGGGCCGTGGATATGCTGACCAAAGCGGCGATCAAGGAGATGATGATCCCGTCGCTCCTGCCGGTCCTGTCGCCGATCTTCGTGTTCTTCGCGGTCAGCGCGGTTTCGAGCTATGCCAACGGCTTTGCGGCTCTGGGCGCGATGCTGATGGGTGTGATCGTCACCGGCTTCTTCGTCGCCGTTTCCATGACCGCCGGTGGTGGTGCGTGGGATAACGCGAAGAAGAGCTTCGAGGACGGCTTCACCGACAAGGATGGCGTGTTGCATGAAAAAGGCGGCGAGGCGCACAAGGCGTCCGTCACCGGCGACACCGTCGGCGATCCCTACAAGGATACCGCTGGCCCTGCCGTGAACCCGATGATCAAGATCACGAACATCGTAGCGCTTCTGCTGCTGGCGGTCATGGCGCACTGATACTAGTAACGATACGCTGTAAACGTATCGAATTTTAGTGAAAGCCCCGATGGCCTGGCCATCGGGGCTTTTTCGTGCGGCGAACAGCAGTAACGAATAATAGTCATCGTAAGTAATACGCTAAACAGAACGCTAAGAACGGGCATTCTTGACATGATTGAATAAAATTGGGTGCTTTATACGGCGTTTGTTTACAGTCGTTCACCACATCATACAGGGTTATATTTACCCCTGACAGTCATTGTGTGTTCAAGGCCGGGGGGCCACAGACAAACAATCCTTTGGGGGATCACACCATGAAACGCACCGCGCTCGCATCCGGTATTACCGCCATTCTCATGGCTTTGACCTCCGGTCAGGCCATCGCAGGCGGTCTTGGCGATATCAACGCCGTTTCCTGTGGCACAGACCCGGCCAAGGCAAGCCGTGTTGGCAAGCCGACCGGCGCAATGTACGAGATTGGCAATCCGGCCATTCTGGCGGCGGGGGCCGACAGCCAGTTTCCGGCGATGATCAAGCTGAAGATGATCTATCAGCATGACGGATACGCCGAGATCGAGCATTGCGGGGGCACCGTGATCGACAGCCGCCATGTCGTTACCGCCGCCCACTGCGTCAAGGCCAAGGACGGTCTGCAATGGGATCGCATCGAGTTGGTGACGGGCGACCACAACGTGGACAGCAGCAAGGTCATCCGCCGCACGGCCCATCAGGCCGTATGTCATGCGGGGGCAGACACCTATCTCTCGAACGATATCGCCATCGTCAAGCTGGACCAGCCGCTGCCGAAGGAAATCGTTCCGGCAGTCATCGACGACTTCCGCCGTCCGACCGTGAAACCGGGGGGTATCGCGATTGCGGCGGGATGGCCGGTGACTGGCCCGAAAGCAGGGCAGAAGTCGCTTCAGAAAGTGCCGCTGTCTGTGACCGACGTGGAATGGCCCGGCTTCATCACCGTCACCAGCCCCTTCGGTCGGATGGAAGGCGTCTGTCAGGGCGAAAGCGGGGGGCCGCTGCTCTCGACCACGAATGGATACCAGAGCATTGCAGGCGTCCTGTCGGGCATCGAGCCAGGCACGAATGGCTACAATGGCGAGCCGTGCATGAAGGCGGGATATGCCATGTATTACACGCCCATCGCCGCCTATCGCGACTGGATCGAGAACGTGATCGACCTTTGCTCGAACAAGCCCGACGAATGCCGTGGCAAGGACGAGTCGAGTTTCTTCATGTCTTCGGGGTCTGCCGGTCAGGGCGTCGGTCGGATGGCATCGGTCAGCCGGTTCGGTAACTGATCGTGAAAAGAGACGCGCTCGGGGTTCAGGGGGACCACGATAACAAGAAGAAACGATCCAAGCGCGTTTTACCCAATCAGTCGGGGGGTTGATGGGACAGTCGGGCGGCACTTCCGGGGGGAAGGTGCCGCCCTCTCTGTGTGCATACCGGGGACATTACGACCGCACGCCGAGCACATGGTCGCAGAACTGCTCATACTGCATCGTCACGTTCCCGTCCTTCAGAGTCAGGACGCCCAGCGCAGGCGCTTCCCTGCCGGGGGCAAAGCTGCTCCAGTCCCATTCGGGCTGCGGTGCCGGTGCTTGATAGAGAATAGAGCGCATCGTCGCATAGGGAATGCCCCGCACGGCCCCTGTAATCGGTCGATGCACATGGCCAATGCAGAGAAACGAGATGCTGTCGAATCGCGCGATCAGATCGAGAAAGGCGCTTCCATCCTCCAATCTGTCCGTATCCTGCATCGGCAGGCCGAGGGGCATAGGGGGATGGTGCATGAAGAGGAGGGCTGGGGTGGTCCCGGCTTCCGTCAGAACCGCCTTCAGCCATTCCATCCGGGTCGCACAGAATTCTCCGCTGTCGGCCCCCGGTTTTTGCGTATCGAGGCAGACGATGAGTCCGCCCTGCGTAGGCACGGCATACTGGATGAAGCCCTCCATTGTCCTGTCCGGCAAGGCCAGCGCGCGCCGAAACAGGGTGCGGTCGTCGTGATTTCCGACCATCGGCAGGAGCGGAACGGCCAAGTCTTGCAGCATGGTAGCAATTGAGACGTAATCTGCGGCGGTACCCCGGTTTACCATATCCCCCGAAATCACGCAGAAATCCGCATCGCCATGGTTCCGATTGATGTGGGAAATGGCCGCTTCCAACCGGACGCGCGGATCATGGCCGAGGACAAGACCGTCAACCGTGTAATGGGGATCGGACATCCAGACGATCTTCAGCATTCTCTAACCTCGGACAGCTCATGCCACCGGATTGGCAAGGATAGTCCGTGTCGCCGCCGCCACATCGTCCTGCCGCATCAGGCTTTCGCCGATCAGAAACCGGCGCGCGCCGACTGCCGCCAGCCGCGCAAGGTCGGCGGGGGCAAAAAGGCCGGATTCGGCCACCAAAACCCGGTCTTCGGGCAGCATCGGTGCAAGGCGCTCCGTGGTAGCCAGCGACGTCTCGAAGGTATGCAGGTTGCGGTTGTTCACGCCGATCAGTGGTGACTTCAGACGCAGGGCGCGCTCCATCTCCAACTCGTCATGCACTTCGACCAGCACGTCCATGCCCCAGCCTCGCGCGGCATCCTCCAACTCGGCGGCAAGCGCATCGTCGACGCTAGCCATGATGACGAGGATGCAATCTCCTCCCAGCGCACGAGCCTCGGCAACCTGATAGGTGTCATAGAGGAAATCCTTGCGCAGGGCGGGCAGGGCCGTCCCCTCGCGAGCTGCCGTCAGGAAGGCGTCGGCTCCCTGAAACGAGGGTGTGTCGGTTAGGACCGACAGACAGGCCGCGCCACCCGTCTCATATGCGCGGGCGAGGGCGGGCGGATCGAAATCTTCGCGGATCAGGCCTTTTGACGGGCTGGCCTTCTTGATCTCCGCGATCAGGGCATAGCCTCCAGCGGCAACCTTGGCATCCATCGCGTCGGCGAAGCCTCGCACAGATGTCGCCTGCCGCGCTGCCAACTCCACATCGGCCAAGGACCGCTCCGCTTTTCGGACGGCGATTTCTTCCAGTTTATAGGCGCGGATGCGTTCAAGGATGGTGGCAGTCATGGGGCGGTATCCCCCGGCTCAGGCGCGTCGAACGTAAAGTCCGGCAGGGACGAAAACGCGACCTTCAGGGCGTTGCCCCAGCCGTTCGAGATCACGTTGAAATACTCGTCCTCCTGTGTGATCCGAAACGCCTGTGTTACGCGCAGGCTGTCCTTCTCATAGACGGTCACGTCGATGGGCAGACCGACGGAGAGGTTTGCCTTGATCGTCGAATCGAACGATACGAGCAGCAGCTTGATCGCCTCCTCAAAAGTCATGGCGGGATCGTAGGCGCGCACGATGATCGGGCGTCCGTATTTCGTTTCCCCGGTCTGGAAGAAGGGCGTGTCGTCCCCCGCCTCGATGAAGTTGCCTTCGGGATATATCTTGAAGAGGCGGGGCATTGATCCCGCGATCTGGCCGCCGAGGATCAGGGTCGCGCGAAAGCCGTCACTCTGGCCGGGCTTGTTCGTCTTGCCGATGATCTCGCGCAGGGTCTTTCCCACGAGGGTGGCGACCTGAAACATCGAGGGCGCATCCAGCAGGGTGGGGTTGCGCTCTCCGGGTGCCTTCGTGCGTTCGTCCAGGATGCTGACGAGAGCCTGCGTCGTGGCGAGGTTGCCGGAGGTCATCATCGAAATGACCCGCTCGCCCGGCACTTCCCAGTTCACCATCTTCTTGAAAACGGAGATATTGTCCACGCCAGCATTGGTGCGCGTGTCGGACATCATGACGATGCCCCGGTCCAGAGTGAGGCCGACGCAGTAGGTCATGGTCATGTTCCCGAGAGGCTATTGTTCCTGAACCTGTATCTGCACATCGAGCGATTCGCCAGCGGTGCCGAAGCGCAGGCCCGATACCGGGGCAGCTTCGCGATAATCCAGCCCCGTGGCCACGCGCAGATAACGGTCATCGGGTGAAATTCCGTTCGATACATCGAAACCGACCCAGCCCAGCCCGTCCACATGCGCCTCAGCCCAAGCATGACCCGCTTGCTGGTCGATCCGGTCGTCCATCAACAGGTATCCGCTGACATAGCGCGCCGGATACCCGAGGCAGCGGGCGGCGCTCAGGAACACATGGGTCTGGTCCTGACAGACGCCCGAGCCGGTCTCCAGGGCTTCTTCGGCGGTGGTTTCGGAATCGCTCGTCCCGGTGAGGTAATCGACCTTCTCGGCGATGAGGGTGCTCAGGGCGTGCAGCCGCCCGAGCGCATCGTCATCCCGCGCCCGAAGCGTGGTCACGAGGCCAGCGACGCCTGTGCCGGGCTGTGTCAGCTCGGTCTGGCGCTCGAAAAGCCAGAGGGGCAGGGTATTGGGATGAGGACCGATGATGCCGTTGGTGTTGATCGTCTCGACCGTGCCTTCGACCCGGATTTCGAGTTTATCGGTGCCGGGGTCGATATTCAGCAGCGTCACGTGGTTCGCATAGTGATCGCTGTATTCCGCTTCTTCCGTCGCGCCGTCGGTCGTCACGGTCCACGAAAGAATTTTCTGCGAGGCCCCGTTCGGGGGCCGCAGACGAAGGCGCTGCAAACCGTAATCGACCGGCGCGTCATAGCGATAGCAGGTCATATGGGATATTCTCAGGTGCATGGGGATGTCGCGTTAGTCACTGAACCGATAATCCTTTTCGATTTTTGCGCCCAATGCGTTATTTTCCGTGATGAAATCCTGAAGAAACTCATGAAGGCCGTGATCGAAAACATCGTCGATGCGAAGGTCTTTCATCTGGGCATTCACCTCTTTCGAGAAGGCATTGCTGTCGGTTTCCGTTTCGTAATCGGCGACGAGATAGGCCAGATTTTCGGCGATCTGTGCCCGGCTGAACGCCAGAGAGCGCGGAGCGCACCGATCGAAGATCAGGAAATCCGCGATGGTCCGGGCGCGCGGTTCGTTGCCATGGACTTGCCGATAGGCCGTTGCGGAGGAAACCGAGCGCAGGATCGTCTCCCATTGCACGTTGTCGATGGATGACCCCACATGGGAAACCGAGGGCAACAGGACGTAGTATTTCACGTCCAGAATGCGGGCCGTGCTTTCCGCCCGTTCAATGAAGGTGCCGATGCGGGCGAAGTTGAAGATATCGTTCCGCAGCATCGTGCCATGCAGCGCCCCGCGCACGAGGGCGCTTTGCTGGCGGATCGTCTGGAGCGCGCGGGGCAGGTCGCGGTCGGCGATCTGGTCTGCCAGCACGCCGCGCAGCGTTATGCAGCATTCGTTTGTCGCTTCCCAGACTTCGCGGGTCAGAGCGGTCCGCACGAGCCGCGCATTCATCCGCGCCGCCTCGATCATCGACATGACACTATAGGGGTGCGACGTATCGCGTAACAGAAAATCTACTATGTTTTCAGACGTGTAGTGTTCGTGGCGTTTTTTGAAGGAAGCCTTTGCACCGGTGGTCGAAACGATGGATTTCCACTCATCGGCAGCCGCGCTCGAATGGGTCAGGGCGATACGGAAACCCGCATCGACGAGACGCGCGGTATTTTCCGCGCGCTCCAGATAGCGGAACATCCAGTAGAGCCCCCCGGCGGTTTTTCCCAGCATCCGCCTAGTCCTCTACCAGTACCCAAGTGTCTTTGGTGCCGCCGCCCTGGCTCGAATTGACGACGAGCGAGCCTTCCTTCAGCGCCACGCGTGTCAACCCGCCTGCCGTAACGTCGATTCCTTTGGGAGAGACGATAACATAGGGGCGCAGGTCGACGTGGCGGGGCGACAGCCCGCTCTCCGCGAGGATCGGAACCGTCGAGAGCGCGAGGGTCGGCTGGGCGATGTAATTGGCCGGTCTAGCCCGCAGCTTGGCTTCGAACGCCTCAAGCTCGGCCTTGCTGGCGGCGGGGCCGACCAGCATCCCGTAGCCGCCCGAGCCATGGACTTCCTTGACCACCAGTTCGGACAGGTTCTCCAGTACATAGGCGAGAGAATCCGGCTCGCCGCAGCGATACGTCTCGACATTTTTCAGCTTGGCCGGTTCGCCCGTGTAGAATTCCACGATCTCCGGCATGTAGGAATAGATCGCCTTGTCGTCGGCGATGCCGGTGCCGGGGGCGTTGGTGATCGTGATGCCTCCCGACCGGTAGATATCCATGATGCCGGGGACGCCAAGCATCGATTCCGGGTTGAAGGTCAGCGGGTCGAGAAACGCATCATCCACCCGGCGATAGAGCACGTCGATGGGCGTGTATCCCTGTGTGGTCCGCATCGCGACCCGTCCATCGACCACTCGCAGATCATGACCCTCAACCAGTTCGACGCCCATCTGGTCAGCAAGGAAGGAATGTTCGTAATAGGCTGAGTTATGAATACCCGGTGTCAGGATCGCCATGACCGGATCGTCCGAGGCAATGGCGGGCGCGCTGGCCGCGAGACCGCGTCGCAGCATAGCGGGATATTTCTGGACCCGGCGCACGGGGATGCGCGAGAAGAGTTCCGGGAAGAGCTGGAGCATCGTTTCGCGATTTTCCAGCATATAGGATACGCCCGAGGGCGTTCGTGCATTGTCTTCCAGCACGAAGAATTCATCCGGCCCCGTCCGCACCAGATCGACGCCGACGATATGGGTGTAGATGCCACCAGGAGGTGTAAACCCGGCCATCTCGGGCAGGTATGCCTCGTTCTCGGCGATCAGACGGGCCGGGATGCGCCCCGCGCGAATGATCTCCTGCCGGTGATAGATATCGTGCAGGAAGGCATTGATCGCGCGTACTCGCTGTTCGATGCCCTTGACCAGCTTTTCCCATTCCCGTGCAGCGATGATGCGCGGAACGACGTCGAAGGGGATCAGCCGCTCGGTTGCCCCCGGTTCACCATAGACGTTGAAGGTGATGCCGGTGCGGCGGAAGAAGGCTTCCGCTTCCTTCGAGACGTGCTGAAGACGCTGCGTATCCTCGCCCTCCAACCACGCACCATATTCGGCATAAGGCGCGCGCCGCCCCGATCCGTCGCCATTCATTTCGTCAAAGAAGGATGTTTCACCGCTCATATGATTAGCCTGTCATTCTTGGCAGGAACTCACAAGAGCGGTCATCCGGAACCGATGAAACTATTGCTTCAATTGTCGTCTTTGGCCCCGGATCGGCGATCTCAAAGCTGTTCAGAAGGCAGAAAGTCCGTTCGTCCGTGATCATTCGCCGCACATGGACTTTGATCCATTAACGGGCAACTTGACATTGTTCATAGTCAGAAATTCCGACCTTAAGCAAACGGTAACCGGGTGCCCCCATTCTCACAGCCGCAGTAGTCTGCTGGATATGCTCCGGCAAGGCACCCTCCGAAGAAATCGGATACGATTGACCTGACGACGGAGCCTGCACCGATGTGCGAAGTTTGCCAATCCCTTTCGACGTCTCATGCAACCTGTCCTTTCACGGAGATGACGGTCGCGGAAGTGTCCGCGACGAATACGGGCGATCTGCCATCCTACGACTGGGATCAGGCGGCGGCGCAGATTTCGCGTTGGAACGACAAATGGGATGATGAAGACACCTCGAATGGCAATGCCCTCGGCACGCCTGGCACTGTTACCTACGGTTATCTGCTGAATCCGGGCAATGAAACCTATCCGGCGTTGACAGCAGAGGAAATCGTCAATGTCGAACTGGCCTTTGAGATGTGGGCTGATGTCGCCAATCTTACCTTCACCAGAGTGCAGGATGCGGGCAGCGACTATATCGCGGACGCCGCAAGCGCAGAAATGGACGTCCAGGGCTATGCCGATACGAACGGCGGCTGGATGAGCGGGCGGCGGGGCGACGGCACGTTCCGCAGCACCACGGTTGCCCTTGGGGAAAGGGATCTCGAAGATATTGGCGCATGGGCTTTCGCGACCGCGATTCACGAGATCGGCCATGGTATCGGCCTTCCCCATCCGGGTGATTACAACGGGTCAGTCGATGCGAGCCAACAGATCTATTTCGAGGATTCCAAACAGTTCACGGTCATGAGCTACTTCGACGAGACCGGTACCGGCGCCCAGTTCGGCAACGGATGGTACTGGGAGGGTGAGTGGGTGCGCGGTCCCTGGACGCCGACCGGGCCGATGCTGCACGATATCGCGGCGGTGCAGCGTCTCTACGGCGCGAACATGACGACGCGCACCGGCGACAGCGTCTATGGCTGGAATTCCAATCTCGATAACGAAATCTGGTCGGTGAACGACTGGAAAGAGGTGCCGATCGCGGCGATCTGGGATGCGGGCGGTGAGGATACCATCGACGCATCCGGGTGGTCGGTCGGCCAGAGCATCGACCTGCGCGAGGAATCTTTCTCCTCAATCGGTGCCTACGAGTACGGCAGCAGCGCCATGGTCAACAACATTGCCATCGCGCGCGGTGCGAAGATCGAAAATGCGGTTGGGGGCTCCGGAAACGACTTCCTTATCGGGAACGGTGTGGACAGCGACCATGTCGATGCCAGAGGGTCATCCTACGATGGCAGCAACCGGCTCGACGGCCGGGAGGGGGATGATACGCTCTCGGGCCTGTCGGGCGACGATATGCTGATCGGTGGCAGCGGGAATGATATTTTGATCGGCGGGGCCGGAAACGACAGCCTGAACGGGGGCGCGGGATACGATATCGCCAGATTCGACGGGGCCTATGGTGGTTTTGCCTTCGACTACGAAACAAGCCTCGTACTCCGCGATATCGATCTCGCGGACAGCGACGAGGGACTGGACGCCTTTGCCGATATCGAGGAGATCGAATTCGGCGATGGCTACAGCGCTAAGATTGATGGAACGTCGGTCGATGTCTACGCCTCCGGCAGCGTCCGTATCGTGGAGTCGGTTTTCGTGGAACTGGACCGCGATACCCGGACCACGACGTTCGACTCCGACGGCCTGCGCGAGACGTATATGTACGAGGATATCAGCGACAGCCGAATCTGGGAAAGCTACACCAATACCTATGACGAAACCGGTGAGCGCACCGCTTACGATTTGGTCTATGACAACGGTAATGCGCTGAGCCGCACATACGCCGACGGGGTCATGGAGACGAATACCATGACCGAGGCTGACGGCGACGTGATGGCGACGACCTACGACGCCGCAGGACGGCGCGAGACATTCACTTCCACGGACATCAGCGGCAGCCGGAACTGGGAAAGCTACATCAATACCTATGACGAAACCGGTGAGCGCACCGCTTACGATTTGGTGTATGACAACGGTAATGCGCTGAGCCGCACATACGCCGACGGGGTCATGGAGACGAGTATCATGACCGAGGCTGACGGCGACGTGAGATCGACGATCTACGATTCCGCAGGACTGCGTGAGACATTCATTTTCAGGGATATCAGCGACAGCCGAAGCTGGGAGAGTTACACCAACACCTATGACGAGGCTGGCGCTCTCACAGACCGGGAATACATCTGGGATAGCGTATAATATAATCCGGAATGCGAGACTCAGGGTCGCGCGAAAGTCAGCGAGGCCCAGTCGCTTTCCCAATCGACGCCCGATTGTTCCGAACGATCCATAATGACGGCGTTGAGCAGGTGCCGCACGCCGTTTTCGAGTTCTATCTCAGCATAGCCCTCATCATCGGTGCGTAGTTTCTCGACCGCGGTCCCGTCCTGGCCTTTGCGGAAGATCGCGATCTGCACATCCGGGGCAGGCTCGCCAAAGCGTAGTAGTCGGACGCGCAGGGTCTTGGCCTCGGGGTCGAAGGGATTGCCCAGCGCCACAAGTTCAAAGTCGAGGCCCTGTGCGCCCTCGCGTGCCGCCGGATCGACGGGGCCGACCTGGATCATTGCCTTGGTATGTCGTTGGTAATCCTCGCGGAAGCCGGTTTTTGGTAAATCGGCGTCCAGATGAGCCTCGACTGCCCCCAGCAGCCCCTCGTTGGTCGTGTAGTTGAGGAACGTCTCCCATTTTCGGTAGACGAGCGTGCTCGGTTTGGAGACATAGGTGAGCACAGTCAGACCCGGCTTCATCGCCTCGGTCCTGAGGGCGGGTTGGTCGCCTTGGTGGCCGCGATAGCCGCGCGTTCCCGAAGCGTCGGTGACGGTGAACCGCAAGAAACGCGACGAGAGATAAGGGAACGTCTCACCATCATAATTCTGGCCGACACGCAGGCTTGCCACTATGTCGTCTCCCGGCTCCACGCTATGCGATACCGGCTCGATCCAGAATTCATGGGCGGCGAGCGGTGTCGCCGAAACAAGGGCAACGAGTGCGAGCGCACGGGGAAGGCAAGAGAGCAATGAAGGCAATGTCACGGATAGTCCCCCGGTTTCTGATCGTCCCGATCATGGTCATCGTCGCCGCGATGGCAATGGTTTCACCACGGGCGACTGCCCATGAGCTGCGCCCCACCATCGTTGATGTGGTTCTTGGCGAGAAGGGGGCAATGACGCTCTCTCTTTCGGCCAATGCCGAAGCGCTGCTCGCGGGGATCGGGCCGGAGCATGAGGATACGGACGATGCGCCGGAGGCGGTTCGGTATAATGCCCTGCGTACCCTCGGTCCGGACGCTCTGGAAGAAAATCTTCGCGACTTTGTCCCGCGCCTGATCGACGGTATTTCCCTGAGCGTTGCGGGTGAGCCGGTGCCGCTGGCGCTCGACGGTATCGAGGTGCCTCCTGTGGGTGACCCTGAGCGCGCGCGAGAGACGACGATCCGGCTGACGGGTGCGGTTCCACCGGGAGAGGCGCTCGATTGGCGCTTCGATCCGGCCTTCGGGGCAAGCGTCCTGCGCCTGACCAAAGCGGGGGAGGATGAGCCGTTCGATTCCGCCTATGCCGTGGCCGGGGATGCGGTGAGTTTGCCGATGGGTGAGGCGGCGCAGCCGCGCGGGGCATGGCAGACTTTCGTGGATTATATCCCCGTCGGGTTCGACCACATCATACCCAAGGGGTTAGACCACATCCTCTTCGTTATCGGGTTGTTCCTGCTCGCCACCCGCCTGCCGCCATTGCTGTGGCAGGTCACGACCTTCACGCTGGCGCACTCGGTGACGTTGGCATTGGCGGCGCTCGGGCTGGTGACGATTTCCCCCGCTATTGTCGAGCCGCTGATCGCCGCCTCCATCGTCTTCATCGCCGTGGAGAACATGCTGACGGATCGTCTGGGCCGGTTCCGTCTATTGACGGTTTTCGTCTTTGGCCTGCTCCATGGCCTCGGATTCGCAGGCGTGCTGGCGGAGTTCGGCTTGCCGAAAGGGCAATTCGTCAGCGGTTTGATCGGCTTCAATGTCGGCGTCGAGCTTGGCCAGATCGCGGTTATCGCAGCTTGTTTCCTGGCCGTGGGGTGGTTCGCGAACCGGCCATGGTATCGCCGGTTCATCGTCTTCCCGGCCTCCGCCATCATTGCCCTGATCGCCGGATACTGGTTCTTGGAGCGGGTGGGGTTGCTCGGATGATGTGCCGATTCTCGCCGCACCATGAGAGGAGTGCGCCATGCCGCCCTGGACCCTGACGCCCCCGGCGACGTCCCTGACGCGCGAAACGGACTACACCGCGCGCCATGGCGATCACGCCCTGTTCGGCCTCTATTTTCGCGGTAATCATGGCGTGAATACATGGGGCAGCTTCTGGTCGCACTGGGGCGGTTCCGTGACCGCGCACCACGTTATCGAGGAGATGGGGGAATGGAGCCCGCAGCATCCGGACGCAAAGCGGACCGGGCGATTTGAATGCTGTCCCACGTTGAAAGGTCCGGACGGCCCGATCTATGTCGATGCGGCCTTTGCCGATCTTCGCCTGCCGCCTGATCCACCGCAAAGGCCGGAAAAGGGAATGCGCGTCGAGGTCTGGGGCTTTCCCGCCGGATGCACTCGATACCCGGAAATCCGGCGCGGCTCGATCTATCTGCCCACCCTGAGCGAAGGGCGGCAATCTTACATTATCGTCCTCGACAACGATCAGGTGCCGGTTTCGGGGGGCATGTCCGGCGGGATCGTCTATTGGGTCAGGGACGACGATACGCTGGAGCCTCTGGGCATCACCATCGCCATGAGCAGTGCGTTCAATGCCGATGACGATCCTCTGCTCGAAGACAATGTCAGCATGTCCAGCCTTTATCACCTCTGGGCGGCGCTGCGGGGCGAGCAGATGCGCTATGTCACGATGCTCGCACCCTATGAACTGGAAATCGGCGCGCCGCAGGACGCCGATGCGCTGCCCGAGGGAACGCACCGGGGGGAGGACGGGAAACTCTATGTCGATCTGGGCGAGATCGACTTGTTCGGCGATCCCGATGTGGTCGTGGCGGATATGCCGTATCCCGGCTCGGACAAGGCTTAATCCTTGCCGAAGAACGGCACGGGCGTCAGGATTTTGTTGGTCTGGGCCGACAGATACCCGGCCTCGGCGCTAAGCTTTAGATAATCCAGCCAGCCCTGATTGGCCATCATCGCCGCGCGCTTGGTCGCCCGGTCGGCGGCGTCCTCGTAGACCCAGATATGCACGAAGGAATTGACGTCCCCTGTCTCGGTCGCGGCATAGACGACCGGCTCGCCAAGGTGTTTGCGCTGCACCGGCCAGCCGTGTTCGGCGTAGAGCGCGAGGTGCTTCTTTATCGTGCCGGGGCGGCAGGTATAGGTGCGGTGGTCGTAGATCATGGGGCTCTCCGATTATCAGGCGCTCTGTATCGCGCGGGCGTTCTTGGGTAATTTAACGAACATCCAGACGGCCCAGAGGCCCATAATACCCGCGAGGACGGGCCGCACCGTGCCGCCCATCATCACCAGCGGAATCGTCAGGGCGAGCATCAGGAGGGGGGCATACCAGAGGGTCCAGACCTTCTTGCCGCGATCCCGCTGATACAGGCTGAAGCCGATGGAGAAGAGGCTGGCGATGATGAAGAAGAGCGACCACGGATGGGTGAAGAATTCCGAGATATCGGTCGATAGGGCCAGCGAGCGCGACAGCCACCGCTCGGCAATCGGGCCGAGCACCACCCCGAGGATCATCGGCGCGAGCGGGAATTTCAGGTTCCGCATGATGTAACCGATAACCCCGAAGATCGCGAGGGTCCACATATCGTTCGTGATGTTGTTCAGCGAGAACACCCCGATCCCGCAATAGACGAGGATGATGGAGGCCAAGACGTACATCCGAACCTTCGTCACCAGTACGAAGCCGCGCAGAGCGCCGGTTTGCAAGCCCAGCACGAGGAAATTCGCGAAGAAGAACGCGATGAAGATGGCATAGGCGATGGTCGGCTGCTCGGCGATGAAGGCGGGGCTGGGGATCACGTCATGGATCAGCAGCGCGCCCAGCATGACGGCAGTGACGATATCGCCGGGAATGCCCAGCGCCATCATGGTGATGAGCGCGCCCCCCGCAGTCGCGTTGTTCGCCGCTTCGGGGGCAATGATGCCGCCCGAATGGCCGGTGCCGAACTTCTCTGGCGTCGGTGAGGCTTTCTTGGCCTGATCGTAGGCGAGGATGTTCGAGATTGCCGATCCGGCGGCGGGCAGGACGCCTGTGAATACGCCGATCAGCGACGAGCGGACGAGATTGATCCAGTCCTTGAAGATCGTCGCGATGGCGCGGCGATGTTCGATCTGGACGCTCACATCACCCATATCCGTCAGGGCCTTGCGCGCCTTTGCCGTGTCTCGCACGTCGGACATGAGCTGTGAGAAGGCGAAGAGGCCGATCAACACGGGCAGGAACGCGAATCCCTCGCCCAGATAATCGTTGCCGAAGGCGAACCGCTGCACGCCGTTGATATCATCCTCGCCGACACAGGCGACGATCAGCCCCAACGCGCCGGAGATCAGCCCTTTTATCATGTTGTCGCCCGCGAGACTCGCGGTGACGGTCAGGGCGAAGAAGATGAGCGCGAAATAATCCCATGGCTGGAATTCCAGCCCCACCTTGGCCAGTTGCGGTGCGATGGTGACGAGCAGGACAGTGGCAATGATTCCCCCAAAGAACGACGACCAGACTCCGAGGCCGAGCGCGAATCCTGGATCACCGTTCCGCGCCATCGGAAAGCCGTCGAAGGTGGTCGCCACGGAGGAGGGCGTCCCCGGTATCCCGATCAGGATGCCGGACATCAACCCGCCGGAGAGGCCGCCGACATAGACCCCGATCATCGTCGCAACCCCCTGCGACGCCTCCATCCCGAAGGTGAAAGGTAGGGTCAGCACGATGGCCATGGCGATGGTGAAACCGGGAATCGCGCCCGCGAGCAACCCGGCCATCGCGCCGATGGTCATCAGCAGCAGCGTCTTGAAATTCGCAAGTTCGAGGATCGCAGTGAGGACGTTGTCGAGGATCATCGGTTCTGGTCCTCAAATGCCGGGAAAGAGTTCGCCGCGCGGCAGCAGCACGCGCAATCCGTAGGTGAAGAGCAGCCACATCGCCCCCACCGAGACGACCGCGATGATGGCGTGGTTCACGATGAGGCGCGGAGTCATTCCGCCGAGGAAACTGAGCAGCGCGAAGACGAGCAGGATCCCGCCGATCAGCGTGCCGAAATACGGCAGGGTCGCGAGGAAGATGAAGTAGAAGGTGAGGCAGACGATGGGGTTGAAATACCATCGGAACCAGCCAGCAAGGCCCGGTTGGCGATCCGGATCCGGTGCCACGATATCCTCCGCCGTCCTTCTGCGATCCGCGAGCAGGGATTGCACGAAATACACGATGCAGAATGCCGTCAGCACCCACGTCACCGCTTTCGGCCATGCGGCGGGAGGCAGTTCCCCGAATTGCGGGTCACGGATCAACGTCCCGGCCCATACGAGAAATCCGCAGAACAGCAGCAGGATGATCGAGACCACGGTGTCCCGGCTCATGGTGGTCATAACGCCTCCGCATCTTCAGATACGCGTCACCCCGCGACATGATCGCGGGGTCCATGGGTCAGTAAAAACTGCACGATGGATTCCGCGATCAAGTCGCGGAATGACACGTCTTTAAGTTTCATCGGATGATGAAACGCATGGCATCACTTCTTGAACATGCCGATCTTGATCGCGACCTTTTCATGGGCCTCGTACTCGTCGGCGAACCACTCGGCGTAGTCCTCGGCGTTCCGATAGACGACCGGCGTACCCTTTTTCTTGAGCGCCTCGACCAGTTCCTCGTTCTCGGCGGCGGCCTTGAAGATACCGGCCCACATATCGATCACGTCTTTCGGCGTGCCTTTGGGTATCACGATGCCACGGTCGAGAGAGTAAGTCATGTCGGTGCCGAGTTCCTTGAGAGTCGGCACGTCCGGGAACTGGGGCAGGCGTTCATCCGCCGCGATGGCATAGGCTTTCAGCTTGCCCTGTTTCACGTTCTTCTCGGCGGTCGGGATATTGACGGTGCCGAGCTTGATCGTTCCGGCCAGCAGCGCGGTCACACGCTGTTTCGTGCCGTCGAAGGGGATGTACTTGAACTTCGCGCCTTCGTTTTCGTCTTCGATCAGCAGCCACATGAACTGACTGGTCGAGCCGAGTGTTGCGCCGAGCGGGATCGTGTCGGGCTTTTCCTTGGCCTCCGCGATCACTTCCTTGAAGTCCTTCCACGGCGCATCGCCCGAACCACCGATCACTTCGGGGGTCGACGTGACCTGCGCCACCATGTCGAAGGCATCCCAGGTGAAATCCACTCGGCCCGCGAGATAGCTGACGATCGCGCTCTGGTGGATGGCGAAGAGGGTGCAGCCATCGGCCTTGGCCTTCCTGGCTTCCTTCGCGCCCTTGTTGCCGCCCTGACCACTGATGGTCACGACCTGCACATTCGGGCCGTCCATCTTGTTGATGGTTTCCTCGAACAGCGAGAAGATGATGTGCGTCCCGCCACCCGCGCCCCACGGCACGATCAGTTTGGCGGTCTTGCATGGAATGTCGGCGGCTGCTGCGCTGCCCATGGCGGCGATGCTCATCGCGCTGGCGGCGAGGGTGCTCTTGACGAAATTGGATAGTGCCATTGTTCGGTCTCTCCCTGTGTCGGCAACTCTGGATTGCTCTGGTTCCGACGTTATAGGCTTGTGTCCCGTGGTCAACCTTTGCCACTGTCAGGCATAGCCGCAGTCGAAAAGGACCGTCCCCGTGGAAAAGATCAATATCCAGTTCACCCTGTTCTCGGCGTTCTACGCGCCGCTGATCGCCACCATGTCAGGCGGTTTCCTGAAGGAAGAGGGGCTGGACCATGATTGGTCGGTCGCCAAGCCGGGGGTGTCGGCCCTTGCCGCGCTGGAAGATGGCAGCGCCCATGTGGTGCAATCGACGCTGAGCCAGAATCTCATGGCGCTCGACAAGGGCGACACGCCCCGACCGGTGCATTTCGCGCAGGTCAACGAAATGGACGGATTCTTCCTGACAGGCCGCGCGCCCGACGCCGCCTTCGACTGGAAGAAACTGGAGGGCGCGGAGGTCGTGCTGTTCGGCGGCGGACAGCCGTTGGTGATGTTCCAATGGGCCTGTCACCGTGCCGGGATCGACTTCGACAAGATCAAGGCGATCAACCCCGGTGGAGCCGCCGATATGGACAAGGCGTTCCGTGCTGGGCAGGGCGCTTATGTCCAACAGCAGGGACCGTTCCCGCAGCAGCTGGAGGCCGATGGCGCGGGGCATGTGGTGGCGCAGGTCGGACCGATGGTCGGGCCGTGCGGCTTCTCGTCGCTGGCCGCGATGCCGGACTGGCTGGAGACCGATATGGCCGCCGCCTTCACCCGCGCCTATGCCAAGGCCCGGCGTTACATGAACGATGAAAGCGCGGGCGAGATTGCCAAGACCATGAAGCCGTTCTTTCCGAAGATCGACGAAGCCGTGCTGGCCGATTGTATCGGCACGTATCAGGGCCTTGGCAACTGGACCCCTCATATCGAGATCACAGAACCCGCCTATGAGGCGATGCTTGATATCTACCAATACGCGGGCGGCTTGAAGGAGCGGTTCGCCTATGACCGGGTCTGCGCGAAGCCGCCGACGGTTTGATCGAACCCCTTAGAAAAAGCCCCTCGCAGGTCTTTGCGAGAGGCAAGTAAGGGAACAGGGAGGGAGTTGGAAAGCTACCGACCGGATGGGCCGGAGCGATCACCGAACAGGCGTTGTTTCGCTGCCTCATAGCGGTCGAGATGGACAGGTTCTTTCATGCTCAGGGTCAGTGTCCGAAACTTTGGAGCGGCGGGCTGTGCCATGACACCATTCTGTTTTGCAAGAATGCGTTCAATCTTGGCCCGGCTTTCGTTCACAGGGTTGTCCATTGCGAAGCCGGGGGCGGCAGCGGCCGATGCGATGGCGGCGAGGGTGGCGGCGAGGATGACGTTTTTCATGGTGGTATCTCCGTAGGTCTTGAGGGTTGCTGTGTTTCCTTGAGAACGAAGATGCCCTCCAAACCGGAAGAACGGAAATATCGTTTGGCTTTCGCTTCGATAGCCGGTGGCTATGGTCGCGGATAAAGTTAAGTCCCCGCTACCATTGCCGCCGTCATCCGCCGCAGTGTTGCGATCACACTGTTCGCCACGATCCGCCCCGTGCGCGGGTTCTCAGTGGACGGGATATTCTGCATCGTCATGGTGGCCTCGCCCGAATCCGAGCGGATCGTCACCGACTGGATATTGCGGTCGATGGTCGGGTCGGCCCAGACTTCTACCTGCGTGCGCTCCGGCCCGATTCCCGCCAGCGCGAGCGCTGCGGCGACGTTGACGTTCGCCGGAAACCCCCGCGCCGCATCGCGGGCCGAGCCACGCAGGACGCAGAGCGGTTCGGTCAGGCTGGATATATCGATGCTGTTCTCGATCAGATGCGGCGCTCCGGCCAGCCCACCGGGGGGCTTGCGGGTCATCAGCGTGACTGCGTGGATCGTCCCTTCTGCCATCGCCCGCACGGTATCGAGGCCAATCAGCGCGCCCGTTGGCACGATGATCTTCGCGTCCGTTTCCTCTGCTCGCTCGATCAGCGCCGGATGGTCCAACAATGCGCCGACGGACAGCGGCATGAGGCATCTCCCCCGCTCGATGGCGGCTGTGGCCAGTTCGGCGAAGACCGCCGCAGGGGCACATTCGACGACGATAGCGGCGACCTCCGGCAACTCGTCCAGCGGCAGAACTTTCGGCGGTGTGTTGAAATCCGCCACTCTTCCCGCCGCCCGTTGCCGGTTGTTCGCCGACACAGCCACCAGCCGCATCCCTTCAATCTTGCCCGCATCAATGCTGCGCGCGACGCGCATGCCGATGGCTCCGAGACCGGCCACGGCTACGGTCAGGTCTTTGCGCATATCTCGCTCCCTGCTTGGTCGTCTTTCATGGCATCGTGCACAGGATTGGACAATGGCCGCGAATGATGGATTGTAGGCGTTACATTCGGAGAGATCACCATGACAAAGACCATCGCAATCCTGATGCCCGGTGATATGGGCCACGCCGTCGGCAGGGTGCTGCGCGAGCATGGCTATGACGCGATCTGCGCGTTGGAGGGGCGCGGCGAGGCGACTCTCAAGCTGGCGGCAGAGGCACAGTTGCGGGATGTCGGCAGCATCGGGCAAGCAGTCGCGGAAGCGGATATGATACTCTCGATTCTGCCGCCTTCTGCGGCGCTGTCCCAAGCAAAGGCGGTGGTCGATGCGATGCGGGCGAGCGGAAAAACGCCAGTCTATGTCGATTGCAATGCTATCTCCCCCGATACCGCCAAGCAGGTCGGCGCGGTGATCGCCGAGGCGGGCGCGTCCTTCATCGATGCAGGGATCATCGGCCTTGCCCCCGGCAAGGGACGCGGCACCCGCTTCTACGCCTCCGGCCCCGATGTCGCACCAATGCTGGCCCTCGATGGCAAGGGCTTTCAGGTCATCGGTGCGGGTGAGACCATCGGTTCGGCGTCAGCCCTCAAGATGGTCTATGCGGGCCTGACCAAGGGCACATGGACCCTGCAAACCGCCGTTCTCCTGACCGCCCAGCGCCTTGGCGTCATCGAACCGCTTTTGGAGGAATTCGAGTTCAGCCAGAAGGGGCCGCTCGACGCCATGCGTGCCATGGTCCCCTTCTTGCCCGCCGATTCGGCGCGCTGGGTGGGCGAGATGGAGGAGATTGCCGCCACCTTTGCCTCGGCGGGCGTGACCTCCGGCTTCCATGACGGGGCCGCCGATATCTTTCGGCTTTTGGCGCAGACGCCCTTTGCCGAGGAGACACGCGCGACCCTCGACAGGACGCGGACACTGGAGCAGGCACTGGAAACCTACGAGAAATACGTGCCTTCCAAGGCGTGAGCCTTACCTGACCTAACGATTTCAACGACGGAGATTTCCATGATCGACTTCTATACCTGGACCACGCCGAACGGGCGCAAGGTCTCGATCCTGCTCGAAGAACTGGGTGTCGAGTATACGTCCCACTCGATCAATATCGGCGAGGGGGATCAGAAGACGCCCGAATTCCTCGCCATCAGCCCGAACAACAAGATCCCCGCTATCGTGGATCACGACAATGGCCTCAAGCTGTTCGAGTCCGGCGCGATCATGGTCTATCTCGCTGAGAAATACGGGAAATTCCTACCGACCGACCCGATGCAGAAGGCGAGGGCGATGGAATGGCTGATGTGGCAGATGGGTGGTTTCGGCCCGATGCTCGGCCAGACTCATGCGTTTCATCACTTCAACAAAGGCGCGTCGGAATGGGGCGAGAACCGCTTCCTGACCGAAACGCAGCGACTCTATGGCGTGCTGAACACCCGCCTCGAAGGCCGCGATTACATCGTGGACGAGTATTCCATCGTGGACATGGCGTGCTGGCCCTGGGCGTCGCGGTATGAATGGCAGAATGTCGACCTAGCTGACTTTCCGAACGTGCGGGCATGGTACCAGCGGCTATTGGAGCGTCCGGCGGTTCAGGCGGGCTATCACGT
>CALHLW010000235.1 GCA_938034615.1 uncultured Neomegalonema sp. | reverse complement strand
AGAACATCATGTTGATGCCAAGGGCCGTGAGATCGTCCAGCGTTCCGGCATTGGGGGCGAAGGTGACGGCGGATTTGCCGTTGGCCTCCGCCGCCTTGCAGACGCGGCCTATGGCGTCGCGCACTTGCGGGTCGTTCATGTTGGTCTTGCCGTAGCATACCGCCAGATCGGCGGGGCCGACGAAGACGCCGTCGATGCCGTCCACGGCGGCAATGCCCTCCACTGCCTCCACGCCTTCCGGTTCCTCGATCTGGCCCAGCACGACCGTTTCGTCGTTCATGGCCAGCACGTCGGGCATTCCCTTGGTCGCGTATCCGGCCCAGCGGGTCGAGCCGGCGAAGCCGCGTCCGCCATGACCGAAGCGGGCGGCCTTGGCAACGGCTTCGGCTTTCTCGACCGAGTAACAATGGGGGATCACCACGCCGGTTGCGCCGCTGTCGAGGGCCATGAGAATCTGCGCGGGGCTGCCCTCGGGCAAGCGCACGAGGCAGGGGAGGTCGAGCGCTCGTGCCATGGCGAGGCAGGCATCCATCCGCGCCCGGTCGAAGGGGGCGTGCTCGCCGTCGAGGCAGATGAAATCGAGGCCGGACATCGCGAGGATTTCCACCAGCTCATAGGCGGGCGTCTTCAGGAAGGTGCCGCAGAGCATCTCCCGCCGCAGCACGCGCGCTCGTAATCCGTTTTCCTGCATGGGTTTCTCCCCCGTTATGCGCCCAAGGCGCTTCTGTTAAAAATCCTATCCCGGTCCAGTCTCCCGGCTAGCGAGTCGAGGATGTTCTGCGCCGAAATCGTCGCCATGGCGCGGGTGCTCTCATGGGTCATCGCGCCGGTATGGGGCGTGGCGATGACGTTCGGGAGGTGTAGCAGCGGGTCGCTTGGCAGCATCGGCTCGGTCACGAAGACATCGGTGCCGAGCATGGCGAGAGGACCGTTCGTGAGAGCCTCGATCAGCGCGGGTTCATCCGCGATACCGCCGCGCGCACAGTTTATCAGGATCGATCCGCACTTCATGCGGCGGGCGTCGATCAGGCCGGCGGTTTCGGGCAGCAACGGCGTGTGGAGCGTGACGATATCGGCCTCGGCCAGCGCGGTGTCGAGATCGTTCGCGCGGTCGGCCTCGGTGAATTCGGCCACAGGGTCGTAGCCGATCACCCTCATCCCGAACGCCTTGCAGAGCGGGGCGACCAGCCGTCCGATCCGGCCCATGCCGACGATGAGTGCCGTCTTGCCGCGTAGTTCGAATGCTTCGGTCTGTTGGCGGAAACTCCAGTCTCCGGCGCGGGCAGCGGCGTCCTGTGCGGGCAGGCGCTTGACGCAGGCGAGCATCAGCATCATCGCGTGTTCGGCCACCGCATTCGCGTTGGCTTCTGCGGCGATTGCGACGGGCACTCCCCGTCCGCTGCAATGATCCACGTCGATATTATCGCAGCCGACGCCGTGCTTGCTGACGATGGCGAGCCTCGGCGCGAGGGACAGGAGATCGGCTCCCATAGGCAACGTCCGCACCAGCACGGCCACGGTTTCCGGCAATGCCTCGCGCATCTGCGTCACGCTCGCAGGAGCATCGAAGGCGATCACCTCATGTGCGGAGGCCTGCAACAGGGCGATCCCGTCTTCGTGTATCGGCTCGGCGACGAGTATTCGGCTCAAGGGGTGTTCCCATGCTGGACAGCGAGGCGTATCGGGAGTCACGATACAGGACGAGGCGAGTCGCGCAAGCCGCACCCGCAAGAGGGGAATGATGACGGCGGCAACGACCCGACCAGCGGTGCAAGGAATGCGCGACCGGTTGTTGGCCGGTGCGATCCTAACACTGATGGCTTGCGAGCTTCTGTGGCTCGCCCTCGGGTGGTGGCCCTTTCGAGTGATGGCCCTTGGGGCGATGCTGACGGTCGTACCGTTGTCGGCGCATCGGTTGGGTTTGCGCGAGGCGTATTTGCTTACCCTCTGCGTGACGCTGACGGCTCTGATCGTCTGGTTGCATCCTGAGCCGGTAGCGGCGGCGTATACGGCGCTGGAGCAGGCCGCTTTCCTGATGACCTTCATTCTGCTCATCGGCTTAATCCAGCAGGCTGCGATGACGTCGCAGGCGATCCTCGAATGTGGCACTTACCTGACGCGTCAGCCGCCGGGGCGGCGCTTTCTGGCAGTGTTCGGCGGCACGCATATGATGGCGCATTTGTTCAATCTCGGGGTCGTCAGCCTGCTCGCGCCGCTCATCAAGCGCGGGACAGAAGGGGACGATCCGCTCAATCCGCTGCGCGAACATCGACAAATTAATGCGATGCTGCGCGGGTTTGCGTGGAGCGTGATCTGGTCCCCAACGGCGGTGGCGCCGCTCGTGCTCTCGACACTACTGCCCGAGGCGGAACGCGGCCCGTGGATCATCGCCGGGATCGTGATCGCTCTGGTCGTCATGCTGACGGGTTGGCTGGAAGATCGCTGGGAATGGCGCAGTTACCAACCGCGACTGGCGCAGGTGGCCCCGCCGTTCCCTGCACAAGCCTATCGCGATTTCGCCCTCGTCTGCGTTGCGCTTGTGGCGCTGACCGCTGGAGCGATGGTGCTGTTCGACGGTTCGGTCGTCTTCGGCCTTATGGTTGCTTCACCCATTATCCTCGTTGGTTGGCTGCTGATCCAGAAACAGGGGGAATGGGCGCCGGTGAAGGCGCGGCTCGGGGAGATCGCGCTCGGCCATCTTCCCGCTGCCGCGCCGCTGGCCGTCACGCTCGCGTGCTCAGGGTATGTGGGGCGGGCGGCGGCGGCGCTGATCCCTGCTGCCGAATGGGCCGAGGCGCTGGGGCTTGAGGCGTGGCCGGGATGGTTGTTCCTCCTGTGCCTTTCGATGGGGGTCGCGACGCTCAGTCAGTTTGCGCTCAGCCCGATCATGATGGCGGTGTTTTTCGGCAGCCTTATCGCCGCCCTCCCCGAATTGCCCGCCGATGTGACTTGGGCCGCGCTCGCGATATCCTGCGGATGGGCGCTGTCGATGACCGCTTCGCCCTTTGCCACCGTCGTGCTGCTGATCGCGCAGGCGACCGGGCATACGGGGCGCGAATTGACGTGGCTGTGGAACTGGCGGTTCAGTTTGCTGACCGTCGGAATCCTCGCGGTGGCGTTCCGCGTGTTGGCAGGGCATTGAGCGCTGTCAACGCCGCGCAATCCGGTTTAGAGGGAGTCATGCTCGACAACGCCATCATCGCATTCGCGACCTTTTTCGCCACGATTGGCCCTCCCGATGTGGCCATCGTCTTCGCGGCGCTCACGCTCAAGAACACCCCGCGTGAGCGCTTGGCCCTCGCGACGAAAGCGGTTCTGGTCGGGGGCGGTATTCTGCTGTTCTTCGCGTTTCTCGGCAAACCGCTGCTGACCTATCTCGGCATTTCGCTGGCGGCGATGCGCACGGCCGGGGGAATCCTGCTGCTGCTGATCGCTATCGACATGGTCTTTGCACGCGGGTCCGGGGCGACATCCACTACTGAGGAAGAAGAGACCGAGACTGCCGGGCGAGACGATATATCTGTATTCCCGCTGGCCACGCCGCTCATCGCCGGGCCAGGAGCCATCGGGGCCGCGATCCTGCTGGTGGCTGAGGCGCAGGGCGAGCCGGAGCGGATCGCGGCGGTGATCGGAGCGCTTCTCGCCATCCTTCTGATCGTCTTTCTGCTCATGATCGCCGCCTCGCAGGTGCAGCGCGTGCTAGGCGTGACCGGTGTGCATGTCGTCACCCGTGTCATGGGGATCTTGCTTGCAGCGCTGGCCGTGCAGTTCTTGTTCGACGGGATTATCGAAAGTGGCGTCATCTCGCCCCGTTCATGACGGTCGAGTTCGTCTTCCTGCTCGCCCTCGGAGCGATTGCCGGGGGCTTCGTGAACGGGCTGGCCGGGTTTGGAACGGCGTTGTTCGCGCTTGGGTTCTGGCTCCAGATCATGCCACCGGTGCAGGCGGTGCTGGTGGTCCTGTCCATGTCGGTACTGACCGGCATTCAGGGGGCGGTCTATGTCCGCAAGTCGATTCGTTGGCCCCGGCTCGGGCGGTTTCTCGTTCCTGCCCTCTTCGGCATTCCCATCGGCACGGCGCTAGTGGCGTGGATCGAACCCGGCCCTCTGAAGGTGCTGATCGCAGGATTCATGATCCTCTACGGCCTGTTCTTCGCCTTCAGGCGGGAATTGCCAACGCTGGACGGCCCGAGGCCGATGATTGAAGGCGGGATCGGGTTCGTCGGCGGCGTCCTCGGTGGTCTCGCGGGACTTTCAGGCGCGTTGCCGACCATGTGGTGCGCCATGCGGCCCTGGCCGAAGGCAGAGCAGCGGGCGGTGCTGCAGCCCTACAATATCGCGGTGCAGGCCATCGCCATCGTGCTGTTCCTGTTCAAAGGCGTCTTCGACCGCGATACGCTTATAGCCCTCGCCATCGTCGCGCCCTTTTCGCTGGTGGCGGCGCAGATGGGGCTGATGGTCTTTAAGCGGCTGGACGATTCCCAGTTTCGCCGTCTGCTGATCGTGCTGATGCTGGTATCCGGGGCACTCTTGATGGCGCGCGAGTTGCTGCTTGCGTGAAA
>CALHLW010000234.1 GCA_938034615.1 uncultured Neomegalonema sp. | reverse complement strand
TCCTTCAGCGTCTTTGCGGCGTCCATGGCGTTGGTGACTTCGCGGGGCATGTATTTTTCGTCGTGCTTGGCCAGCACGGTCTCCGCCTTGAAGCGGCCTTCACGGAAATAGCCTTCGGCGACGACGCCCTGTCCTTCGGCGAAGAGGTCGGGGAGGATGCCCTCATAGGCGACGTCGACCTGCGACTCCATGTCGGTGACGGCAAAGGTGACGACCTCGCCCGATCCGCGCGTGACTGATCCTTCGACCACCATGCCGCCCACGCGCAGGCGCCGGTCTGCTCCGATGCCGCCCTCGGCTTCCCTGGCCATCAATTCGGACGGGCCGAAGAAGAAGACGATGGAATCGCGCATGGCCAGCGAGACCAGCACCGTGGACAGCGCCAGCGCCACCGCGCCGAACACGAGCAGCATGATCCGTTGTTTCTTTCGCAGGCGTGCGGCCATAGGTTTCACTCCGTCAGATAAGCGGCGGGCTGTTGCTGTCCTCTTCCACCGCCTTGTGCAGGCGAGGGTCGAGGGCCGCGTTGATCTCTGCCCCGAATATGAAGATTGCTCCTGAGAGGTAGAAGAACAAGAGGCAGACGATCACACCGGCGAGGGTTCCGTAAGTCACAGAGTAACTCGGCACGTATTGAAAGTAGATCGAAAAGAGGCTTGCTAACGCGATCCAGAGCGCCGCCGTCACCAGAACGCCGGGGGTCAGCGGCCCTTTCGGGCGATGGGCGGGCAAAGCGTAATGCAGGATGAACAGGAAGACGAGCATCACCGTCGTACCGATCCCCAACAAAACCCAGTGCGACACGGTGCCGAGCGGGATAGACACGAAGGGGATATCCGGGGCCAGCGCGCGCACCGTCGGAGCGACGATCACGAACAGCGAGATGACGACGAAAGCCGCGACCCCGCCCAAGGTGAAGAGGATCGAGATCAGCCGTCCGGCAACGAAATGGCGCTCGCCGACCAGCCCATAGGCCCTGTCGAGTGCGGTGCGCAGGGCCTCAAAGGCATTGGAGGCGATCCAGAGGGCGATGACGGCGTAGACGCTGATAAGATCGGGCGGTTGAGCGTCCAGCACCTCGCGCACCGCCGGTTCGATGGTCTGGGCGACGTGCCAGGGCAGCACGGTGAACAGGAAATCCATCGTCGGAGCCACGCCTTCCTCCCCGAAAACCATGCCGAGCAATTCGGCGGTGAAGATCAGGAAAGGAAAGAGGGACAGCAGGCCCGTATAGGCCATGTATCCGGCGATGGCTGTCCCGTCATTGGCGGCAAAACCCTGGATGGCGCATTTGACGACGTCATAGACGGACCAGAAACGCGCCATTTTAGCTTATGGGAACAGGGGTTGCTGCAACAGGCCGGTGGTCTCGGGCAGGCCGTGCATGATGTTGGCGTTCTGGATCGCCTGTCCCGACGCGCCTTTCACCAGATTATCGAGCACCGAGACGATCACAGTGCGGCCCGCGCGGCGGTCGGCGATGATTCCGATGCGCTGGTAATTCGAGCCGCGCACATGGCGGGTGTGGGGCAGGGTGCCGAGCGGCATAACGTCGACGAACGGCTCCGGGCCAAAGCGGGCGGTGAGGGAGGCATGGATCGCATCGGCATCGCCCTCGACGTAAATGGTGGCGAGGATGCCCCGGTTCTGGGGGATCAGGTGCGGCGCGAAGGTGACTTCGACGGTCTTGCCAGCGGCGCGGGAAAGTTCCTGATCGTATTCCGCCGTGTGCCGGTGGCTACCGACGCCATAGGCGTGGAAACCTTCGGAGACTTCGGCGAAGAGGGTGCCTTCCTTGGCCGCGCGCCCTGCACCGGAGACGCCGGATTTGGCATCCACGACGATGGAATCGAGGTCGATGAGGCCCTGCTCCACGAGGGGGATCAGAGGGGTGACGCCAGTGGCGACGTAGCAGCCGGTGCTGGCCACGAGGCGGGCGGTGGCGATGTCGTCGCGATAGAACTCTGGCAGGCCGTAGACAGCGGTTTTCTGCAATTCGGTCGCGGTGTGCGCGCCGCCGTACCATTGCTCGTAGGCGGCGGGGTCGCGCAGGCGGAAATCGGCGGAGAGATCGACGATCTTCACATGCTCGGGCAGGTCGCGGATGACGCCCTGGGTTGTGGCATGGGGGAGCGCGCAGAAGACATGGTCGATGCCGCCGAAATTGATTTCCTCGATGCGACAGAGCGTTGGCAAGTCGATATGCGACAGATGTGGGAAGACCGCGCCCATGGGTTGACCGGCCTTGCGGTCGGCGGAGAGCGCGATGAGATCGTATTCCGACACGACGGAGAGCAGGCGCACGAGTTCAGCCCCAGTGTAACCGCTTGCTCCGAGTATTGCTGTCCTGATCGCCATGGTGCGTCCTCCTCGCGCCGGGGTCTACGCCATTGCGGGGAACGGTTCAATCGTCGGAGAGGGCCAGTTGCTCTAACCCTCGTCGCGGCAGAGGGCCTGACACAGGCAGTGGACGCCGCCGCCCAGGGTGAACATCGACCTGTCAGGATCATAGACTTTGAGCCCCGCCGCGCGCATCTTGGCGTTCAGGTCGTTCGCGCCTTTCATCGACAGCACCTGGTCATTGCCCAGCGCCACGAAATTGACGCCGAGGTTCTTCGCCTCGCGGTAGGAGACGTCGAGGAAATCGAAGCCCCAGTCACGGAGTTGCTGGATGCCCCAGTCTTCCAGCGCATTGAGGCAGGCGGCCAGCAGTTTCGGGGCGAGCGGCACGACAAGGCCGTCCATGTGCACGAACTCGCGGGAGATGGGGCGGTGACAGCTTCCCAGCCTTCGGCGCGCACAAAGGCGGCAATCTGTTCGGAGCCGTCTTTCTCGGATCGTTCTCCGCAATGGCCGATCAGCACTTTACCCGGCTCGACGGTGACGAAATCGCCGCCCTCGAAATGCCCCGACGTGGGTTTTTCCGACACTAGGCGACTGTTTATAGAATGTTGGGGCGGATATCCTTCGATACGCTGTTCAAAGACCGTTGATCGGCACCTTGAAGAACGCTTTTCCTTCTTCATCGGCGGCTGGGAGGTTTCCGGCGCGCATGTTGACTTGGAGCGCCGGGATGATGAGGCGGGGCATCTTGAGTTGCGCGTCGCGGGCGGTGCGGAATTTGATGAAGTCTTCGCGGGTCTTGCCGCCGCCCACATGGATGTTGTGCGCCTTTTCTTCGGCCACGGTCGTCTCGCAGAGGATATCGCGCCCGTTCGGCCCGTAATCGTGGCACATGAAGAGGCGCATGGCATCGGGCAGGGCCAGCACCCGCTGGATGCTGTCATAGAGGATGCCCGCGTCGCCCCCCGGAAAATCTGCCCGTGCCGAGCCGCTGTCGGGCATGAACAAAGTGTCTCCCACGAAGACTGCATCGCCAATAACATGGGTCATGCAGGCGGGGGTATGCCCCGGCGTGTGCATTGCAAATCCGGTAAGGCCGCCGATCTCATAAATATCGCCATCCTCGAACAGCTTGTCGAATTGTGAGCCGTCGCGCTGGAATTCCGTTCCCTCGTTGAAGATCTTCCCAAAGGTCTCCTGAATAGCGACGATCTGCTCGCCTACACCGATCTTTCCGCCCAGTTTGTCCTGAATGTAAGGCGCACCGGACAGATGATCGGCATGGACATGGGTTTCGATCAGCCAGGCCAGCTCCAGCCCGTGTTCCTCGACATGGGCGATCATCCGGTCGGCATGGTCGAAGGCCAGTCGCCCCGCCGCATAATCGATCTCCATCACCGGGTCGAAGATGGCGCAGGCATTCGATCCGGGATCGCGCACGATATAGCTGAAGGTATTGGAATCCGCGTCGAAGAAAGGCGTCACGTCCGGCGACAATGTCATGTCGATGGGATGGTCGGTCATGCGCGTTTCTCCGTTCGGATCAATTCAACATTACTATGCTGTATTTTCGACCCCGAGCAAGACCCAGCGGCGCGCTTCGGGTGGGACGAAGCGTATCCAGTCTGCTTCGCTCTCGTCTCCGGCGTCCGCTTTCCATGCGGGAGCCGCATAGGTCGTAGTGCGGGTTTCCTCGCGGAAAACGTCGAAGCTTTGCGACCATTCCGGCTGTCCGGGCCAGATCAGCGTCGCCTCGCCGCGCGCCGGGGTATAGGCGGCAGTATAGACGGTGCCGAAACCGGCATCGAACTGCGTGTTATACATCGGCTTGCTCTGGAACGTCTCGATGAGTTCCTTGCGGTCCAGATTGCCCACATCCGCCTCATGTAGGTGGTTGAGCCGCCCGACAGTGTTGCAGAAGGCGGCGTGTTTCTCGTCTTCGACGTTGCCTTGATGGTTCGTGATGAACCGTGCGTCGGAGATGACGATCTCGCGATCCGGGGCGACCATGGCGGTTATATGCGCGCCTTCGCGGTCTAGCAGGGTAAGGTTGTAGCTCATGTGATGGGGCAGGCGGCGCAGGGTTTCCTCCGCCTCGGCCACATCGGAGCAGGTTTCCAGCAGGTAGCGGATCGTCAGCGGGATGCCAAAGCCCTCGCCGACTGCCTTGCTGCGCCCGCCATAGGTAAGCGAGACGGCCAGACCGTCGTCGTTGATGCCATCGGCGAGGCCCGCCAGACCCTCGACCATGCCCATGACCTCGCGGCCCGACCATGCGGTTTTGAGCATCGTAGCTTCGTTCAGGCGGGGATCGAGGTCGTAATTGCGGACCAGCGTGGGGGTATCGCCACCCGAGACGGCATTGGCGCACTGACCGAGGTAGCGGGGCGGGGTCCAGAAGGTCAGGAAGCGTGCGGCTTCCTCATCTGCACCCACGCGCTCCACAAGCTTTTCCCAGACCGGCGCGAATTCGGGCATGTGGAGGCGCAAGGCTTTCTCGGACGCGGCCAGCGTGGGGGCATCGGCGCTCTGGCGGGCGCGCAGCCATGCTTTCCAGCCCGGCCAGCCGGTCGTGAAGACTTTTTTCCATGCGGCGTCGGGGGCGTTCTCCGACAGACTGCGAAACGTGACTTCCATGCTCGATCCTCGTTATTCTTGTCGTGCTGGGACACCTCGTCCTCAACACCATGATCCATGATGTAAGGATCAACTTGCGCCTTGTCCAGAGGGGGACCGATGATTTCGCCATTTGCCGATACCGGGGCGCCGCCGCTGCTGCAACCCGAACTCGTGGCCCTGCGCGCGCAGTTCCGGCTTCAGGGCGATCCGCTCGTGCGCTGGGTGCCGCGGGAGACGAAGGGGGGCGGGTTCGGGAATCTCGACGAGCATCCTTATGCTTGGGGCATCTGGGCCATGGCGGATGGTCAGTGGCGGCGCATCACCAGCGCGCGGGGGCTGCCCCGTGAATGGACCAGCCTTGACCGGGCGGAGGCATGGCTGCGCAGCCTCGGCTTCACCGCGTTTTCGGTATCGCGGGAGGAACCGGAGGGAAAGTGAGTCCCTGGCGCTGCACTGCAACAAAATTCATGGCTTAAGGGTGTCGCAAGGCTGGCAAGGTCTTATCTATATGCGCTAGCATCCGTGCGAACCCTCTTGGAGGCACTCCCCATGACCCCCTTCGCCATAGCCGGCATCCAGATGCAGGTTTCGGCCCTCGAGAGCAATGTCGAGACGATGAAACAGCGTCTCGACGTGCTGATGATCCGTTTCCCGTGGACGCAGATGGTGCTGTTTTCGGAGCTGGCCCCCTTCGGCCCGCTCTCGCATAACGCCATGCCGTTCCCGAACCCGGTGCTCAACCAGTTCTGCGAGGCGGCGCGCGAGCACAATATCTGGCTGATCCCCGGCTCGATGTTCGAAAAGGCCGAGGATGGGCGCATTTACAATACGTCTGTCGTCATCAATCCGCAGGGCGAGATCATCTCGAAATATCGCAAGATGTTTCCCTTCCGGCCCTATGAGGCCGGGATCGAGGCGGGGACGGATTTCTGCATTTTCGACGTGCCGCAGGTCGGGCGGTTCGGCCTGTCGATCTGCTACGATATCTGGTTCCCGGAGACGACGCGCCAAATGACGGCGCAAGGCGTCGAGGTGCTGCTGCATCCCGTGCTGACCGGGACGACCGACCGCGATGCGGAACTGGCCATCGCGCGGGCGACCGCCGCGCAATTTCAATGTTATATTATCGATATCAATGGGTTAGGCTCAGGCGGCGTGGGGCGGTCCTGCATCGTCGATCCGACCTCAATGGTATTGCACCAGTCGGCGGGGCAGGAGGATATGTTCCCCATCGAGATCGACCTCGATCAGGTGCGCCGCCAGCGCGAGACGGGGATGAAGGGCCTGGGGCAGGTGTTGAAATCGTTCCGGGATCGCTCCACGGATTTCTCGGTCTATGACCGGGCGAGCGGCGTGGATGCGTATCTGCACCAGCTTGGTCCGCTGGAAACGCCCAAACAGGGCAGTATCTCCGGCCTTGATGCCCTCAGTCCCCGCCGAGCCCTCGCCGCGCCTGATACGGTGATCGAAACCGAAGGTGTTATCCCCCTCGCGAGTCGAATCCCGTCGGGGTAGCGTTGAGGATAGTCATTCGGGGCGCGGTAGAGCAGGGAGCCTGTTGCACCCCGATTGGCATGGAAGAGCGTGATTCTGCTAAAGTGATCGGCGATCAGGTTGAACCGCATAGCGTCAGGAAATGCGCGGCTTTAGGCGCAGTTCCTGACTCAGCTTGATCGCCGATTAATCTAGAAATTCTGTTCGACTATCCGCCAGGCGGTCTCTGCGCGCAGCCTTGCCAGATGGCCCAGTTCTACAGCTTTCTGCGAAGCGGCGTTGCCATCCAGGCCCCGCTTGTAGACGCCCTGAACGATTGCGGCGCTGCGAAAAAGCGAGAAGACGACGAAGAATAGATAGTTGTCGATGCCACCAGTGCGCCCGGAATATCGGCAATAGAGATCGAGGAATTCCTGCTCGGTCGGAATTCCCAGCGCGGCATAATCGAGGCCCTTCAGGCGTCCATTCACGAGGACATCGGCATGGTACAGCGCGCCGAAGTAGCCCAGATCGGCTAGCGGGTGCCCCAATGTGCAAAGTTCCCAGTCCAGCAGCGCCATGATATCGGGGCGTTCGTTCCCGATGATCACATTGCCGGGCCGGAAATCTCCATGAACAATCGCGACCTCGTCGTCTTCGGGCAGGTTTTGCGGCAGCCATTCAATCAGATTGTCGAAAGCGTCGATTTTCTCCGTTTCGGTCGCCTTGTATTGTTTGGTCCAGCGGGAAACTTGACGCGCTAGAAACCCTTGCGGGCGGCCAAAATCGGACAGGCCCACCGTCTCGGGGTCGATGCTGTGCAGCGCCGCGAGCGACCTGATGAAGCCATCGTAGAAATGGCGGCGTTCCTTGGGTGAAAAACCGGGCAGTCCGGGGTCTTGGAACACCCGGCCCTCGACCATCTCCATCACGTAGAATTCCGTGCCGATGACATCCCGATCCATGCACAGGGTCAGCACCAGTGGCACCGGCACGGGCGTATCCTGCAACGCTGCCATCACGCGATATTCCCGATCCACCGCATGGGCGGACGGCAGCAGCTCGCCGGGCGGTTTCTTGCGAAGCACATATTTCCGACCCCCTGCCGTCAGTTGAAACGTCGGGTTACTCTGGCCCGCCGTGAACTGACGCACGGTCAGATCGCCTGAAAACCCTGCGACCTGCTCTGCAAGATAGCGGTGCAAGGCACTCGTATCCAAGGTATGTGCTGGGTCAACCGCTGCGAGGGCTTGTTCTTCGCTCATACCCCTCAATCCAACCTTTCGACAATCATGGCAATGCCTTGACCGAAGCCGATGCAGAGCGACAGGGCGGCATACCGACCACCGCTGCGTTCCAACTGCCGCAGTCCGGTCAGGATGACCCTTGCGCCCGAAGCGCCGAGCGGGTGGCCCACGGCAATGGCCCCGCCATTGGGGTTCAGGCGTGGGTCTTCGGGGTCGATCTTGAGCGCGGCGCAGCAGGCGAGAATCTGGGCGGCAAAAGCCTCGTCGATCTCGATCACATCCATATCGGCGAGCGTCAGGCCCGCCCTGTCCAGTGCCTTGGGGATGGCATGGGCCGGACCGATCCCCATGATGCGCGGCGCAACGCCCGAAACGGCCCCAGCCAGAATGCGGGCGCGGGGATTGCCGAGACCCTTGCACCCTATAGCCAGTGCCGCCGCCCCGTCATTGATCCCGGACGCATTCGCCGCCGTCACCACGCCGTTGGCGAAGAGAGGGCGCAGGGCTGCGACTTTCTCTGGCTGGGTATCCGGGCGAGGATGTTCGTCGGCAGTGACCGACGTGACCGCGCCCTTGCGACCCGTGATTTCTATGGCGGTGATTTCGTCCTCGAAGAAGCCATCGGCGCGGGCGGCCTCGCATCTTCGTTGGCTTTCGATTGCATAAGCGTCGCATGACTCGCGGGCCAGATCATATTCGACGGCCAGATTATCCGCTGTCTGCGGCATGGTATCGGTGCCAAATGCGGTTCCGAAGGCCGGATTGGGGAAGGGTTTGCCTGCCGTGGCATCGTAGATTTCCGATTGGCGCGACCATGCGGCGGCGGATTTTGCCATGACGAAAGGCGCGCGCGTCATGCTTTCGACGCCCCCGGCGATGGAGAGATCGCCGTCGCCCAACGTCACGGCTCGCGCGATGTCGAGCGCCGCTGACATGCTCGACCCGCAGAGCCGATTGACGGTCTGTGCGCCCGCCGTCTCGGGCAATCCGGCCAAGAGGGCGGAGAAACGCGCTATATTCCGGCTGTCCTCGCCCGACTGACAGACGTTGCCGATCACCACGTCTTCGATCTTCGCAGCGGGCAGATCGCTCCGCGCCATCAGCGCCCTGATGACCTGCGCCATGAGATCATCGGGGCGCAGCGCCGCCAGACATCCGCCATGGCGACCGAATGGGCTGCGAATTCCGTCATAGATATAGGCGTCCAGCATCGGTTCGTCCGCCTCACAGCATGTCGTGTTCTTCGAGCACCTTGCGCGCCGAGCGGAAGCATTCCAGCGATTGCGGCACGCCGCAATAAATGCCGACCACGTGCACGATGGCGCGGATTTCCTCCTTAGTGACACCGTTTTTGATGGCCCCCCGGCAATGGATTTCCCATTCGTTCATCTTGCCGAGCGCGCCGAGCATCGCAAGGTTCATCATCGAGCGGGTCTTGTGATCGATGGCCTCGTCGCCCCAGCCGAAGCCCCAGCACCAAGCCGTCATCGCCTCCTGAAAAGGCAGCGAAAAATCATCCGCCGCCGCCAGATTCTTCTCGACGTACTCGGCACCGACGACGGCCTTGCGGTTGGCGAGGCCCTTTTCGAACATCTTCTCGTCCATGGTGTTTTCCTTTCAGGCGACAACGCCTTCTTCATACAAACGCTTGATTTCGGGTTTGGCGTATCCAAGATCGGCCAATACCGCGCGGGTATGCTGACCCACGGTCGGGGATTGCGACAGCACCTCGCCCACGGTGAATTTCGGCTGGCCGGGGATATTGGGCACGGGCCACGGATCGTCCGACCCGGCCTGTTCCAGCCACGCGAAGACATCGAGTTCCTTTGCCTGCGGGTGTTCGACGAGTTTTCATGCACGAAGCCGCTGAAGGCTTGCAGCATCGGATCCATCGCCGGACGGTCGCGCATGGGGCCGGATTTGCCGTAGCCGGAGATCGAAATGTAGATCAGGCCGGGGTTCATCTCCGCGAGACGCTCGTAGCCGTAACCAAGTCGCTCGGCCACGCCGGGGCGATAGCCTTCGATAAACACGTCGGCATCGGCGATCATCGTGTCGGTGATCGATTTGGCATCGTCATGCTTGAGGTTCAGGCTGATCGCCCGCTTGCCCATATTGGCGACGATGGAATAGGCGGTGTGGTCGCCGTAGCCCCCGCCGATCAGCCGCGCACAATCGCCGCCCTGCGGCTCGACCTTGATGACATCCGCGCCCTGTTGAGCCATCAGCATCCCGCAATAGGGACCGGCCAAACCCTGAGAGAGATCGACGACCTTCAGGCC
>CALHLW010000233.1 GCA_938034615.1 uncultured Neomegalonema sp. | reverse complement strand
CCGTCGAGCGTCTCGCCCGCTTTGAGGTCACGCTTGGCGGTGGCCACCACATCGCCGCGCCAGTCTTTTGTCGATCCGGTCGGTTGGTTCAGCAGGGCGGCGGAGAGGACGGAGATACCGAGTTCGAGGCCGATGAGGTGGAAGGGCTTGTACATCGCCGAATAGCGCCCGCTTGCATCGGTATTCATGCCGTATTGCCGGAAACACGCGGCGGCGTAGTCGGTGGGGGCTTCGATCACGACATAGACACCCCAGCGCAAATCTTTGGCGACTTCGCGTCCGTCGCGCTCCATCGACGACACCACCTCGACCATTTCTGCCCCATCCAACACGCCGCCTTCGGCGCGCGGGCGCAGGACATGGGCGAGATCGTCCATGCCGCAGGGCGGGAAGGCGAGACCGGCCTCGGGGACGGCCAAGTCGCAAGCATTGGCGACGGCTGCCATCTCCAGCGCTGATTTCGTGCCGTCGAGGAAGGAATTGAACATCTTCGGGTTCATTCCGGCCTCGCGCGCCTGTTCGGCAGTCAGGCCGTAATGGTCCCAGACGGTATCGGGCGTGGAGGCGTGGTAATGTGGCTCGTATTTCGTGCCCTTGCCCGCTGCCGTGACGGTGAAGCCGGTGCAGCGTGCCCAATCCACCATCTCAGCAATCAGGGCGGGCTGATCCCCATAGGCGAGGGAGTAGACGGTTCCTGCGGCGCGGGCGCGCTGGGCCAGAAGGGGGCCGGCCAGCGCATCGGCCTCCACATTGACCATCACAATATGACGCCCCGCGTCAATGGCCGCCGAGGCATGGGTGATGCCAGCCGCCGGATGGCCGGTGGCTTCGATCACCACGTCTATCTCACCCTTGGCAATCGCCGTGAGTGCGTCGTCGGTGAAGGTGGTCGCGGCGATCTGTTCTTCGCTCCAGCCGACATTGCGACAGGCGGCGCGGGCGGCATCGGGGCGCAGGTCGGCAATGATCGCGACCTCCAGACCGGGGGTCGTCGGCACCTGACTGAGAAACATCGAACCGAACTTGCCTGCGCCGATCAGCAAGGCGCGGACGGGGCTTTCCCGTTTCATCAAGGCATCGTGCAGGTACATGCTGTTCTCCCTCATTCTACGATTATTGTTTACGCGGAATAATGAACTTGCAATCCCTGTCCACGACAGGATCGGGGTGAGTGCATCATCGCTGTGCCTTACCGATGCCGCTTTCGAGGGGTTGTGAATACCCACAACGCGACAGGCTACGAACAGGTCGGTAAACCTACGCAAAAGGAGTGATGTCAGCATGTTGAAACACATGATCGCCGGGGCCGCGCTCGCCCTCTCGACCTTCGCGCTTTCCATGCCCGCCCAGGCGCAGGGCGAAACCATCGAGAGCGAGATCATCACAGGGTTTGAGCCTTTCCCTCCCCCCGATGGGGAAATCCGGTTCGAGGATGGCACGACGGCAACCCTGCGCGACTATCCCGGCGAGTTGGTGCTGGCGACGGTCTGGTTCACGACCTGCCCGAACTGTCAGGTCGAAATGCCCGATCTGAGCGAGCTTTCCAGAATTCTCGATGAGCAGGGGATCGATAACATTCGTGTCTTGCCGATCTCCATCGATGAGTTCGTGTTCCGGGAAAGCCCTGACGATGCGATGAAACGGGTACGCAAGTATTATGATCGCAAGAATCTCGATCACTTGCCCGTCGCGGTCGATGTCGGCGCTTACAATGCAGGTTTGTTCTTCAATCCCGATCCCGTCGGCACGCCGACGACATTCTTCATCGCCCCCACCGGCAATGTGATCGGTGTGTTGCAAGGCTGGAAGATCGACTGGACCTCCGAAGCGAGCGTCGCCTATCTGCGCGCCCTCGTCGGGGCATGATGCGCATGATCGATGGAGACTATGCCCGCACCATGGCCCGCTATACAGCATGGCAGAACGAGAGCATCACCGAGGCTGCCAATGGGCTTGACGAGGCAGCGCGGGTGGTGGATCGGGGGGCGTTCTTCGGGTCGATCGCCGGAACGCTCAACCATCTGCTCTGGGGTGATCGCATCTGGATGAGCCGGTTTGCGGGGACCGATGCGCCCAAAGGCAGCGCCATCCCGGAGTCGATGCGAGAGACGGCGACGTGGGGTGACTATGTCACCGAACGCCGCGCGATGGATGCTACGATCCTCGACTGGACCGCGGGTCTGGGCGAGGACTGGTTCGCCGATGATCTGACATGGTGGTCCGGGGCGGCGGGACGCGAGATCACGAAGCCGAAGAGTTTGCTGCTCATCCACTTCTTCAATCACGGTACCCATCATCGGGGTCAGGTCCACGCGATGCTGACGGCGGCGGGGGCGAAACCGGGTGATACGGACATGCCATTGATGCCCGAGAATTTATCTTGACTGAAATACTCGGGTAATCGACATTCCGGGTGACGACACCAGAGTCGCCGCCAGACCCGGAGCCTGTTTCCATGCGTTTCCAGACGTTCCTGAGCGCTATCGCGCTCGTTGCCATGGCCACTACTGCTGCCTTTGCGGAAGGGGAATTAAACCTCTATTCTTCGCGCCATTACGATACCGACGAGCGCCTCTATACCGATTTCGAGGCGCAGACCGGCATCACCGTTAACCGGATCGAGGCGAAGGCCGGGGCGCTGATGGAGCGGATGCGGGCCGAGGGGAAGAACAGTCCTGCCGATATTCTCCTGACGGTCGATGCGGGCAACCTCTGGCGGGCCACTGAGGCGGGGCTGCTCCAGTCTGTGGAGTCGGATGTGCTGAATGAGCGCATCCCCGAGAACCTGCGCGAGCCGAGGGGAGAGTGGTTCGCCTTCTCGCAGCGGGCGCGCATGATCTTCTACGCCAAGGATCGCGTGAAGAACCCGCCGCAGACCTACGAGGCGCTGGCCGATCCGCAATACAAAGGGCAGGTCTGCGCGCGCTCGTCCTCGAATATCTACATGCAATCCCTGCTAGCCTCTATCGTTGCCCATGACGGCGCGGAGGCGGCGACTGAATGGACGCAAGGGCTGTATGATAACCTCGCCCGCAAGCCGCAGGGAGGCGACACCGATCAGCTTCGGGGTCTGATCTCCGGGGAATGCGATATTGCCCTGGCGAACAGCTATTACTTCGCTCGGGGGCTGCGTAAATCCGTGAAGGGATTGTCCGAGGGCATCGATGGGATTGGCTGGGTCTTTCCCAATCAGGAGGATCGGGGTGCGCATGTGAATGTCTCGGGGGGCGGGGTCGCGGCCTATGCACCGAACCGCGAGAACGCGATCCGGTTTCTCGAATACCTCGTCAGCGATGCGGCGCAGGCGTATTTCTCGGCGGGGAATGACGAGTTTCCGGTGGTCGAAGGGGCAGAGGTTTCCGACGAGGCCGCATCGCTTGGCGCGTTCGAGGCCGATGCGCTTAATGTCTCGGAACTGGGCGTGCACCAGAAGGAAGCGCAGATGATTTATGATCGGGTCGGCTATCCTTGATAAAGCATGTAGCGGTCTCAATGAATGACTGCTCCGGAAATTTCTCCCGCCTCGGCCTTGAGCGGGGGTCTGTGCGAGCTTCTAGAGACCCCCGCTCAAGGCCGGGGCAGGAAAAGAGGTCCGACATAAGGGCGGCTTCTTCACGCTGGATACGAAAAAAAGGCGCTGCACGGATGCAGCGCCTTCCATGGCCGTTTTGGTCTCAGTCGCTGAGATCAGCTTTCGGATTTGGCTGGCTTGAACGTCATTGCAACGCCGTTGATGCAGTGGCGCTTCCCGG
This sequence comes from uncultured Neomegalonema sp., assembly GCA_938034615.1. GTDB lineage: Bacteria > Pseudomonadota > Alphaproteobacteria > Rhodobacterales > Rhodobacteraceae > JAHDDY01. The sequence goes on along the minus strand of CALHLW010000233.1, from coordinate 8,891 downwards.
TCGGTTTCGGACCGTCGTTGAAGACATGGCCCTGATGGCCACCACAGCGGGCGCAATGCACTTCGGTGCGAGGATAGAACAGTTTGTAGTCGGTGGTGGTGCCAACCGCGTCCTCGCTGATCGGGGCCCAGAAGCTCGGCCACCCGGTCTTTGAATCGAACTTCGTTTCCGACGAGTAGAGCGGATTGTCGCACCCGGCACAGTGATAGGTGCCTTCGGCGTAATTCTTGTCCAGCGGGCTGGTGAAGGCGCGCTCGGTGCCTTCCTCGCGCAGTACGCGGTATTGGTTCGGCGTCAGGATGGCTTTCCATTCCTCCGGCGTCTTCGTGATCTCGAAGTCCCCGTCCTTCCGCGCGAATACAGGGGTCGCGGCGGCAAGCAGGGCAGCACCGGAAAGCAGAAATGTGCGGCGGTTGGTCATCGAAGCCTCCTAGGGAATATTGTCTTGTCCTGTAATGTGGGACTCCCTGCTTAACGTCACAACAAGCATTGGCGTTTCATCACGCGATTGCGATCAGGTGTCAGCGCCCCTGTCGTATGGCCCAAAGCGCCGCGAGGAAGCCGGTTCCGCCTATGATCGCGTAGACGTCCCATTGTTGCAGCCCCGCGCCGACCATGATGGCGGCGAGGAGCGCCGAGGAGGCCATAACCAAGGCATCCACGGTGTTCGAGCAGGCAACGAAGCGCCCGCGTGCTTCGGGTGGGGCCTCCACCTGTAACACGACGTTGAGTGGTGTGACGTAGAGGCCCGAACACGCGGCCAGCACGGCGAAGCACCCGAGGATTGGCCAGCTACGAGGATCGCCGATGAAACCCCCGAATTCGATCAGCGGCCCTGCGAAATCAATGCTCGCCCGCCAATACATTGTCGCGGGCCAGAGCGCGACGGAGGCCAGCGCGATCCCCGCTGCGCCCCATGCCGCCATGGGCACCGCCGGTCGTTCGCCGAAGATCCGCGCGCAGAGCAGCGCGCCGATGGCCACGCCTATCGAGAACGTCGAGAGCAGCAGGATGAAAACCCCGTTCGTACCGTGCAGCCCTTCGAGCGCATAGGGGGGCAAGAGCGCAAGGAACGCCGCGCCCGTGAACCAGAACCATGCGATCCCGAGGATGGCGCGAAAGGCCTTCGGTATCTTGCGGCCGTCGCGCACGACGCTCCACATCGCACGGGGCAGCACCCAGTCCACCTTTGGCGGTGTGCCGATGGGCGGGGCGGGGGGCGCGAAGAGGCTGGCGATGAAGCCGAGGATCGCGATCATGATCACCCCGACCGCAATCGCCGTTACTCCGTAGGGGGTCAGCACCAGCTTGGCCCCCACGATCTGTCCGAGCAGGATCGCGAGGAAGGTCGCCGCCTGTATAATCCCGTTTCCGCGCGCCAGCTCGGCAGGGCCGAGATATTGCGGCAGCACACCGTACTTGATTGGCGCGAACAGGGCCGATTGCGCGCCCATCAGGAACAGCAGCGCATAGAGCAGCATGAGATTCTGGACGTGGAAGGCGATGGCCCCGACGATCATCAGGCCGATCTCCAGCGCCTTGATGACCCGCATCATCTTTGCCTTGTCCACGCCGTCCGCCACCATCCCGGCGGTGGGCGCGACAAGGGCGAAGGGGATGATGAACAGCGCGCTTGCAATCGTATTATGCAGCGAGGCGTTCAGCCCCATCTCGGCGGCCAGCCGGTAGGTGAGCAGGACCAGAAATCCGGTCTTGAACACCTGATCGTTGAACGCCCCGAGGGCCTGAACCCAGAACAGCGGCGCAAAGCGCCGTTTGGTCAGCAGGGACGCATCCCGCCCGTCGGTCATCGTGGTCATTCCCGTCCTCCCGGTCGTGAGGATAGGGCGCGCGCCAGCGAAGCGCACATGAAAACGCCGCACCCTGTCGGATGCGGCGTCTTCGGTCAGTCATGCGGTAGAGTGCGTCAATTCACCGGGCGAAGGTTGCTGATCGCGATGGCGGTTTCGAAATAGCCGTTCGCGCTCTCCCACTGGCGGGCATTGCGGGCGCCTTCGGCCTTCTTTGCGAAATGCTCACGCAGTTTGGTGATGCCTGCCTTCGCCTGCTCGCTCTCCGGCTGGAGGGCCAGTGCTTCGCGATAGGCGTCATAGGCATTGCCGCTCGACGGTGTGATGTAGCGGCGTCCGGCGAAATGCTCATCGCCCTGCGCAACAAGAGCGCGGGCCTTGGCCGCCGCCTGCTCCGGCGAGAGGCCATTGTTGGTGAGCCGGTCGCGCAGGCTCGCAACCTGATTGGATGCTGCCGCGAGCACGCCGCCGACCTTGTCGCTATTCGAATTCTTTTCGCCCATGCCCAAGGCCCTGTCGACCAGGTCGAGCGCGCCCTTTGCGATGTTCGCCGCAGGGGCGGGGATCGCTTTATCCGTGCTGGCGGTGCGGGTCGGGGCAGATGGAGCCGATGGTGCCGCGGTGGCACCGTCGCTCGCGTTTGCGACGACGACCCTTGCGCCCCATCCGCCGGTGGCGGGTGAGCGGGTGTTCTCGACCGTGACCGTTACGGGTTTCTGTTCGCCTTCGGGGGCGGGTGGCGCATTGGTCGACAGGCTCGGCAGAGCAGGGGCATTCAGCGATGCCGTCTGTGCATTGCCGGAAGGCTGAACCGGAGCCGGACGTGGCGCTTGCGCCGTCTGGGCCGGTTTGGAGATCATTCCCTGCACGGCGGAGATGACGGGCTTGTGAGCAGCATAACCGATGCCCGCGACGGCGACGACGGCGGCGGCGATGCCAGCCATCTTCATCTTCTTCTCGCGCGCTCCGGTAACGACAGCTTTCGGGCCGCGTTTCGTCGGGACAACCGGGGCCGCATCGACGGGCTTGTCTTTCTTTCGGCTTGCGCCCAACACCTTGGATGGAGCGCCCTCGTTTTTCTTGCCGAGGCCGAGCTTGGTCAGGAAAGACGTGCCGCCCTTCTTGACCGCTGGCTTCTTCTTCTCGGAGCCAAGGGTTTCGTCACCCTCGTCCAGATCATCGAATTCGTCATCGTCGAGGTCGTCATCGAGATCATCGTCTTCGAGCGCCCGGTCGAAGGCGGCGTGGTCGAATTCGCTGAATTCGTCGTCATCAGCCGCGTCCTCGACGGCTTCTTTCTTCGGCTTTGCAGTCGCTTCCGGCTCGGTTTTCGCCACGGCGACATGATCGTCTGCATAGAGAGACGTGTCCGCGTCGGGGGTGATGTCCTCGCCAACGATATCGGGGCTTCCCCCTGCCGTTACTTCGTCTTCCTCCGCCGAAGGATCGAGGGTGATGGCGGCTTCGGGCGCATCCGTGGAATAGACCGTTTCGGTGCTGGAGAATTCCGGCAGGACCGGAGTTACCCGTTCCTTGGGTGCCTCGCCGGAAAGATCGGCTTCCGAGAAGGGGCCTGCGGCGGCCTGCGGATCGTTTTCCTCGTCGGCGAAGGGGTTCTCGACGGGCGAGAGCATCAGGGCTTCGGCGGCCTCCTGCACCATTTTCGCGTCGATGGATTTGCCGGGGTTCTCGGCCGCGAAAAGCATCGTATGCGAACAGATCATCCCGATGAGGCGCGGACTGCCCCCGGTGAAGCGGCCCATCTCCTCGACGCCTTCTTCGGTGATCGGCTCGTCCGTCATCCGTGCGATGGGCGCAAGGCGTTTCTTGAGGAACTGTTTCAGCTCGGCCTTCGTGAAGAAACGCAGGGTGTGATCGACGGTGATTTTTGCCCGGACCTCGTCGAATTCCGAATCGGCCATGATCTCGCGCATGTCTTCGCTGCCGATCAGCACGAATTGCAGGCCGACGATGCGCCCGTCCTCCAGCGTGTCGAAGCGCGCGAGTTTTGGCAGCATCTTCAGCACGTCGGGTTCGAGGTTATGGGCCTCGTCGATGAAGACCACGCCGGTCTCGCCGCGTTTTGCCTGAATGTAGAGAAATTCGCGCAGGGCAACGGCCTTGTTCGGCGAATCCATCACTTCGTCTTCGACCCGCAGCGAGGAGTGCAGGAAGTTGACGAATTCCCGGAAGTTGAGGCTGGCATATTGCAGGAAGAGGCCGGGGGTATTCTCCTCCAGCCCTTCGGAGATCGCTCGCATGATCATGGTCTTGCCCGAGCCGGTCGGACCGGTCAGGACCATCAGGCCCGCGCGCTCGCGCACACCCTCCAGCATTCCGTCCACGGCACGCCAATGCGACGTGTTGAAGTAGAACGGGCTGTTCGACTCGACTTCGAACGAATCGTCGCGGGATTCAGATGCAGACATGGTCACTCAGCTCCGGCTTCACGGGGGCGCAGGGGCGTCGCGATGGCCCACACGCAGATCACAAAGGGTGGTCGAGGGGGGTAGGTTCGGCCTTCTGGCCGGGAAGTGCGTCCCTCAATCCGCCGATAACCCTAACGGGGAAAGTTAAACGAAGGATGAGTCCGGGGTGGGTCTTTTACTGCGTTCGGCACTGGCTTTACGGGGGCGCGGGCATCGGGTAAGCCTCCGGCGCATCTTGCCAGCCCATATACGGAGCCTTTTCCATGTCCAATCGCTCGCTTCTCGTCCTTCCCGGTGATGGTATCGGCCCGGAGGCCATGGAACAGGTGAGCCGCGTCATCGACTGGTTCGGTAGCAAGCAGAGCGTCAGCTTCGACGTGCAGGAAGACCTCGTGGGCGGGGCGGCCATCGATGCCCATGGTATTCCGCTGCATGGCGAGACCATGGCCAAGGCGCAGGAGGTGGATGCGGTTCTGCTCGGTGCGGTGGGCGGACCGGCATGGGATGATCTGGATTTCTCGATCAAGCCGGAGCGCGGGCTATTGCGGTTGCGCAAGGAAATGGAATTGTTTGCCAATCTGCGCCCGGCCATGTGCTTCGATGCGCTGGCGGATGCGTCGTCGTTGAAGCGGGAGTTGGTGGCGGGTCTCGACATCATGATCGTGCGCGAGTTGACGGGCGGCACCTATTTCGGCGAACCGCGCGGGATCAGCGATCTGCCGAATGGAGAGCGGCGGGGCGTGAATACGCAGGTCTACGATACCTATGAGATCGTGCGCGTAGGACGTGCCGCGTTCGAGCTGGCGCAGAAGCGGGGGGGTAAGCTCTGCTCGGTCGAGAAAGCCAATGTCATGGAATCGGGTATTCTCTGGCGCGAGGAGATGACGAAACTCGCGGCTGAGTACCCGGATGTGGAATTGTCGCATATGTATGCCGATAACTGCGCGATGCAGTTGGTGCGCGCGCCCAAGCAATTCGATGTGATCGTCACGGACAACCTGTTCGGTGATCTGCTGTCCGATTGTGCGGCGATGCTGACCGGGTCGCTTGGGATGCTGCCTTCGGCCTCGCTGGGGGCGGCGGACGATACCGGGCGGCGCAAGGCGATGTACGAACCCGTGCATGGCTCGGCCCCGGATATCACCGGCAAGGGCCTCGCAAACCCCATCGCCATGGTTCTCAGCTTCGCGATGGCTCTGCGCTACAGCTTCGACCTCGGCGGCGAGGCGGATCGGCTGGAGAATGCTTTGCAGTCGGTGCTGTCCGATGGCTACCGCACGGGCGACATCATGCAGGACGGCATGAAGCAGGTCGGCACCGTCGAGATGGGCGATGCGATCCTCGCGAAGCTGGACGCGAGCGCGTAAAGGCGATTGTGCTTTTGGCAGCGCAGCAATTGTCTGGATTTTGTCACCCCGCGACTTGATCGCGGGGTCCATTGCTCCGCCCATGCTGTACGATGGATTCCGCGATCAAGTCGCGGAATGACAAAGATTTTTCGGAATGTCGGCGCTCCAAATACTACTGAGAGGCAGTAAGAGCCTGCCCCTGCATTGTCTTGAGGTGCGACCAGCCGAAGGCGAAATCAGTGTTGCCATGGGCATCGAGATGGTCGAGGCGTTCCTTGGCCTCCAGCAGCGTCGGGTGATGCCCCTCCGGTACCTCCCACATCACGAAATGATGCGCTTCCATCGCTTCGAACCATTCGGCTTTGCGGTCGTAGAAGGTCTTGTGAAGCGTATTCCAGACGAAATGTTCGAGGTCTTCGGGTCGCTCCCAGACGCTCAGGTTCACGATCTGCGTATCCCAGGGGATTGGCTGGTGTTCGGGGTGGCCCTCCGGTTCCTCGACGAACCGCCAGACGAATCCCGGCATTCGTTCGGCGAGGCGGTTCACCCGCTCGAGATTATGCATGAAATCTGCAATCCGGGGATCGTCGAGATGGAATTTCGGCATGGCGATGTTCAGTTCGGCCAGCGGCATGGACTGTCCTTTCACGGGCTGCGCCGCCCAACCTAGCAATTCGCCGACGCAGCGTGAAGGCTGTCAGTTCTGCCGTATGACGTTGGTCTGCAACTCTGCGCCGGTCGAGAAGCGGGCGTTGACTGCCTGCGTTCCGGTCGGGTTGAACCCTGCGCTGAGGGTCAGGACGACGGGGCCGTTGTCGTCGAACAGCGGCACGGCGAGCGCCGCCAATCCGTTCACCGTGCCGGAACCGGATCGTGCGATGACGGGGGCGTCTCGTGCGAGGCCGCTGGCATCGACCCCGGCGAAGATCACGCTGGTTCCGGTGCCGATCAGGATCGCGGTGCCATCGCCCGGAAAGCTGAGGCGAGTTGCATTGACCGCGTTCGGTTCCAGCATCAGATCACCGGAGAAGCCGCTTGGTGGGGTCGGTGGCATCGATGGTTCGGGCTGACCGGGGCGAAGGACGGTGGTGTCGAGGATTGCACCATTCGCAAAAGTGGCGCGAACGGCGCGGGTGCCGGCCGGGTTGAATCCGCTGCCGACGCGCAGGACCGCGCCGCTGGCATCCGGGACCGCCGTGGTCGGCGAGCGGGCGATGAGGCCGGAGCCTCCCCGAGCGATCAGGTCTCCATCGACGAAGAGGCCGGTCGGATCGACTCCCGTGAAGGTGAAATTCGTGTTTGGTCCGGTCAATTGCCCCGTGCCGTCACCGGGAAAGATCAGCCGGGTCGCGCCGATATCGTTCGGGGCAAGGGCGAGATCGTCGGTGAAGCCCGGTTCGACGGGCGGTGGTGGCGGGGGAGGGGGCGGCATAACAGGCGGATCGACGGGTTTTCCGTACCCGCCACCATAGGTGCCGCCGCCGAGATCGACGGTATAGTTGGTGTAGCCGTTGCCCGCATAACCGGTCGCGGCATAGGGCAGCATGACCATTGGATTACCGCTGGCGGCGTCGATCACGTATTTGGCGTTACCGGACAGGAAATTAGCCGAGCAGCGATCCTGCGCAGCGGCGATTGTGGGGATGGCGACGAACGCGAGCGTCGTCAGGATCAGGCGCATATACATGGTCGGGTCTCCCGTTTAAGGAGACACTGTACCATAATAGAACAATTCTAGGGAATATTAGTTAATTGCGCCGATCAGCACGGCCCGGAAGTCGTTGACGTTGGTCAGGGTCGGGCCGGTGACGATGCGGTCATTCAGCGCTTCGAAGAAGCTGTGTCCGTCATTGTCATCGAGCATGGCGCGGGGGTTCATCCCCGTTGCGATGGCGCGGGGGAGGGTGTCGGGGGTGACGATGGCTCCGGCGGTTTCTTCTGCGCCGTCCACGCCGTCGGTATCGCAGGCGATGGCGTGGATACCTTGCGCTTCTTCGAGCGCTAGGGCCAGAGCGAGGGCGAATTCGACGTTGCGGCCTCCGCGACCCTTGCCGCGCACGGTTACCGTCGTTTCGCCGCCCGAGATTAGCACACAAGGGGCGGAGAGCGGCTGGCCATGGCGACGGACCTGCGCCGCGATCCCGGCCATGACACGCGCCACTTCGCGAGATTCGCCCTCGATGGCATCGCCGAGGATCAGCGGCATGACCCCGGCCTCCCGCGCGACCTGTGCTGCTGCCTCCAGTGAGAGTTGCGGGGCGGCGATGACGCGGTTTTCGGTGCGGGCGAGGCGGGGATCGTCGGGGGCGGGGGGCGGTGTGTCGGCGGCCAGATGGGCGCGAACGGAGGCAGGCATGTCGATGCCGTAACGTGTCAGCAGGGCCAGCGCGTCCGCCGGGGTGGTCGCCGTGCCGACCGTGGGGCCGGAGGCGATGGTGCCCGGATCGTCCCCCGGCACGTCCGAGATCATCAGCGCCAGAACCCGCGCCGGATAGGCCGCTGCCGCCAGTCCTCCGCCCTTCACGCGGCTGAGATGCTTGCGGACGATATTCATCTCGCCGATATGCGCACCGGATTTCAGCAAGGCGGTATTCACAGCGCGCTTTTCCTCCAGTGTGATCTCTCCCGCCGGAGCGGTTAGCAGAGCCGAGCCACCCCCGGAGATCAGCGCGAGAACGACGTCGCCTTCGGTCAAACCGCTCACCGCATCGAGAATGGCGAGGGTTGCCGCCTCCCCGGCGGCATCGGGGACCGGGTGGGCAGCTTCGATGATGCGGATATGCTCGCAAGGCGCGGCATGGCCGTAGCGGGTGACGACCACGCCCTCCAGTGGCCCGGTCCAATGCGCCTCGACTGCCTGCGCCATGCGGGCCGATGCCTTGCCCGCCCCGACGACAACGAGGCGGCCCTTCACATCCTTCGGCAAATGCGCAGGGACGCAGAGCATCGGGTCGGCGGCGGCCACGGCGGCTTCGAACATGGCGGTCAGCAGGGCAGAGGGGGAGGACGTCATTTTTCTCTCGTCTTCAGGCGGCGCTCAGGTATTCCTACGCGGGCAATTGCTTGAGAGGAAGCCCGATGACCGATGCTCATCTGTTCGATACCCGCCCTGTCCTGACTCATGATGCCGTGCTGGCGATGCTCCAGAACGGGGCCGCGAAGGCGACCGAGATCGGCCAGCCGCAATGCCTCGTCGTGGTCGATGCCTCCGGTGAGGTGATGGGAAGCCTGCGGATGAGTGGGGCGAAGTATCTGTCGGTACTGAGCGCGACGGCCAAGGCCCGCACCGCCGCCTCCACGGG
>CALHLW010000232.1 GCA_938034615.1 uncultured Neomegalonema sp. | reverse complement strand
CAGCGGCTTCGGCGAACGCCTCCTCCAGCACGCCTTTCACGTCATCGGGCGTGTCGGCCTTGACGAAGACGCCGTAGAACGGGCCCCATGGCAGATATTTCGCCATATCGGGCAGGGCGTCGGTGATGGGGGGAACGTCGGGCAGGGTATCGACGGAAGACGTGTTGACCACGGCCAGCGCGCGCATCTTGCCCGCTTTCACCTGCTCTGCCGCTGCCGAGATACCGACGGGCATGAAATCGACCTCGCCGCCGAGCATGGCGGTCAGGCCGGGGCCTTCGCCGCCGAAGGGGATCGGGGTCACATTGAAATCGGTCGCATTCGCGATGATCGCGCCGACCGTGCTGGGCAGGCCGCCGGGACCGGTCGAACCCATGATGACATCACCGGGATTGTCCGCAATGTCAGCGAGCAGATCTTCCATCGTCTCGTATTTCGACCCATCCGGCACCGCGATCACGGCCACGCCGCGCCCGAGGATGTTGATCGGGTAGAACGCGCTGTAATCGAGATCGGCGACGCCCATGACAGGGTGAAGCTGCGGGTTCTCGGCCCCGTAGAGAAACGTGTAACCATCGGACGGAGCCGCGTTGACATAGGCCGTCGAGATCGCGCCTGCGCCCCCGGATTTGTTGAGGACAACGATGGATTTGCCCAATGCCTCCTCGGCGGCAGGGTTGACGGCCCGCGCGACGGTATCGGTCGCCCCGCCCGCGCCCCACATGACGACGCCGAGTATTTCACGCTCCGGAAAATCGGCGGCCTGAGCCAGCCCCGCCATCATCGACAGCGCCGCAGCGCCCGCAAGAATCCTGTTCAGCATCTTTCGTTCTCCCAACTGTCCTGATGGGAGACTTGCAAGCTCGCCGGTCATTTACAAGCCACGATCTCCCTGAGGATGCGCAGGGCATCCTGCTCGCGGCCTTCGGGGACGAAGAGGTGGTCGTGGTAGAAGCCGGAGACCGGGTTCACGCCCATGCCGTGTTTGGCGAGTTCGGTGGCGATGCGGGCGATGAAGCCGACGGCCTCCAAGGATGAGTGAACATCGAGGGTGATCATACGGGAGGGGAACTCGAAGGGGATGCCATGGGCTTCAGCCTCTTCGCGCAGCAAGATGAGGGTGATGCCTTCTGCCTCGGCGAAGATCATGCGCGGGGTGATCGTGGCGGGCATCGCCTCGGGCGCAACGGTCGCGAAGACATATATGCCCTCGGCAAGGGTCGTGGTCAGGGTGGCCAGCAGGGTGTCGAGGCTCAATTCTCCGCTCATGGCGGCTCCTTTCGGTGATTTCGACTACGGCTGTGCTATATCCTGACGGGATCGGCAATGGGGAGGATGGATATGAGGCTCGACCGTCGGCAATGGCTACTTTCCGGGCTTGCGGCGCTTTTCGCGTCCGGGGCCACTCCCCTTGCGGCGAAAGCCAAGTTCAGGCGGGTGCGTCCGCAATATATCGCTTCCCTCGCTGCGCCGGAGGCGAAGTCGGGCGGCGGGGCGGAGACCTGGGGGCTGTGGCGGATCGATCCTGGCCCCATCGGGGTGTGGCTGAAATCGTATAGACGCCTGCGCAAACTGGGATACGGGCCGTCGGGGTGGCGGTTCGATGTGGATGACTGGTGGCTGGACGAGAACGGCCTAATCATGAAAGCGCCCGAGTTTCCGATGCCTGCGGGACAGTATCTGGTGACGAACGGGGAGAGCAACGTCTCCGTCCTGACAGTAGAGGAGCCGGATGCGGCGGGCGGACAGGCGTGGTCGCTGTCAGATGACAAGACCATCGCGGATGTGACCCACGGTCCCTGTCGCTCGGCTCGCTACACGCCGAAGGGGACGAGCGGGAGTTGCTCGCCTGCGGATGCGGATCAATCGGTGTTTCCACTGCCGCCGGGCGACAGCCCGCCTGATGTGACCGGATGCGCGAAGGTGGAATACGCGGTGCTGATCGTTATCGGGTTGCCGGTGGGGGCATAGGGACTGGATACGGCTTTGCAAGGTCGATGGCATACAAGGGAAACGAGACGTATCCTGATCGCCCGAGTAGACTATGCATCCGATTGCCATATTGTTCTATCCGCTACCCCTTTCGCTGATCCTTGCGACGATCATCTTTGGGGCGGCAGGCAGACGCGAGGCATACATGAAGTTCATGCTCGCATGGCGAATGTATATGTTCGCCTTCTTTCCAATGCTTGTATTCCTGATAAAGTTCGCGAAAGGGCATGGACCAGACGGCCACTATGATCTGACTACGATGATGGTGTGTCTGGCGATAGCGATTCCGATCTATGTCGGCATGATCGTGTACGGGGTCTTCATCAGCATCAAGCACGACGAAAAAGCGATGATCGTTCAGGGCGTGACGGGTCTCTACGCGATGGTTTGCGTGATCTCGTTACTTCTGTTCGCCGTGTACTTTTGACAACCTTGCGGCCACCGGATCGGGCGTAGTGAAACCATCGAACCAAGGTGCTATATCCTCCCGATGACCGGGAGCCTCGCATGACCTTCATCGCCGATTTTGCCGACGACGCGCTGCGGTTGGTCGAGGATACGACCCGGCGGGCGGGGTCGATCTTCGAGCCAAGCCTGCGGATTGGTGTGACCGGGCTGAACCGGGCGGGGAAGACGGTGTTCATCACCTCGCTGATCGCCAATATGCTCGAACGCGAGCGAATGACGCGCCTGTCCGCGCAGTCGGGCGGGCGGATCGAGGCGGCGATGCTGCGCCCGCAACCCAATGCCGATATCCCGCGCTTCGAGTTCGAGGAGCATCTGGCGGCGATGACGGGGGCGACGCCCGTGTGGCCCTCCAGCACGCGGCGGATCAGCGAATTGCGCCTGTCGATCCGGTTCCGGCGCACGGGATTGTTGTCCAGCTTTGCCAGCGACGGGGTGCTGCATCTGGATATCGTGGATTATCCAGGGGAATGGCTGCTGGACCTGCCGCTGCTGAACACGCGCTGGGAGGACTGGTCGCGCCAGAGCGTCGAAGCCGCGCGCAGGCCGGAGCGAATCGAACATGCCGGGGCATATCTCGCCTGGGCCGAGAAGGTGGACGGGACTGCGCCGGTGGACGAAGCGGTGGCGCGGGAGGGCGCGGCGCTGTTCGCGGCCTATCTTCAGGCGGCGCGCAAGGCGGGGCTATCCGCGATTTCGCCGGGGCGATTCCTGATGCCGGGGGATCTGGCCGGGACGCCCGCGCTGACCTTTGCGCCTTTGCCGGACCCGGATGGGCCGGGGGGATCGCTCGCGCGGCTGATGCGGGATCGTTACGAGGCGTATCGGCGGGTCGTGGTGCGCCCATTCTTCCAGAACCATTTTTCCAAGGTGGATCGCCAGATCGTGCTGGTCGATGCCCTGTCGGCCATCGATGCGGGGCCACGGGCCGTGGCGGATTTGCGCAAGGCAATGAGCGATATTCTCGATTGCTTCCGCCATGGCGAGAAAAGCTGGCTGGGGCCGATCTTCGGGCGGAAGGTCGAGCGGTTGCTGTTCGCGGCGACGAAGGCGGATCATGTGCACCATACGCAGCACGCGCAGCTTCAAGCGATCACGACAGCGCTGGTGCGCGAAAGCATCGAGCGGGCCTCCTACAAGGGCGCGCAGGTCGAGGCGCTGGCGATGGCGAGCTTGCGCGCGACGGTTGAGCAGGAGGTCAAGGAGGGCGGCGAGACCCTGCATTGCGTACGCGGGCGCAGCATCGAGACGGGGGAGGAAGTGGTGGTCTATCCGGGGCAGTTGCCGGACGACCCCAGCGCCATCGTCGATGCCTCCCGCCGCCCCGATGCGCAGGGGGGCGAGGGCTGGCTCTCCGAAGATTACGGCTTCATGCGCTTTGTTCCCCCGGTGCGCGAGGGCAAACCGGGATACGGCCCCCCGCATCTGAGGCTCGACATGGCGGCGGAGTTTTTGTTCGGGGACAAGCTAAGTTGATCGCGCGGGATGTCCGGAGACCTTGAACCCGCCTCTACGAGGCGGACGTGTCTGCCCCGCCCCGCATTGCGGTCAGTTGCTTCAGGATGCGCGTGTAGTTCTCGATGCCTTGCGCTCCGGTCACAAGATGGCGGCGATCGAATACCATGGCCGGAACGCCGCGAATGCCCTGTCGTAGCCAGAAGGCCTCGGCATCGCGGACCTCCTGTGCGATGTGCGGATCGGCGAGGGCGGCAAGCGCGTCGGCGCGATTCAGTCCGATTTCTGCCGCCACATCCGCCAGCACGGCCTCGTCGGAAAGGTCGCGGCGATCCGTAAAATGGGCCGCGAACAGTGCCATCTTCGAATCGTGCCCCTTCCCCTGCCCATCGGCCCAGTGCAGGAGGCGATGAACCGCGAAGGTATTGTGCATCCGCATGTCCTCGGCGAAACGGAACGTAAATCCGAGTTGCGCGCCGAGGTCGGTCATCTTCACCCGGTTCTCATCCGATTCCTCGGGCGTGGTGCCGTATTTCTCGACGATATGCTCGCGCAGGTTCTGACCCTCGGGCGGCATGTCGGGATTCAGCTCGAAGGGGTGCCAATGGATATCATGCGCGGTGCTGGTCGCCTCCAGCGCCTCGGCCAGTTGCCGATAGCCGATGATGCACCACGGGCAAACCACGTCGGAGACGATGTCGATGCGCAGGGGCGACGGGTCGGTCAAGAGGGCCTCAGATCGAGTCGTTATCGGGATACCAATCTGCGAGGCGCACTTTCGACGCATCGCCGACCGCCTTCGCGAAGACCGCCGGATCCTGCGTGCCGTTATCCTTGCCGCGATAATGGTAGGGGTAGACGAATTTCGGTTTGAACTCGGCCACGGCACTCGCCGCCGCATCGGCGGTCATGGTGTAGGGCAAGTTCATGCAGACGAAGGCGAGGTCGATGTCTTCGAGCGCCCGCATTTCCGGGATGTCCTCGGTATCGCCCGAGACGTAGATGCGGAAATCGCCCATGGTCAGGATATAGCCGTTGTCCCCGCGCGCCTTGGGGTGGAACTTCTGCTTGTCCTCGGCCAGATTATAGGCGGGGATAGCGTCGATGCGCAAAGCGCCCTGATCCGTGCCCTCTCCGTTACCGATGACAGCGGTACGCCCCTTCAGTGCATCGTCCATCATGGCGTGAACGTCGCCGTTCGTGATGATCGGCACATCGCCGGTGGAGTTAAGCACCTCGGCATTGAAATGATCGCCATGGCGGTGCGTGACGGCGATGAGTGCCGGGTCGGGCATATCGGCATAGAGTGCCGGGTCGCCGACCGGATCACACCAGATGGCCCCCATCGGCGTCTCCAGAATGAATGAGGCGTGGCTGATCGGGCGCACAGTGATGTCACCGCTGTCGGTTTTGAAGGTATGTGGGCTGTGGGCTGCGGCGTTTGCCCGGAACGGCAGGATCGTGATGGTGCCAACAGCGGCGCTCGATACGAGAAAGTCGCGTTTGGTAAGGGTCATCTTCATCTCTCCGACGTGACTGTTCGTTTTTGGGTAATTACCCACGCCCAGTCTGCGGTCTGGTATCGGCTCAGGTAGCGAGTGTCTGGCGGAGGACTGCGTAGGGGTTTTGTCCTGAGAGCTTTGCGGTATCGACGGTTGTGCGCAGGGCTGCGTCGATCTTGGCAGCCCAG
>CALHLW010000231.1 GCA_938034615.1 uncultured Neomegalonema sp. | reverse complement strand
CCCCGGTCGTCGATATAGGCTTGAGCGGGGGGCTTGCCGGGGCCGTCATGGATGCTCGCATAGGCGAACCCATGCTCATCCAACCATGCGGTCATCGCCTCGACCAGCGCCTTGCGCTCCTTGGTCTTCGCCCGCGACATCCGTGCCGTCAGGATCACCACATCGGCCCATTCCGAAAGATCGCGCGTAAAATCGACTGCCCCATCTATCGGCTCGCCAAAAACCATCAGCACGCCGCCATCCTGCCGATGCAGCACCCCGTCCAGATCGACGCAGACCGTCGCCTTCCCCACCCGCTCAAAGCGCCGCTTGCGGGTCGCGGCTTTGGGTTTCGGCGCACTCCGCGTCGTCTTGCGGGGCGCATAGTCAACATCGCTCTCTACGCTGGGCGGCGGCGGGCCGGGGATCGCGCCGAGCATCCGGTCGATGGCCACATCCCCGTCGAGCCACGGATCGTCCAGATAATCCTCCCCGCTCCACAGCCGCGAATAATGCTCGCGCGAGGGGTGCAGCCCCGGCAGGCGGAACCAAGCCCCCATGCTGCGCGGTTTGAGTTTTTTGGGAAACGTCTCCGGCTCCTCGTCCAGATGCCGCGCCTCCCATTCCGACACGAGCGAATGCGCCAGCCCGAAGACATCCTCCGTCGGCGCAGGTTCGGCGAACAGCACCCAGAGGTGCAGCCCCCCTGCCCCGCTCGAATCGAACAGCATCGGGTCATAGCCCATCGCCTGCAACTGCTCGACCCAATGCAGCGCCCCCGCCAGATTGCGCCGCGCATGATCCTCTGCGGTGGGCTTGTCGAGGTCATGCATGTCGATATCGATGCCCAGCCAGCGCGAGGTATTCTTCTGCGACTTCGCGTGCAGGCCGATGGGCTGCGGCTTGCGGAAATGGCGGCTGGCGAAGTGCCGGGTCAGCTTGTCGATGGTCACATGATCCGACCCGTCGCGCATGGATTTCTGCGGCAGGGTCATCGCCTTATAGGCCCGCCCCGTCTTCTTGCGCTCGGCCTCGGTCAGCACCGAATACTGCCCCCAGATATCGCGCCGATTGACGAGCCGATCCATGGCCCAATCCGCCAGCTCCCCCGCCCGCCGCGCCCATTCCTCACCGATGATTTCGTGCCGAGTTGCCACTGGAGGGGTATCTTTCGTGGTGTTTGTGGAAGGTTGAGAGCGAGGTATCTGAATTCAGTTCGTGAGTGACCATCGGCTAAGCTGTCTAGCTCTCGGTTTCTTTCGGGTAGGGTATTTCGTATCGAGCCGCCCCCTTCGAGACGCCGCTGCGCGGCTCCTCAGGGTGAGGGTCGCTTATTGGTTTTTTGCGGGAGGACAGGGCAGGCAAGGCGTCGTAATCGCCCCGGATCAAGGCTTCCTTCTTTGCACGCCGCCACCCCTTCACTTTACGTTCAGCAGCAACGGCATCCGTTATCGACGTAAAATCTTGCGACCAGAGAAGGTGCACGGGGCGTCGGAAGAAGGTGTATCCACGATACGTGCCATCCTGATGCTGTGCCAAGCGGGCCTCCAGAGAATCGCGCGTCGATCCGACGTAGTAGGAGTCGTCAGAGCATCCGAGAATGTAGACCCATGCCGTCATTTCGATGCTGTTCCTTCGATCAAGGTAGCCCCAGTTCCCGGTACTTCATCATCCTTTTGAGATGCGGCCTCATCCTGAGGAGGGCCGCAGGCCCGTCTCGAAGGATGGACTTACAAGAACACTAGAGATGTACAACACAGACTTCGAAGTGGGCAATGATGGCCCCCGAGTATTGTCACGCCCTGCCCGCAATGCCATGACGATGCCGGACCATCAAGGAGAGGCTGCCATGACGCTCGAAACCGTACTCGACACACTCGACAAGGATCGCGACGGCGCGCTCGAACGTCTATTCACGCTGCTCCGCATCCCGTCGATCTCGACCGATCCGGCCTATAAGGCGGAGTGCCGCAAGGCAGCGGAGCATATGGTCGCCGATCTCTCCTCCATCGGCTTCGACGCCACGGTTCGCGATACGCCGGGGCATCCAATGGTGGTCGGGCATAATGACAGCGCCGGAGCCGATGCCCCGCATTTTCTATTTTATGGCCATTACGACGTGCAGCCGCCGGACCCTCTCGACCTGTGGGACACGCCCCCCTTCGAGCCGCGTATCGTAGAGCGCCCCGACGGCACCGCGATGATCTCCGCGCGCGGGGCGCAGGACGACAAGGGCCAGTTGATGACCTTCGTCGAGGCCTGCCGCGCGTGGATGGGCGCGACCGGCGCGCTGCCGGTTCGGATGACGGTGTTCCTCGAAGGCGAGGAAGAGAGCGGGTCGCCCTCCCTGCCGGGCTTCCTGAGCGGCAATGCCGACGAGCTGAAAGCCGAGGCCGCGCTCGTCTGCGACACCTCGATGTGGGACCGGGATACCCCTGCGATCTGCACCGGCCTGCGCGGCTTGATGGGTGAGGAAATCACCATCCACGCCGCCGACAAGGACTTGCATTCCGGCCTCTTCGGCGGACCGGCAATAAATCCGATCCGCGTGCTCTCGGCCATTCTCGCCTCCCTGCATGACGATGACGGGCGCGTGACGCTGCCCGGTTTCTACGACGGGGTGCAAGAAACGTCGGACGCCGTGAAAGCGCAATGGGCGGCGCTGAGCTTCAATCCGGCGGAATTCCTCGGCGGGGCGGGCCTGTCACAGCCCGCCGGAGAAGCGGATCGCTCGGTGATGGAGCAGCTCTGGGCGCGGCCCACCTGCGAATTCAACGGGGTCACGGGCGGCTATACCGGCGAGGGGTTCAAGACCGTGCTGCCCGCCGAAGCTTCGGTGAAAATCTCCTGCCGCCTCGTCGGCGACCAAGACCCCCACGCCATTCGTGCCGCCCTGCGCGAGCGGGTGGAGGCAATGCTCCCCACCGATTGCCGCGCCTCCTATATCGAACATGGCAGCAGCGGCGGCATCTCGCTATCGCCGAACAACCCCTCGGTACAGCGGGCCAAGACGGCGCTGGTCGATGAATGGGGCGTGGACGTGCCAACCATCGGGATGGGCGGCTCGATTCCGGTGGTCGGGCAATTCAAGGACTTGCTCGGTATGGATTGCCTGCTCGTCGGCTTCGGCCTCGACGACGACCGCATCCACTCGCCAAACGAGAAATACGAACTCTCCAGCTTCCAGCGCGGCGCAAGAAGCTGGGCGCGCATCCTTGACGCCCTGTCGCGACCAGTTGTCTGAGAAAATGGAGGCGACGCCCGGAATCGAACCGGGATAGACGGATTTGCAATCCGCTGCGTAACCATTCCGCCACGTCGCCGCGATGGCTCGTTTAGCGTCTGATGCGGGGCTTGTCCATGGCTCGATTGAAGGGGAATTCGCGATGGTCGTCTATCTGAATGCCTGCGGTCACGGCCTGAGCGATCCGGCGGTCCTGCAGCGCATGACAGCGCATCTGACTCGGGAGGTGGAGGTGGGCGAGGTCCGCGCTGCCGTTGAGGCGGCGGATGAGCGGGCCACCGTGCGGGAGGCCGCAGCGCGGTTGATCGGCGGAACGAGCGAGCAGACGGGGCTATGCTCGACGACGGGCGATCCGTGGCGGGCGAGCACGGCGCGGATTCCGATGGCGGGAAAGCGGGTCTTGGTCGCCCCCCACGAATGGGGCGATAATATCGCGCATCTGCGCGCGCTTGGGGGACAGGTCGAGATCTTACCGCCGCTGGATTTCGACGCGCCAGATTTCGGCGCATGGCAGGCACGGATCGACGAGGACGTCGCGGCAATCTGCGTGCCGATGGTCACGAGCGTCACGGGGCTGCGCTATCCGGTCGAGGCCATCGGCGCGTTGGCACGGCCCGAGAACTGTCTCTTCATCGTGGATGCGGCACAGGCCCTTGGGCAGGTGCCCGTGGATGTGGGAGCCATCGGCTGCGATTTGCTCTGCGGCACCACACGCAAATGGGTGCGCGCGCCGCATGGAACAGGCCTGTACTGGATTGGAGAGCGGGCCGAGGCGGTAACCGGCCTGACCGCCGCGGAAGCCCTGACAAACATGGCTTTACGCTCAGCGCAGGGGGTTGCCCTCTCGCGGGCTGGCGCCACCGGAGGCCTCTCTCCCATGCTGCGCGACGGATTACAGGCAAAGGGGGTCAAAGTTCTGCCGGGATCGACCGGCGCGGTGACGATCCGGGTGGCCGATGACAGGGCCGCTGCACTACGCGGTGCAATGGCCAAGGCGGAGATCGTCGGCAAATGGCCTGACCCCATGCAGGACGAACCGGCCTCAAACCTGACGCTGGAAGACGGCGCATTGCTGCGCCTCTCGCCGCATATCTACAATACCGAAGACGAGATCGCGCAGACCATCGCGGTAATTACCCGCTGACTTCGCGCTCCATGTCCTCGGTCCGCACCGGCACGAAGCCCATGCGTTGATAGAGCGGCAGGGCGCTGGGGTGGTCGAGGGTGCAGGTATTGACGGTCAAATTTTCGATCCCCGCATCCCAGGCGTCGTGGATG
Organism: uncultured Neomegalonema sp.; assembly: GCA_938034615.1. Classification (GTDB taxonomy): domain Bacteria; phylum Pseudomonadota; class Alphaproteobacteria; order Rhodobacterales; family Rhodobacteraceae; genus JAHDDY01. The sequence continues at coordinate 17,205 of CALHLW010000231.1, read as the reverse complement.
CCCTCCAGCAGCAACCATGACCCGAGGCCGCCCCCGACGGCCTCCGGCACGAGGCCGAAATAGGCGATATCGGCGACCGGGGCCTCGCGGAAATCGAGCATCACGAACCCGGCGGGGCATCCATCCAGATGGGCGACTTTCAGGTGCATCGCCTCATGCTGCGCGAAGGCGGCAACTTCGTCGTCGCTCCATGCGTGGAGATCAGTCCATTCATAGGGCGCACCGACCGCATCGTAGAGATAGCGAAAGTAATGCACCGGCGGTTTCCAGGCGCGCACAAGCGAGAGGCCGTCGCGGGGCATTGGTCGTCGCGGCGTCGCGGGGCGGGAAGTCATTTCCAGCCATGTGACGGTGTATCGGGCGATCATTTCTCCGGCTTCACCAGCATCCGCCGTTCGGTCAACCATGGATTGGCCTTGACCGCGTCGCGCAGAGTCTTCTGGGCCAATGCCACCCTTCCCTGAACCATCAAGATGCGGAACTTGCCCGAGAGCGCGCCAAAATGGCGGGGTTCACGTTGCAGGACCGAGTCGATATCGGCGAGCGACTCCTCGTATTTATCCATGCGGAAATAGGCGAAAGCCCGCTGGTTCCAGCCTTCGGCGAAATCGGGGGCGTAGAGGACCAGTTCATCGAACACCTCGATGGCCCCGGCATTGTCGAAGACAGCCATCCGCTGCATCCCCAGATCGAAAAGGGCCTGCGCATCGGCATCGGGGGCGTCCATCCAGGATTCCCAGATCGCCTTCTGCGCAGCAGCGGCGACCTTGGCATCTTCAGTGGAGTTAAGGACGGCAAAGAGGGCATCACGCTCCTCTTCCTGCGGGGTTACCTCATCGGCAAAAGCAGGGCCGCAGAACAGTGCAAAGATCAGGATAAAGTGTTTCATAGAGGTAAGGTTAGAGCGGCAGGGGTGGTCCGTCGAGATTATCGCAATTCAAAAATTTGGGATAAGTCACTCCCGAAACAACGCCACCCCTGCATGAGCCTCTGCCGCGCTGAAGGGGCGAGAGCCGAAGAAGCCGCGTCTTGCGGAAAGCGGGGAGGGGTGGGCACTTTCGAGAATAAGGGGGTCGGTGCCCTGCCCTGCTTCGATCAGGGGGCGGATGCCTTGGGCGTGTTTGCCCCAGAGAATCCAGACGATGCGGTCCCGTGCCGCCACGCAGGCAACGACCTGCTCGACCAGCGCCGACCAACCGATCTTCGCGTGGCTACCCGCCTCGCCCTCGCGAACGGTGAGGGCACGATTCAGGAGCAGGACGCCCCGGTCGGCCCAGCCGCCGAGATCGGCGGTGGTAGGACGGGTGCCAAGATCAGCATCAAGTTCCTTGTAGATATTGCCCAGCGAGCGCGGGAACGGGGTCACGTCCGGAGCGGCGGAGAAGGCGAGGCCGTTGGCGTGACCGGCGGTCGGGTACGGGTCTTGGCCGAGGATGACGGCGCGCACAGAGTCAGGGGGCGTGCGCTCAAAGGCCGCGAAGACCTGGGTTGGCGGCGGGAAGACCGGCCCCGGCTCATCGGCGAGGGTTGCCAGGACCGTCTCGAAGGAGCCGTCGGTGAAGAAGGGCAGGTCGGGCCAGCCTTGCAGGCGCTTTGCGGCGTCGCGCAGAGCAGCAGTGTAGGGGCGGGTCACGCTGCGCCGGTGATCCGCACCATGCCTTCAAGAACCCTGCGGGCTGCGCCGCTATCGATGCTCTCGGAGGCGAGTTCGGCACCGCTTCGCAGGTCGGATGCCTTGTCGGCGATCAGCAGCGCAGCGGCAGCATTGAGACAGACGGCATCACGATAGCCGTTCTTCGCGCCGTCAAGCAGAGCCAGCAGGCGCACGGCGTTTTCCTGTGCGTCACCGCCGAGGATCGCCTCGAAAGGATGCTCACGCAGGCCCGCATCTTCAGCGGAGACTTCCATCGTCGTGACGGTGCCGTTCTCCAGCGCCGCCACCTGCGAAGGGGCGACGATGGACAACTCGTCCGTGCCGTCACCACCATGCACGATCCATGCGCGCTCGCTGCCCAAACGGCCCAGCGTCTCGGCCATGGGGACGATCCAGTCGGCAGAGAACGCCCCGCTCAACTGGCGTTTGACCCCGGCGGGATTGGTCAGCGGGCCGAGGATGTTGAAGATCGTGCGCACGCCCATCTCAGTGCGGGTCGGCATGACGTGACGCATGGCGGAATGATGGTTCGGCGCGGCCATATAACCCATGCCCGCCTCGCGCAGACAGGTTTCGATCTTCTCGACACCGGGCGACAGATCGACGCCCAGCGCCGTCAGCACATCGGTCGCGCCCGAAGCCGAGGACAGCGCGCGGTTGCCGTGCTTTGCCACCGGCACTCCCGCTCCGGCCACGACCAAGGCGGCAGCGGTGGAAATGTTGAGGGTTTTCTTGCCATCGCCGCCTGTGCCGACGATATCCATGGCCCCGGCGGGTGCCTGCACAGGCGTCGCCTTCTCGCGCATGACGGCGGCGGCGGCGGCGATTTCCTCGACCGTCTCGCCTCGCATCCGCAGTGCGACGAGGAAGCCGCCGGTCTGGGACGGGGTGGCGTCGCCTGACATGATCGCATCGAAGGCTTCGCGCGCGTCATCCGGGGAGAGCGGGCCGTCGATGGCACGCTGGATGAGGGGGCCAAGGCGTCCGGTCATACCCGCACCTCCGCCGCTATTATGTCATACCCGCGAAAGCGGATATCTTGTCGGAAGGGAGAGAGATTCCCGCTTGCACGGGAATGACATAGAGAAACGGCGATCATCCCTTTACCTCCGCGAGTTTCAGGAAATTCTCCATCAGCGTCATGCCGTGTTCCGAGGCGATGCTTTCGGGGTGGAACTGGACGCCGTGGATGGGATGTTGCTTGTGCGAAAGGCCCATGATCATGCCGTCCTCGGTTTCGGCGTTGATCTCCAGACAATCGGGCAGGCTGTCCCGCTCGACGGTCAGGCTGTGGTAGCGGGTGGCGGCGAATCCTTCCGGCAAACCCTTGAAGACGCTGCCATTACCGTGGCGAACGGGGGAGAGCTTGCCGTGCATGATTTCGCCCGCACGCACGACCTTGCCGCCGAAGGCCTCGCCGATGGCCTGATGCCCCAGACACACGCCGAACAAGGGCATGTCATCCGCCGCCGCACGCTTGACCAGATCGACGCAGATACCGGCCTGCGAGGGGTCGCACGGCCCCGGTGAGAGCACGATGGCCTTCGCGCCCCGGCCCATCGCCTCGTCGACCGTCAGCGCGTCGTTGCGCACGACCTCGACCTCCGCGTCCAGCATCCCGAAGGCATGAACCAGATTGTAAGTGAAACTGTCATAGTTATCGATCAGTAACAGCATATCGACGCTCCAGCCCCCGGACCTCGCGCCTTTCTTGAAGCGACTGGGAGGTGGCGTCAAGGTTGGCGAAGGAACCGCCGGTGGAAGAGAACGACGAAGACGACGGCGCAGGCCACGAGTATGCGTCCCGGCGCGACTGGCTGGATGACCTTGGGGCCGGAGCCGTAGCGGCGCTGGGCGCGGGGGCGTTCGTCATAGCCGTCGTGTTTATGGCGTTGATGAACCAGCTTGGCGGGGCATTTACGGGGGCGGCGGCGACTGCCGACGTCGAGGAAGTATCCTTCGAAGCCCCCGTCGCGGAGATCACAGTTGTGCCCCCGCGCGAGGGTGCGCCTGCGTGGTTGCTTCATGCGGAGGCGTTCGAGGCCCCTGCCGGAACGCCACTCATGGCCATCGTGGTACTCGATGACGGCAAAGAATCCCATGCCGCCATGCGCGCGCTGGACTGGAATGTGCCGCTGAGTTTCGCCATTGCCGCCGATTTCGGCGATTCGCCTTCGCGCGTGAAGCAGGTGCGCCGCGCCAAACGCGAGGCAATGGCGCTGCTGCCCTTTGGCTATGGAGACGATTTCGGGCGCGACCCGAACGTGCTGCGCCGGGGGCTGAGCGAGCAGGAATTGCTGCGCCGGTTGCGCTGGCACCTCGCGCGGACGGGTGAGGGAATCGTCGGCGCGGTGGATGCTCAGGCGGGCGATATCGTCCGCGATATCGTGGCCCTGCGCACGCTGGGCGCTGGGCTGGCGGCGGAAGGGATGTTGATGCTCGACAGCCGCAGCGACTCCAAGAGCCTGATCGCCGCGCGGATGCGGCCCATGGGGGTGCCGGTCGGGCGGCGCACGACGCGCATCTATCGCGATGCCCTGCCTGACGAGGCATTCATGGCGCTGACCGACGCCGAACGCCACGCCTTCACTTGGGGGACAGCCATCGTGCTGGTCGAGGCGGGGACCACGTCGCTGGACATCCTCGCCGACTGGATGCGCACCCGCAGCGACAGCATCGCCATCGCCCCGATCTCCCACGTCATCCGCCGCCTGCGACGCGGACCGCAATACGCGACGAATTGAGAACTCCAGCGGGATAGACCCCCCAAATTCATCACAGCAGATCATGCGCCCTCAATACGCTTCAGAAATCGAGCTGCGCTTGCGTGAACCTTCTTTATTCAGTAGCGGAAACGGGAACAAGTCCAAGGGGAAGCCGATGTTCTGCGTATTCTTCGAGGTGCAGCCAAAAGACGGTCAGGACGACGCCTATCTGGAAATCGCCGCCGCGATGCGCAAGCAGGTCGAGGCGGTGGACGGATTCCTCAGTGTCGAGCGGTTCCGCGATCTCTCCCGCCCCGGTGCGTTGCTGTCATTCTCGACATGGCGCGACGAGAAATCGCTGATCCGTTGGCGCGTCGATGCGAAGCACCATGTCGTGCAGATGCGCGGACGCACCGATATCTTCGACGCCTACCGCATCCGCATCGGCGAGTTGACGGCGGACAGCGAGATGAGCGAGCCCCCCGCGCAGTTCCGCTATGATGAGACGGAGACGGGCGAGGCGAAGGTCGTGGCGATCACAGAACACGCAACCGGAGTGGCGATGGCAGCACCGGCAGCGCTAAGCAGCGTAACCTTCGACAGCGTCATGAACGAAGGGCGCTCGGCGACCCTGACCGGCTGGCCGGACGCAGCGTCCGCCTCTGCCCTGACGCCCCCCGAGAACACCCGCACCCGCCACTTCCGCATCGTGCGCGACTACACCATGGTCGAACGCACCGAAGCCCCACAGTATTTCCCGGCAGTGGCTTTTGCGTAAGACAGGCGGCTAAATGTCAGCTTTGTGCGGGACGGGTATGAATACGGTATGGTGCGCCGCAACATCCTCTTGCGTTTCGGATAGGGTTGCCTGAGGGTGCGGCGAATTTTCGAGGCGAGGAACCTATGGCCGACAGCAAGACAAACCCCGGCAATTTCTTCGAGGATTTCAAGGTGGGCGACACGCTCGTCCACGCGACGCCGCGCACCGTAACCGAAGGGGATCGCGCGCTCTATACGGCGCTCTACCCGACGCGCTTTGCGCTCTATTCCTCAGACCCCTTCGCCCGCGAATGTGGCCTGCCCGAGAGCCCGTTGGAAGATCTCATCGGGTTTCATGTGGCCTTTGGCAAGACTGTGCCGGATATCTCGCTCAACGCCCTCGCCAATCTCGGGTATGCGGAGTGTCGCTTCCTCGCACCCGTCTTTCCGGGCGATACGATCGCGACGACCTCGGATGTGATCGGCCTGAAGCAGAATTCCAATGGCAAGACCGGGATCGTCTGGGTCCGCTCGACCGCGCGCAACCAGACGGGCGAGGATGTGCTGACCTGGGTGCGCTGGGTCATGGTCCGCAAGCGTGACCCCGAAAGCCCCGCGCCGACCGAAACCGTGCCCGACCTCGCCGACGCCGTGGCACCGGAGGATTTGATCCTCCCCGCCGAAGGCTTCGGGTTCCAGAACTACGATTTCGATCTGGCCGGAGAGCCGTATCGCCTCGACGATTACGAGACGGGCGAGATCATCGACCATGTGGACGGCGTGACGATTTCGGAAGCCGAGCACATGATGGCCACGCGCCTGTGGCAGAATACCGCCAAGGTGCATTTCAATACCGAGGCACGGGACGGCGGACAGCGCCTCATCTATGGCGGCCACGTCATCAGCCTCGCGCGCGCGCTCAGCTTCAACGGCCTCGCCAATGCCCAAGTGATTGCGGCGATCAACGGAGGCAGCCATGTGAACCCGTGTGTCGCGGGTGACACGGTCTACGCATGGTCGGAAGTGCTGGATACGGCGGCGCTCGACGTGCCGGGGGTCGGCGCGCTCCGCCTGCGGCTCGTGGCGACCAAGGGCCGCGCCGAGACCCCTCGCCTGCGCGGGGAAGACGGGAAATACGCGGAGAACGTCCTGCTCGACCTCGACTATTGGGCCTTGGTTCCCCGCTGATGACGGCAGCAACCGGTACAACTGGCCACAGCGCGCGTGCGTAGGTGCCGATCTCGACCCCGGTTACCTGATCGAGATCGTGGCCGTCGCCGCCTTGTGACCGATCATACTTTTCTCCTCAAACCGCCGCCAACCCCCGCCGCGCTTCGGCATAAGTGACGAGCTTGCGCTTGCTTTCATCCCAGAGCTGCAGCTTCACGCAGGCGAAGCTCTCCCACAGGGTCAGGCGACTGATCTCGCCGAGTTCGGGATGCTCGCGCAGCACCTCGGTCAGCCGATAATACGGAATGCGGCTGTAAAGGTGATGGACATGGTGGATGCCGATATTCGCGGTCAACCATTTCAGCGGCTGTGGCAGGACATAATGCGAAGAGCCATGCAGTGCGGCCTCATGGACCTGCCAATCATCCTCGCTGTCCCAGTGCGTTTCCTCGAACTGGTGCTGGACGTAGAACAGCCAGATACCCATCGCAGCGGCGATCAGCGTGACGGGCAGGAAGACGGCGAGGAACGGTATCACCCCGATATACCATGAGATCGCACCGCCCACAGCCAGCATCGCGGCATTCGTTCCCATCGCGCTGAACCAGTAGCGGATTTGGTTCATGTAGCCAAAGGGCAGACGGTTCTCGAACATATAGACATAGACCGGCCCCACCACAAACAGGGTCAGGGGATGTCGATAGGCGCGGTAAAGGAAGCGCCCCCACCGCCCGCGCGCATGGTATTCACGCACCGTCAGGGTCATCAGATCGCCGGTGCCGCGATCATCCAGATTACCCGACGCACCGTGATGTGTCGCGTGGTTCTTCCGCCAGACCTCGTAGGGCGTGACGGTAACGACGCCGAGAACCCGCCCAACCCAGTCATTCACGCGCTTGTCGCGGAAGAACGCCATGTGCCCGCAATCATGCTGGATGAGGAAGAGCCGCACGAGAAAGAAGGCCGCGAGAACGGAAACCGGCAGGCTGAGCCAGAAACTGATCAGATACGCCTGATAGGAAGCGATCCAGAGCAGCACGAACGGGATCGCCGTCACCGCGATTTCGTAGGAGCTGCGCCATAAGACCGGCTCGCGGTATTTTGCCAGTATCCTGATCCAGTCGCGGGCGGGAACATCGGCGTCGGGTTCCCCCGGTAAATCGGCATGGCTCTGACGGAGGGCACTCATAGGGGGGGCAGCCTTCTCAGGGGGAGGGTCGGTTGGCGCGTACAGAACACGATGTTCCCCTTTCGCACAATGGCATTCGCAGGACGGGATGCCCCATGCATTCGCGAATCATGGTGTAAAGTTGGTTAACGGATCACCTTACGGCACCCTTTAAAAGCATATTTTTTCGGCGCAAGGCATTTGAAGAACTATCGTGATGACGGTCAGGAATGCTGCAACGCGGTATTTTACAGGGTGTCGCCCCCCGGCGCATTGTTTCCTTTGAAAGCACAAGGAATTTGTGGTATGTTCGATCCTGTCATTCACAATTGACCGAACAAACTCGTCGCGCTGGTACGGTGGATTAGCCGGTACCGGTTCCCTTTTTGCGCGATACTGATTGGATATGTGTCCCTCTACGGCACAACTCGATCTCACCGTTCGTCAACGCTGCGTGGTGGCACGACAAAGAAAACAACATCGGAGACGAATGAACGATGGCAAAATCCACTAAAGCCGCTGCTTTCCGCGCCAACGAATATATCGTCTATCCCGCTCATGGGGTCGGTCGCATCACGTCGATCGAAGAGCAGGAAATTGCCGGGGCGAAGCTCGAACTGTTCGTCATCTCCTTCGAGAAGGACAAGCTGACCCTGCGCGTGCCAACCGCCAAGGCGAAAAGCTGCGGGATGCGTCCCCTCTCGGACAAGACCACGATCACCAAGGCACTCGACACCCTCCAGGGCCGCGCGCGGGTCAAGCGCGTGATGTGGTCACGCCGGGCGCAGGAATACGAGCAGAAGATTAACTCGGGTGACCTCGTCTCCATCGCCGAAGTCGTGCGTGACCTGCACCGGGCCGAAGACCAGCCCGAGCAGTCCTATTCCGAGCGCCAGCTCTACGAAGCTGCCTTCGAGCGCCTGACCCGCGAAGTCGCGATGGTCGAGAAGATCGAGGAAAAAGCGGCTGCCGAGCGTCTGTCGGACGTTCTCGTCAAGCGCGCGGCCTGAAACCGATAGCGTCGGTGCCTCCACGCGAGGCATCGACATCCCTCACAGACGCTTGACTTCCGCCGGGTTCCGGCGCTAGGGAGCGGGCAACACGCCGCCATGCGGCCTCTTACTCTTTCGGAGACACCCGATGGCCAAGCCAACCACGATCAAGATTCGCCTCAACTCGACGGCAGGAACCGGGTTCTTCTATGTGACCCGCAAGAACGCGCGCACCATGACCGAGAAGATGTCGGTCCGCAAATACGACCCCGTCGCGCGCAAGCATGTCGAGTTCAAGGAAGGCAAGATCAAGTAAGATCGCCGCCTCCTCCTGATGCTATTGAACGCGGTCCCTTCCGGGGCCGCGTTTTTTCATGCCTGTCGCAAACGGACTTGCGGCGTCCTCCCCGGCACGATTGAAGGGGGCACCCTGCCCGGAAGCCTCTCCCCATGCGCCTCGCCATCTCATTCGCCGCTCTCTTCCTTTCCATCGCCTTCGTGCAGTTGGGGGCAGGGACGCTCAGCCCGCTCGATGCCCTGTCGGGGCGGGCGCTGGGGTTCTCGAATCGCGAAATCGGGATGCTCGGATCGGCGCATTTCGTGGGTTTCATCCTCGGCTGCCTCGTCACCCCGGCGATCATGGCGCGGGTCGGGCATAGCCGCGCTTTTGCGTTCTTTACTTCGATGGGGGCCATCAGCGCACTGCTGCATCCGATCTTCGAGAGCGCGACGGTCTGGGCAATCCTGCGAATCGCGACCGGAGCAACGGTGGCCGGGGCCTACACAGTCGTCGAGAGCTGGCTTCAGGCCAAGGCGACGAACGAGAACCGGGGGCGGATGTCGAGCATCTACCGCTTTGTAGACCTGACCGCATCCCTGGGCGCTCAGGTAATGATCGCGGGGCTGGAGCCGGCCTCCTACGTTTCCTACAACGTCATCGCCTGCTTCCTCTGCCTCTCGCTCATGCCTCTGACGCTGACCAGGGCCAAGGCCCCGCCCTCCCCCACGACGCCCAAGATTCGCGTCCTGAAAGCCGTGCGCCTCTCGCCGCTGGGGGCTGCGGGCGTCGTGACCGTGGGGTTGTCCACCTCCAGCTTTCGCATGGTAGGGCCGCTCTATGGCGACGTGAACGGGCTGGTGCCGAGCCAGATCGGACTGTTCCTCGCGGCGGCAGTGCTGGGCGGAGCGCTGGCGCAGCCGGTGATGGGCTATTTCTCGGACAAGATGGACCGGCGCAAGCTACTCATCATTGTCTCGATCTTTGCCCTCGCCTCCTGCGCTTTCTTCGTGACGCGCCCGTCGGTGCAGAGTTTCCCCGAGTTGCTGACGGCCTCCTTCTTCTTCGGAGCGTGTTCATTTCCGCTCTATTCGGTCAGTGCGGCCCATGCGAACGACTATGCCGAGGCCGATTTCGTGGTCGAGTTGAACGCCTCGCTGGTTCTCATGTACGGGCTGGGGGCAGTGGTCTCGCCGCTGCTGGCCTCGGAACTCATCGACCTCTACGGCCCCGCTGCGATGTTCGCCTATATCGGGGCGGCCCATGCGGCGCTGATGGCCTTCGGGTTGTGGCGGATGACGCGCAGACCCCTCGCGGCGCGCAAGACCCCCCATACTTACCGCCCACGTACCTCAATGTTGCTGGAGCGATTGCTGAAGCGGCGAAACGGACGCTGAAGCAACTCACTAAATCCGCATACGGACAAATAACGCACAAAACGACCTTTACGCCGCATTTCGCTTCTCCCTCTCCACCATATCCCGACAGCGTAGCGCCAGATCGTGGCAGGCCGCCAGCAGCTCATCCACCGGACGCTTGCCGCCCTGCCGATGCCCCGGAGGCCGCCCCGAGCGGATCGCATGGAAGCGCCGCCATGTGCCGCTCTCCCGCGACCGCTCATTCCGCGCCATCCAACGCGCCAGCCGCATCGCCTGCGCAGGCAGATCATTCAGCGCCGCCTTCAGCGCCTCCAACCGCCGGAACAATGCCGAAGCATCGAGCAGATCATCGTCAGCCGGTTCCTTAGTGCCCTCGCGCGGCACCCATTCATCGAGAGACAGGATTCGCGGCTCCTTCGCCTTCGGAACGCTCCGAGGCTTCGGATCAGGATCACGCATCACATCGGTCAGCGCAAAGACCGCGCGATCCGACGCCCCCTGCCGCTCGCCCGTCGCCTTCGACCCGGCTCGCGCAGGCCCGACAGTAACCGTCAGATCACGCGCCGCCACACAGATCAGCCGCCGCAACGCCGATTCCATCGGCACCAACCGCGCCAGAATTTGCCACCAGACAATCCGCGTCACCCGATCCCCGGACCCGAGCATGGCAAACAGACCCGCGAGCAGCCCGATCAGCCGCCCCCGGTTCGCTTTCACCATCTCGTCCCAGGGCCAGTGTCGCACATCGTCTCCGGTCAATTGAACATAACATGAACAAATGAACGGAGTTTTCCCTGGATGTCAAGCGCGCGCTGCACTGATTTTTCGTCATCCCCGCGAAAGCGGGGTCTTTCGCATACCGAGAGATGCCGGCGACGTGACGAACCTACCGCAGCATCCCCTTCACCGCCTCACGCCTCGGGCAGCCGACGATATGATCATTGACCAGCCCACAGGCCTGCATCACGGCATAGACGATGGTGGGACCACAGAACCGGAACCCCGCCTTCTTCAGCGCTTTCGACAGGGCCACGGATTCCGGCGTCTGCGCGGGCACCTCCGCCATGCTGCGAAAAGCATTCTGGCGCGGTTCGCCATCCACATGCTGCCACAGGAAATCCGAAAATGACCCGCCATCCATGATCGTCAGCCACGCCTGCGCATTGCCGATGGTCGCCTCGATCTTCCCCCGATGCCGCACAATCCCCGCATCGCTCAGCAGCCTCGCCACATCTTTCTCGCCATAGCGTGCGACCACCGACGGATCGAAGCCATCGAAGGCGGCCCGGAAATTGTCTCGCTTGCGCAGGATTGTGATCCAGGCCAACCCCGCCTGAAACCCATCCAGCATCAGCTTTTCGAACAGCGCCCGGTCATCGTATTCGGGCACGCCCCATTCAGCGTCGTGATACGCCACATAAAGCGGGTCCGTCCCGCACCACTCACACCGCCCGTCGGTCATCCGTACACACCCTTCCAAAAAAGACAAAATCGCGCTCCCCTCTTGATCGTTTCAGTATATGAGGGGGCAGTCTAGACGATTTACATCAGATCATTTCTGAGAAGCGGAGCCGCCCCCCTCATGGACGCGACCACCCTCCTGAACATCTCCGCGATCCTGCTCGCCTTTGCCGCCCTGTTCGGCTGGCTCAACACGATGTATCTCAAGCTGCCACTGACCATCGGCCTGATGATCATCGCGCTCATGGCTTCCATCGCCGTGACGGGCATCGATGCCGCCTTCGATCTGGGTTACGCAGAAACGGCGCGCACAGCGCTGGCACGGATTGATTTCCACGACAGCCTGATGATTGGGATGCTGCATCTGCTGCTCTTCGCCGGGGCGTTGCATACCGATCTCGATGCCTTGCTGAAGCACAAGTGGCACATCCTCCTCATGGCGACCTTGGGAGTCGTCCTCTCGACCTTCTTCATCGGGTTCGCAACGTACTTCCTTCTTGCTGCGCTGGGCTGGCCCATCCCGTTGATCTGGTGTCTTGTCTTCGGTTCGCTGATTTCCCCCACCGACCCCGTGGCCGTCCTTTCCATCATCCGCACCCTTACAGTGCCGAAGACCCTCCAGACCAAGATCGCGGGCGAGAGCCTCTTCAATGACGGCATCGGCGTCGTCGTCTTCCTGGCCCTGCTCGGTATCGCCACGTCGCCCACCGGCCATGTCGATGCGGGTGAGATCGGGAAACTCCTGTTCGAGGAGGTGGTGATCGGCGTCCTGATCGGCCTTGTGCTGGGCTATATCGCCTTCTTTGCCATGCGCAAGATCGACGATTACGTGGTCGAGGTCATCATCAGCCTCGCGCTCGTCATGAGCATCTATGCCCTGTGTTCCTACGTCCATGCCTCCGGCCCCTTGGGCGTCGTCATCGCGGGCCTCTTCATCGGCAACCATGGCAGTCGCTTTGCCATGTCAAAGGTAACACAGGAGCATCTGGTCAAGTTCTGGGAACTGATCGACGAGATTCTCAACGCCGTTCTCTTCCTGCTGATCGGCTTCGAGATTCTCGTGATCCCCTTTTCCCCGAGCCTGGGTCTGCTCATCGTCCTCATCATTCCGGTCGTGCTGCTGGGCCGCACACTGGCGGTCAGCCTTCCCACATGGCTGATCCAGAAGGGCGGCGGTGTAGTCGAAAAGGGATCGATCCCCGTTCTGATCTGGGGAGGACTGCGCGGCGGCATCTCGGTCGCCCTCGCCCTTTCCTTGCCTGAGTTCGAGGGTAAGCAAATGGTATTGGCGATGACCTATGGCGTCGTTGTCTTCTCGATTATCGTGCAGGGCTTGACCGTGCAGAAGGTCATTGCGCGCTCCGTCGCCGCTGACGATGCGCGATAGGATGAGCGTGGTAAGACAAAACTAAGATGGATGAGAGAGAACTGGAAACGCGACCTCTGATTTCCGAATGAATCCGCGGTGACACACATGACGTCCAGCGCTAACCTCACGATACCGCAGTTGATCGACGCGCTTGCGCGGGCGGGCGATGCGGTTTTCCTGTGGAGCCGTGCAGACGACCGGGTCGAATGGCTGGACCGCAGTGTACTTGACCGAACCCTCGCGTCTCTGGGCGAATGCAACACCGGGAACGCGCTCACCATCCGCTACGGCGACGACCATGCGAAGCGGCGTCGCCATTGGCTCGAGCGTCCTCGCGCCGTGGGCGGCTTCATCGCGACTCACCGAATCGACGATGGCGGCATCGATCATTGGGTTGAGGAGCGTCTCGTCCGTGTCTCAGGTCAAGGCGAGTCGGCCCTGTGTCTCGGTTTCCTGCGTAACGTCACCGAGCTTCAGGCGTATCAGGAGCGCCTCACGTACCTCGCCTGTTTCGACGAGTTGACCGGCCACTTCACCCGCGCCCGGCTCCGCACCGTTCTCGCGCAGTCCCTCGTCTCCTCCTTCGCCGAAAAGACCAGCTTCTGCTTCGCCCTGATCGGTCTCGACAACATGGCCGGGGTCAACCATGCCTTCGGCTACGACATCGCCGACGAAGTGCTGACCGGGGTTGGCCAGCGGATCCAGGACTGCCTGCTCGACGGGGAGGTTATCGGTCGGGTCGCCAGTTCGAAATTCGGAGCCATTCTGGATACGACCACCCCGCAAGAGGCTGTGACCCGTCTGCGGGCGATCCAGACAGCCATCCGCGACGAGTTCATCCTCACCGGCTCCGGCCCGGTCGCGGTCACCGTGTCCATCGGCATGGTGGACCTGCCCTTGCAGGCGCGCACGACCCAGGACGCCTTCGCCTGTGCGGAGGATGCCCTCACCGTCGCCAAAGAGACCGCTCCCGGCGGCTTTGCGATCCATGAACCGGACGACACAGAGGCCGAAAACCGGCGCGCCAATATCGCGATGGCCGACGAGTTATCGGCGGCCCTGCGCGAAGAGCGGATCTGTCTCGCCTTCCAGCCCATCGTCAGGTCGGACGATACCGGCAAGGTGGTGTTCTATGAATGCCTCGCTCGTCTGTTGGATCGGAACGGAGAACTGGTCCCGGCGATCAAATTTATGCCGGTGGCCGAACAGCTGGGCTTCGTGCGCCTGATCGACCAGCGCGTTCTCGAACTCGCCTTCGAAGTCCTGAGCGCCGATTCCTCCCTGCGCCTGTCGATCAACCTCTCGCCGCAGACCATGAACGATGCCGGATGGGGAAGCAGCTTCGACCGTCTGACCGCCGCCGACCCGGCGGCAGCGAAGCGGCTCATTATCGAGATCACCGAATCCTACGCCATCCACGATGCGGGGCGGGCCATCGAGCGCCTGACCGAGTTCAGCGACCGGGGCTGCGCCATCGCCCTCGACGATTTCGGGGCAGGTTACACCTCGTTCAAATACTTCAAGACCCTCGGTCTCGACGTCGTCAAGATCGATGGTTCCTATGTCCGGGGCGTTCTCGACAGCCCCGACAACCAGCTTTTCGTGCGCAGCCTGACCAAGCTCGCCAAGCATTACGGGATGATGGTCGTCGCGGAGATGGTCGAGAACGACGACGCCGCCGCGCTGTTGCACAGCATGGGTGTCGATTGTTTGCAGGGCAATTTCTTCGGCCCGGCGGAGGTCGTCGATACCCGCGCCCATCCCCGGCGTCTTTGCTGCGGCTAGAGCAATTTGCATTTAGGTTGAACAGAGTATTGGGTTTCGCGTTCGAGCCTGTCAGGCGAGAGGCAGCGAAAGCCGATCCAACTTGAATGCAATTTGCTCTAAAGCGAATTCCGATCCGGATTAAACGCAGATTGCTCTGAACCGGGCGGAGTAGGGCGGTGCCCTACTGATCGACGGTCGCGACGATTGCCTTCGGGCGAAGTTCCGCCAACACCAGATTGATTTTCGCAATCCCTGCCTTGAACCGTGCCAGATTAGCCCCTGAAAGGCTGTGGATCGGTCCGAAATCCCCGACTTCCATCGGATTGATCCGCTTGCCGTTCTCGATGACCTCGAAATGCAGATGCGGCCCGGTCGAGCGGCCTGTGCTGCCCACATAGCCGATCACGTCACCCTGCTTGACACTCATGCCCGAGCGCAGGTTCGGCGCGTAGCGGGACATGTGCGCATAGGCGGTCTTGTACTTGCCGGTATGGCGAATGCGGATATACTTGCCATAGCCGCCTCGCCGCCCGAGATAATCGATAACCCCGTTACCGGCTGCCACGATCGGCGTGCCCTTGGCCGCCCGGAAATCGACGCCCCGATGCATCTTGCGATAGCCGTCAATGGGATGGCGACGCATCCCGAAATTGGAGCTGATGCGGGCATAAGCGAGGGGCGTACGCATCAGGGCGCGCTTGTTCGTCTTACCCTCGCGGTCGAAATACTCGAAGGTATCGGCCCCGGTCCGGGCACGGAACAGCGCCATCTGCCGTCCCTGATTCTCGATCATCGCGTAGACGATATCGCCATAGTCCCCGTTTTCTTTCTTGTCGAACAAGACCTCGAAGCGATCCCCGGCGCGCAGGTCACGCTCGAAATCGACGAGGTAGCGGAAGATATCGGTCAGGGTCGTCGCTTCCCCCGGCGTCATGCCTGCCGCGTCCGCTGCCTCATAAAGCGATGACTTCACGACGCCTTGCAGGAACACACGCTCCGGCTCGTTCATGCCGAGGAAATGTCCGCCCAGAGCCTCGCTCGTCGTCACCGGACGGTAGGTCGCTTCCTGCGTTTCCTCATCGACGGCTACAGAGGCCCAGAGATCGGGTTGATCGCTGTCCCACAGAAGTTCGACGATCCGCTTGTCTTCCTCTACGGGGGCATCGAGCCGCAACCGGATACCGATCAGCTTGTTCGTGCCGAGCTTCCGGTTCGGTTTGAACGCGAGATCGACCCGGTCGTTCGTGGACAGGGTCTCTGAGATCGAATCGGCCCGCAGCGTGACGAGCGTGGCGAGTTTGTCGTCCTCATTGACGTGGAACCTGTCGAGCACCTCTGCCAATGTTTCTCCGCCGACGACGCGGGCCGTTTCGATCCGATAGGCGTTCTCGATCGGCTTCGGATGGCTCCGCGTATCGATCAGGGCAGAGCGGTCGCGCTGGTTCTGGTTCGTGAGTTCCGGCGGAATGATGGTCAGCGACGACGTGTCGGGCATTCGGGGCGCAATGTGCTCGCCCGAAAACTGGCCGACCGTATTGGGGGGTGTCAGACTGGCAAGCCGCACCGCAGGTTCGGGTGCGGGCGGCATCTCGCCGGCGGTGGTGCCTTCGCCGAATTGGGTGAGGGTATCGAGGGCGATATCGGGCAAGGGGCGCGCTTCGAATTTCGGATGAGCCGCCTTGATCGCCGCCCGGATCATTGCGTCCGGATCGTCGAGGTAAGGGAGCGCTTCGTTCATGCTCGCTTCGACGAGGGTTGCAGGAGCGGTCAACGGTGTCGTCGCTCCAACTGTTACAGGTGCGGCCCGATCAGCCCGGACCGGGTTCGCGGTGTCGGGATCGGTGCCCTCTGTATCGCTGTTCGTAGACTGAGAAATCGCCGGTCCGTAATTGGAGTGACTCGACGTGACAACCGATGATGCGAAGCCCAGAATACAAACTGCCATAATGGCGGGTCGTCCGAGGAGTAGCCTGCGCGTGATCATGCGGCGGGCTTGGCTGTCCGTAGGCGGCACGTATAGCGTCATGCGGCAGGCTCCGGGAGTTGTGACGATTGCCCATATGGGCTCGCCCTTCACCGCAGGATGAAGAGCATCGGTTGCTTTTTAAGTGCTTCAGAAAAATGCCGGTATAGGGACTCCGTGTCAACACTCTGTTTTAAAAGTAATATCAATGCCTTGGCGGAATTATCTCGAATGGCGTCGTTGGGCAAAAAATGAGACTGCGAAAAAAGACGAAAAAGACCCGTTTTTTGGGTTTGACAGGGTCGGGTGGTTTCTGTAGACACCGCCTCCTTGCCAAACGATACGACGGCAACGCTCTTTGACAGATATAGAGATACCATGAAGGGATATGTGGGTGGCCTGGCTGCTGTGAGGTAGTTGGAGCTAATGAACGCACATATCTTTTTGGCGGAGTTTGGTTGTTGAAGTGATCCCTGGTTGGGTGTTCATGGAAGCGATTGGATGATGATGTCATACACCATGATATGTGTGGGTCAGGAAG
>CALHLW010000230.1 GCA_938034615.1 uncultured Neomegalonema sp. | reverse complement strand
CGCACCTCCTCGAAATCGAACAGATGGCACAGCAGCCGCACGTTCCAATACGCCGTCCCCCGCGCCCCGATA
The DNA here is from genome assembly GCA_938034615.1 of uncultured Neomegalonema sp. Taxonomy (GTDB): domain Bacteria; phylum Pseudomonadota; class Alphaproteobacteria; order Rhodobacterales; family Rhodobacteraceae; genus JAHDDY01. The sequence continues at coordinate 3,679 of CALHLW010000230.1, read as the reverse complement.
TGCCCCAGCACTTTCGGTTTCGGCGGTGCCAGATACTTCGCCCCCAGCGCCGTTACGGCCCCGGTCCGCATCTCCGTGATCCCGGTGGCGTCCACGATGGCTTTGGGCGCGCCGTGATGCGGGTCGAACAGCGTCAGCAGCCCATATTCCGAAGGCCGTTCCGCCCGGTAATTATCGACGAAATCCCCGACCACCTTGGTCCCTGCGCTGTCTATATCCCCCCCGATCCAGCCGCGCAGCACGTTGAAATGCCCGTCTTCGGGCGTGCGCGGGCGGATATGCATCCGTGGCTCGATCTCCGTCTCGCCCCGCCCCTGCATGGCCAGCGCCCCCTCGACCGCATCGAGGATTTCCGCATCGGTCAGGGCCAGTGCTTCGATATCGAAGCGGTTCAGATAATCCAGATAGACGGGCGGTCCCATAGCGTGTCCTTCGCCGAATAGGGTCAATCAAGGCGGAACCATCATTCCGCAAGACTTCAACCCTATGACGAACGGACTTGCTGCAACAGACCCGAGGCACCCGTGATGCGCATTCTTACGAGCCTGACCCTCGTCCTTTCCCTGTCGGGATGCATCGGCACCGTGGTCGGCACCGCCGTGGACGTAGCCTCGGGCACGGCCAGCATCGCCACCGACGTCGTCGTCGGGACGGTGGACATCACGACGGACGTGATCGGCCTCGCCATCCCCGGAGGGGACGACGACGACGGGTAAGAGTTACTGAGGCGCAGGAACCGGCACGAGATTATCCGGGTCCGAATCTGCCGGGGCCACGTTCGAACCTCCGGCAGTAGGGGCAGAAGGCGCATCACCCTCAATCGTCGGCGGCACGAAGGTCACGGGCGGCTCTCCGTCCTCCAGCGGCGACGATACGCCCGGCACGGCCTGATCGAACACCGACCCCGACCGCCGTTCCGTGGTGGCCATAATGGTCAGCGTGAGACTGGTCGCGAGGAAACCGGCGGCAATGTACCACGTCGCCCGTTGCAGCGCCGTCGCGGCCCCGCGTCCGGTCATCACGCCGCCACCGCCACCTCCGCCCATGCCGAGCGCCCCGCCTTCAGAGCGTTGCAGTAGCACCATAGCCACGAGAAAGACCACGAGAACGAGGTGAACGATGAGGATCGCGTTGTGCATGAGGCCGGAATTCCATAACAAAAGGCCCCGCGAAAGCGGGCGGCAAGCGCGCTCCCTAACCGACCCGGCCCCTTTTGTCGATAGCCTTTGGCTATTCTGCGGACAGCGAACCTAAGTCCCGCTTAACCCCTGCTGGATAGAATAGCAGTCAGCATCGGGAGGTCTCTATCATGTTCAACACTTTGTCCGGCATCGTCCGCCGCTTCACCTGTGAAGAAGACGGCGCAACGGCCATCGAGTACTCTCTCGTCGCCGCGATCCTTGCCATCGCCATCATCGCCGCTGTCGGCGGGATCAGGGACGAGCTGAACACGACCTTCGAGAGCGTCGGCGGCGAACTCGCGGCGAACAACACGCCATAAGCGCGCGGATTAAAATGTATACATTTACGTTGATCTGAGACATCGGCCTTCGCGGTCGAGCTCCGCAGGGGGCGACCCGCAGGGGGGAAAGGCAGCGAAAGCTGATCCAGCCATCTCTCCCATCACCCTGAACCACGCGTCGCGATGCGCGGGGTCCATAGTTGAACAAGTGATGAGAAATAGATTCCGCGATCAAGCCTCGAACTGACGACGCTTTTTTGGTCACGAGAATCCCGCGCTACACTGCGCTTGCGCGGGAATCGCACTTTTATTGGTTCGCCGGCTTTACTCGAACCGCAACGGGATCGCGCGGTCGATATATTGCAGGCCCTTCAACTCCTTGACCACCGCTTCGGGGGCGGGTCCGTCGAGGCCGACGATGGCCACGGCATCGGCTCCGGCTTCGGAGCGGCCCAAGTGGAAGGTGGCGATGTTGATGCCTTCGCGGGCCATGAGCGAGCCGACGGAACCGATCAGGCCGGGCTGATCCTGATTGGTGACGTAGATCATATCGCCCTTCAGATCCGTCTCGACGGCGATGCCTTTCACCTCGACCATGCGGGCCAGCTTGCCGCCGACCAGCGTACCCTTGACCGAGCGGCATTGCGATTTCGTATCGACCTCGATGGAGATGAGCGTCTGGTAATCGCTGCGCGTCTCGGCCTTGGTGGAGGCGACGGTGATTTCGCGTTCCTTGGCGACTTCGAGCGCGTTGACCATGTTGATGCTGTCGAGCTTGGTTCCCAGCACGGCTTGAACGGCGGTCTGCACCAGCGGCGGATGGGGCAGGGCGGCGGCCTCGCCCTCGAAGGTCACGCGGATAGCCCGGATTTCGTCTTCCGTTACCTGACCGGCAAACGAAGCCAGCTTGCGGACCAGTTCGAGATAGGGGGCGAGCGTCGTCGCTTCCGATGCCGTCAGGGACGGCGCGTTGAGCGCATTGGTCACGGCTCCGTCGAGCAGATAATCGGCCATCTGCTCGGCCACCTGAAGCGCTACCTTCTCCTGCGCTTCGGTGGTGGCCGCGCCCAGATGCGGCGTCACGACGACATTCGGATGCCCGAAGAGCGGGTTCTCCTTCGCCGGTTCCTCGGCAAACACATCGAACGCCGCGCCCGCCACATGCCCTGAGTCGAGCGCCGCCCTCAGCGCGCCCTCGTCCACGATACCGCCGCGCGCACAGTTGATGAGGAACATGCCCTTCTTCATCCTGTTGATCGCGGTGGCGTCGATCAGGCCCGCCGTATCCTTCGTTTTCGGCACATGGATCGTCATGAAATCGGCCTGAGCCAGCAATTCGTCGAGCGTCACCTTGGTCACGCCCATCCGCTCGGCGCGTTCTTCGGAGAGAAACGGATCATAGGCTACGACCCGCATTTTCAGCCCCAGCGCGCGCCAGACGACGATGGTGCCGATATTGCCGACCCCGATGATGCCCAGCGTCTTGCCGGTGATCTCGGTCCCCATGAATTTCGATTTCTCCCATTTGCCTGCATGGGTGGAGGCATTGGCCAGCGGAATCTGCCGCGCGACCGCGAACATCATCGCGATGGCGTGCTCTGCCGTCGTGATGGCGTTGCCGAAGGGCGTGTTCATCACGATGACGCCCTTCTGGGTCGCCTTCGGCACATCGACATTGTCCACGCCGATCCCTGCGCGCCCGATGACCTTCAGGTTCGTGGCGGCATCGAGAATTTCCGCCGTCGCCTTGGTCGAGGAGCGGATGCAAAGGCCATCATACTGGCCAATAACGCCTTTCAGTTCTTCAGGGGAGAGTTTCGGGGTGACATCGACATCGATGCCTCGGGCGCGAAAGATATCGGCGGCCTTCGAGGACATGGCATCGGAGATGAGGACTTTGGGGGTGGTCATGGTGGTGTTCCTGAACAGGAGGATTTCTTGAAAAGCGCGGGCGTGCATCCTTCGAGACGCGGGCGATGCCCGCTCCTCAGGATGAGGGAGTACAGCCTCATCCTGAGGAGCAGCGTAGCGGCGTCTCGAAGGATGGAAGAAGCGGTGGTGGTTACGCCGACTTTTTCGCGTACTCGGCCTTCGTCGCCGCAAAGGCCCAGTCGAGCCACGGGGTCAGCGCCTCGATATCGGATGCCTCCACCGTTCCCCCGCCCCAGACGCGGAAGGAGGGCGGCGCGGACCGATAGCCTTCGATATCGAAGGCCA
>CALHLW010000229.1 GCA_938034615.1 uncultured Neomegalonema sp. | reverse complement strand
AGATGAGCGCCTGGGTTGCCGCATTGGAGGAAGCGGGGATCAAGCGTGCGCGCCTCGTGCCCGATGCCATGACCGTCCCGCCGAACCCGGATGGCTGGTCGGTCTGGGCCTTGGGCGACCGCACCCTTGTGCGCCGGGCCGATGGAACGGCCTTCGCGACCGCGAACCTACCGCTAATGTGGCGCGCTGCCGGAGAGCCGATGGTGCGTGCCTTTGGGCAAGGTGAAATGCCCGACATCATCGTGGCAGAGCGGCTTGAGCGGCCACAAACCCCGGCGATGGACAAGGCCGTTTTCGATCTGCGGCAAGGAAAATATGCACCCGGCGGAGAGAAAACCTCCGGTGGATGGCTACGGGCCGCGATGATCGCGCTTGCGGCGGGTGGATTGGCCCATGGTGCCATCGACATCGCGGATGCACGGGCCGTGCAGGCTCGCGCCTATAATGTGCAGGACGATGCCCGACGCAGGTTGGCGCGGATTATGCCAGATGCGGGGGCCGTGGCCGATCCCGTGGCGGCACTGGCTCGGATGGTACCGTCAAGGCAGGACCAGCGGCAACCGGGCTTCCTCGATCTCTTTGCTCGCACCTCTAAGGCGCTTGCCGATGCTCCGTCCCCAGCGGCGGTCATTGCGCTGGCCTATACAGCTGAGGAAGACGCGCTGATCCTCGATCTCGATCTGTCCGATCTGCCCGCCCTGCAACAGGTCGGTGAAGCCCTGACGAAGGCCGGGCTTGCGGTCGAGAGTGGCCCGGCGAGCACCGCGAACGGGGCGACACGGGCGCGCATCGTCGTACGGGGGGCAGGCTCGTGAGTGGGCTGTCGCGCCTTTCGGCCCGCGAGCGGTCTTTGCTCTGGGTCATGGTCCTGCTCGGGGTGGGGGCGGCGATCTATTCGCTGGTGCTTGTGCCCCAGCAGGAAGCGCGGGCGCAAGCGGCCCAGCAGATTGAGCGGTTTGAAACAGTCTCCGCCCGGCTCGACAGCGCTGGGCCGATGGTCGCCGCACGCCCGCTCGATACCCGCCCCGTTCCTGCCATCGTGGCCGAGAGCGCGCGGGATCGAGCCATTCCGATCCAGCGGCTGGAGCCGGAAGGAGCGCTGACCCGGTTGTCCCTCGACACCGTAGGCTTCGATACGCTCATGCTGTGGCTGGCCGATCTGGATACGCTGCACCGGGTGCGGGTCGCCTCCATCGAGATGGAGCGCCAGCTGGAACCGGGCACCGTCACCGCCCGTATTGCATTGGAGCGCTAGAGCCATGGCCGATGGAGCAACGCCCGCCCTCATCGCACTGCCCTATGGGTTTGCCCGGCGCAATGGCATGGTGCTACGCCGAGTCGAGACTGGCATCGACTGCGCCCACCTTCCAAGACCATCGGTCGAAGCGCTGATCGAGGTGCAACGGGTCGTCGCTGGGCCGCTGACCTTTACCGAGACGAGTGCGCCGGATTTCGATGCCCTCTTGAGCCGATCCTACCGCGACAGCGCGTCCGAAGCCTCCGAAGCCGCGTCCGCAGCCGATACGGATCTCACCTCGCTGGCTGACAGTGCGGCGCAGGTGGATGACTTGTTGGAAACGAAAGATGACGCTCCGGTCGTGCGCCTCATCAATGCTCTTCTGCTGGAGGCGGTGAAGGAAGGCGCATCGGATATTCATATTGAGACTTCGGAACGGTCGCTGCATGTGCGGTTCCGCATCGATGGTGTGCTGCGCCCGATGCTGGAGCCGAAACGTAGCCTCGCGCCCCTGCTGGTCAGCCGCATCAAGGTGATGGCGCGCTTGGATATTGCCGAAAAGCGCCTTCCGCAGGATGGGCGCGTCTCGCTGCGGGTTGGGGGGCATGAACTGGACGTACGTATCTCGACCATCCCCGCGCAATATGGCGAGCGGGTGGTGATGCGCTTGCTGAATCGGGATGCGGCGCGGCTGAACCTCGACGATATCGGGATGGAGCCACGCGATCTGGCGGCGTTTCAGCGTATCCTCGCGCGGCCCAATGGCATCCTGCTGGTCACCGGACCCACCGGCTCGGGCAAGACCACCACGCTCTATGGCGCGCTCAGCAATCTGAACGAGAGCGCGCGCAATATCATGACGGTGGAAGACCCCATCGAATACGCCCTGTCCGGCATCGCGCAGACCCAAGTTGACAGCCGTACGGACCTGACTTTTGCTCGGGGACTGCGCGCGATCCTGCGGCAAGATCCCGATGTCATCATGGTCGGCGAAATTCGCGATGCCGAAACGGCGCAGGTCGCATTGCAAGCCAGCATGACGGGGCATCTGGTGCTATCGACCCTGCACACGAACAGCGCCATCGGCTCGATTACACGATTGATCGATATGGGGGTCGAACGGTTCATGCTGGCCCCCATGCTACGCGGGCTGGTGGCACAACGACTGGCGCGGCGTCTCTGTGCAGCGTGCAGCCAAGCCGATGTGGCGAGTGAAGCCGAAAGTGCCTCGATGGGCGGGGCGCTGGCGGTTGGCGATCCGGTCTTCCGGGCGGTCGGCTGTGCGGAATGTGCCGATCAGGGCTATCGCGGGCGGGTCGCGCTATACGAGGTGGTCGAGATAGACAGCACGCTCGAAGCATTGATCCATGCGGGCGCATCCGAAGCCGAACTGGAAGGTGCAGCGCGGATCGCCGGGCCGAGCCTGCTGACCGACGGGGCCGGAAAAGTGCGCGCCGGGATCACCACGGTCGAGGAAGCCACACGCGTCGCGCGGGAGACCTGAACCGATGGCCGCATTTCTCTACAATGCCGTCGATGCCGAGGGACGCCCGAAGAAGGGCGTAATCGAGGCGGTCAATGCCACCGTCGCGCGCCAGAGTCTGCGCGCACAAGACTTACTGCCTGTCTCGATCGAGGCAACGACGCAAAAGGCGGCGGCGGGTGCCTCGCGCAGCCTTGGCCGTTCCCCGACGCTGAAGGGTCGGGCGCTGACACTGGTGACGCGGCAACTCGCGACCCTGATCGGGTCAGGGGTTTCCATAGAGGAGGCGCTGGGGATCGTGGCGCGGCAAGCAAGCGCACCGCGCATCGCCTCGTTGATCCTGAACGTGCGCGACGGGGTACTGGGAGGGCGCGGGCTGGCCGAGGTATTAGGAGATTTTCCTGCCGCCTTTCCCGATTATTACCGCGCCTCCGTTGCGGCGGGGGAAAAGGCGGGACGGCTGGGCACGGTGATGACCCATCTGGCCGGGTTCGTCGAGCGGCGACAGAAGAACCGGCAGACGGTGGGGTTGGCGCTGCTCTACCCTGCCCTGCTGGCGGTCGTGTCGCTGGGGATTATCGTGCTGTTGCTGACATATGTGGTGCCGGATATCGCGCGAGTCTTCTCGTCGCGTGGGGCCGATCTGCCACCCCTGACGCGGGGGTTGATCGCCACGAGCGGGTTCGTCTCGACCTATGGCTGGATGGTGTTAATCGGGCTAGGGACGGGGTTTCTGCTTTTTCGCCAGTGGCTTCGCGGCACGGCAAATCGCCTGCTCTGGGATCGCTGGAAACTGCGGATGCCGCTAGTGCGCGGTTTCGTGCGCCAGAGCAACACGGCGCAATTCGCGGGCACGCTGGCCATGCTTGTACAAAGCGGTGTGCCACTGTCCGAAGCGCTGGAGGGCGCGGCGCGGGTAACGCCCAACCGCTATATCCGCAGCCGGATCGACGAGACGATCCGTCGGGTGCGCGAGGGGTCAAGCTTTCGCGATGCGCTGGAGGCGGCGGAGGTCTTCCCGCCCATGCTGATCGCCATGGTGGCCAGCGGCGAGGCAGGCCGTGCCCTCGGCCCCACGCTGGAGCGGGCGGCGACGGATCAGCAAAGCGAGCTGGATGCGCTAGTCGCGACCGTGGTGGCGCTGGTCGAGCCGGGGGTGCTGTTGTTGATGGGCGGGCTGGTGCTGATGATGGTCGTGTCGATCCTGTTGCCTATTGTCGGGCTTAACGATCTAGCAGGCGGAAACCTGTGAGCGAGGGCAGTTCCATTTCCAGCATCATCGGCGCGCCATCGGGCAAGCCGGGGATCAGCCGCGTTCCGGCGGGCAGCACCGTCGCGCGCAGCCTTGTCGCGCCGTCGATTTCTGCCTCGCCAAGTGCCTCGCCGGTGCCCGCATTGGTCAGGACGAGGCGGGAGGTGACTTCCTCCATCGTCGCGCGGGCCAAGAGCGGCGGCACGGACACGACTCCTGCCTGTGGATCGCTGCATTCGCCCTCGCCCGTGCGCACCGACCCTTCCGCTCCGATGGCATCGCGCGAGACGCGCAGGCGCGTCAGATCGACCGTGGCGATGGGAGTGCAGTCGAGCACAAGATCGGGCAAAGCGGCGCGGACAAGGCGCCACCCTGCCCTGCCCGTCACGTCCTGCATCACGGCTTCACGTGGCGCTATGCCCAGAGTCCCGGTAAGACGGGTCTGCGGCCCCTGCATCGTCGTGTCGAAGCGCAGCGCAAGAGCCTGTATCGATGCGCGGCGGTCAAACTGCCAGTCAACCCGGATACCTCCGGTCAGGCGCGCGGCCCCGTTCCAGACGGTGCCCCCAAGTGCCTCGACGCTGGCTGGTCGGTCGATGAAGTGTTCGATCACGCGCGCTGGCGCGGTCACGACGAGAGAAAGGGCATAGGCCAATGCGGCGAACACAGTCAGGAGCATCCCCCGCCACAGCCAGCGACCGGCGGTGCGTTCTGCTGGGGCTGTCGTCATCGGCTTGGCTCCTCGGGGGGTGTGCGGCAGGGTCGGGGCCGGCTGTGCGGGGAGTATCGAGCGCATCGGCGACCCCCGCAAAGGCCGCGATGCTGCTGCCACTTTCGGGGCCGCGGGCGGCGCTGGGGCAGAGTATGCGTCAAGCTGCGCTCCTCGTGCAATCCTCCACATCTACCCTCGATTTCTTCGATACGGGCGAGGGGGCAGCCAGTGCGGCGAACAGCGCATTGGCGGCGGGGGCCGGGGTTTTGCTCGGCCCGGTGACGACCCGCGAAACCATCGAGGTGCTCGATACGGTCGGGGCGCAGGCGTCAGTGGTGAGTTTCTCCAACAATCAGGATCTCGCCGGGGGCGGGGCCTTCGTCTTCGGCATCACACCGCAGCAATCGGTCGAGACCATCTTCGAGCATGCTCTGTCCCGTGGTCTGCGCGATATAGCGGTGGTCGTCGCGCCGGGGGAACTGGGCACAACAGCGCTGGCAGCGGCGACGGATATCGCCGGGCGGACGGGCGTCGATCTGGTGGCGGCCCTGACCCATGTGCCGGAACAGCCCGGTCTTGCCGAGCGGCTATTTGCAGAAACTCGTCGGATCGATGCGGTTCTCCTGCCGGTCGGCGGCGATAGCTTGCGAAGCTTTGCGCGCGATATCCGGGCCGCGAGCGAGGTGCCGCTGCTGGGCACCGTGCAATGGTCTAACGAAGCGTTGAGCACCGAGACGGCGCTGCGCGGGGCGGTTTTCGCGGCCCCTGATCCGGCCGCGTTGGCCCCGTTTGCGGCGCGTTACAGAGCGGCCTACGACGAGCCACCGGGAGTGCTGGCGGCACTTGCCTATGATGCCGCAGCGATGTCGATGGCTGGGGGGACGAGCGCGCCCGCGATCCTGCGCCGGAATGGATACGAGGGTGTCGTCGGTGATTTCCGCTTTCGCTCGGACCGTACAATGATCCGCTCGCTCGCCGTGCTGACGGTCGGCGCAGACGGGGCGGCGTAACCGCGATGCGCGATGGCGAGAGCGGCGTGACGCTGATTGAGGTGATGGTCGGGCTGGCCCTGTTCGCCCTGATCGGCGTGACGGGATTCTCGGTGGCGGATTCGGTACTGCGGACACAGCGCCATACGGATGGCCGCTTGGAACGTCTCGGGGAGATTCAGCGCGCCATGCACTTGCTGACCCTCGATTTCGAACAGATCATCGGGCCGGACCTTACCTATGACGGGGAAAGTGTCGCTTTCCAGCGGCACAGCGGGCGGGGGCCGGTCGCCATGTCCTATGGAGCAGTGGAGACGATCCTGCAACGGCGGCTGGACGGTCGCCGCGCCCAAGTGGCGCTGCCTGGGCTGGAAGCGGTGACATGGCGTTTTCTGCACGCTTCGATGGGTTGGGTCGATAGTTGGCCCCTACCCGGCGATGGCGAGGCGGCCTTGCCCAAGGCCATAGTCGTCGAGATGGTGCTGGCGCGTGGAGATAGCCTGTCCGGCGATCTGCGTCGAATCGTGCACCTGCCCACGGGGGCACCATGAGGCGCGGCGCGGAGGACGGGACGGTCCTCGTGACCGTTCTGGCAGTTGTCGCGCTCGCCAGCGCGGTGCTCGCCACCATGGTCACGACGCAGGAGGTAGGCATCGGGCGTTCACAGCGGTATTCGGAGGCCGCGCAAGCCCTCGCCATCGCCCGCGGCGGAGAGGCATCGGCGATAGCGGCATTGCGGCGCGATGCGTTGGAGGCTCCGGAAATCGACCATGCCGGGGAGGCATGGGGCACACTAATCGAGGGAGAACGCACCATTGAAGGCGGCACCTTCACGCTAACCATCGAGGATGCGCAGGGGCGATTCAACCTCACCAAGCCACTCTTCGGTGGGTTGTTGTTTGACAATACGGTGCGGCGGATCGTCGAGCGGGCGATGCCGGAGGCTGACATCGTTCTCGGGTCCGATCCGGCAGCAGCGCTGGTTCTCGCCCGAACCATCCATCCGGCTCTGGTGACCCGGATGGAGCCGTATCTGACGATCCTGCAACGGCCCACGGATGTGAACATCAACGCGGCTGACGAGACCTTGCTGGCCGCGCTGCTAGCGAACCCGGTTGCGGCCCGTCGAATTGCGGGGGTCAGAGCACGGCGCGGCTACGTGACCGAGACCGATCTCGACCGGCTGGGCATTCTGCTGCCGCAAGGGTTGGGGCTGACATCGGATTTCTTTACCGTCACGAGTGTCGTGACCATCGGACGCACGACCCAGCGGCTCGAAAGCCTGCTCTATCGGCGCAAAGATCGGGGTCGCATCGTGGTCGATGTCATCGCGCGCCACCGGGGACCGGTATAAAAAAACGCGCCCGCCCTAGGGGCGGACGCGCCAAGATATCATACCGATACCGTTCCTCAATCCAACGAAATTGGATCCGCCGTCAAACTCACCGCGTTGAGTGTGGACGCAGTGACTGCGCCATCAGTTCGGGGAACCGGGCAAGGGTGCGAGGAGGTATGGGAACTGATTGGACATATCGAGGTCAGAGACGGGCGCGCCATCGGTGAACGGGACATTGCCCACGGGGGCGTCTGCCGGCCTGCAATAGCCCAGGTTGATAGCGTCCTGAGCCGCGCCCAGTTCGTCACCAAGGGGTACGGCATGACACAGACTACCCATCACGACCCGAAGGGCCAGATCCACCACATCATCTCCCGGACGGCGACCGTTCGGGAATCCCGCGAGGTCCTCACCGAGAACGCCGAAGGCGTTTTGCGAACCACGTGGGGTCGGAGGAATCGCCGTATTGAGCCGCAACATTTCGGACGGTGTGACCGTTTGCTGCTGGTTCAAGCCGGGAAATCCGGTCAAGAAGGCCGCGACGAGATCGGTTCGCGGGAAATTCGACGGTGCGAGATCCGAGATATTGGTACCCAGCGTCGCATTCACCGCATCCCGGAACAGCAGGTTCAGGATCGCAGGTAACGTTGGGTTCGTAACGTAATCCGCCACGGCAGCGTCAGCCGTCGGCTCGACGGCGTTGAACAGGTTCTTGTCGGGCAGGCCGATGACCAGTTCGTTAACCAACGGGTTGGACAGCCGCGACCGCTGGACAAAATCGCCACTGAAAGTGGTATCCTGCTCATAGGATGCAGCAGACTCGAGACTCGCAGTTTGGGGCAGGCTAGCGGTGGTCCATGCGCCGATGGTGCCGTTGCCGATGGTGGTGAGACAGCCGATCGGAACCTCGATTGCGATAGAGGTGACGTTCAGCTTCTGCAAAACATCGTCATTGGCACGATCTTGCGTGATCCCGCCGGGAAAACCGCCACCATTACCGGAACCGCGTGGAACGTCGCCTTCGATGGGAACGAAGTTCACAAGATCGAAGACTTCGCCAAGATTGACCGCAAAGCCGTCCCGACGTTGGCCAACAAAAACCTTTCCTTCCCGACCGCATCCTGGGATCGCGATGTTGTAGATAAAGCTGTCGGCATAAATGCCGTAGTTAGGGAACGTTTTCTCTCCAATATAATCGAGCGGCTTGAGGAAAGTCGCATCCCCGTTTGTCTGCGTCACAGTTGATCGGCTACCGCTACGACGGTCACCGCGGATCATCGCGACGGAGTATGATTCCGTCTCGCCGAGAACAGCATCATTCGCACCAGTGATCTGCCCGGCAGCGCGCAGGGCGATGGGAAGTGTCTTGCCATCGATATCGAGCGTGACGCCAGTGCTATCCCGCAACGCATTGTCGAAATCAAACTGGAACGTGATGTCCTCGACCGCATCGCCGTCACTGTCGATATGGATCTCGTAGATCGCGTCAGGATCCATCGTGAAATAGTTCGGGCCACCATAGGGAGGCTGCAAAGGCTGATAATTCGCGATGAACGTAACGAACCGACCGCGCCCTGGCTGATAGCTACGGAACATGTAAAAGTCGGAGCCGTCGATTTTCGGAGTTTCTGTGATCGCGGGCGCCTCGCGGTGACTGGAAGCAAGGGCGGGCAAGCTCGTCAAGCATGTCCCCATCGCCGCCAGCGCCACTGCGGCACGGATTAATCTTCCTGGCATCTGTTATCCTCCGTAGGCGTATCACTCGCCTGATTTTTCATTGTGGCCCGCGCGTATGCGGGTGCAGGGTGGAGCATGTCGTGCACTCTCCCTATCCTACGTACGGCATAGCCGTGGTTCAGGTTTCAACGAAGTATGAATAATCTTGGTTAATGCGCGGGATGGCTGGTTAATGGCCTTTGACAGTTTCGGATGGTCGGTGCTTCTGGTCGCTTTGTTACTGGTCGTTGCCATCGCCGATATCCGCACGCGTCGGATACCGGATGCGCTGAATGCCAGTGTGATCCTGACGGGCGTGGCCTATGCCCTGATTGCATCGGGGCAGGGCGTGGGCGACCATATGCTCGGGATCATCATCGGATTTGTACCGCTGGCCCTGTTTGGCGAACTCTACTGGCGATTGCGCGGGCGCGAGGGATTGGGATTGGGCGATGCCAAGCTGTTTGCCGGGGCGGGAGCGTGGCTCGGTTGGCGCGACCTGCCGCTTGTCCTCCTGATCGCATCGGTCCTGGGTCTCGTAGCAGCGCTGATCTTTCGCCAGGCTCTGGTGGAAAAAGGCCAGATCGCCTTCGCCCCCTTCATTGCGGCGGGGATCATGGCGGTGTGGATCACGACAGAGCGTTGAAATACCCTAGATTCGCCCTGCGGCCGGGAAGGTGCGTTCGGCGTCGTTTGCGTCGAAACTCGACGACGCTGAGTGTTGCATTCGCCGTCATATGAAAATTTGTAAAAAGTTGAGGGATTATGATATACTCGAATTTGAAACCAATTAACTCGTTCAAACGACTCGTGGCGCGATAAGGGCCTCGTTTTCTACCTTAAATATGCGAAACGCTGTTGTTGAAAGCGCCTAGAACGCCTCAGAATGATCGAAGATCACGAAGATAGTTCCAAGGTTGAAGTGAACACTAGAAAAAAGAAGACGCCTTTATGGACATTCTGGGTAATACAACGTCAACTACCACTCTTTTGCCTGGCAATAGCCTGAATTCCAGTATCGAAATATCAGGAGATCACGACTTTATTCGCACGACGTTGACCTCCGGCCTCGCTTACAGCTTCACAATGGACAGTATTGGCGGCTCGCCGCTTGCAAGCTTGGATATCGACCTGCGTAATTCTTCAGGTAATTTTCTGGCCAGTGCCGCAGGAGGTGCCAGTCCTGTCGTATTGAATTACATCGCGTCGTCATCGGGCACATTCTTCGTGGATCTGGACGCCAACAACTCCAGTCAAACCGGCAGTTATCGTCTTGCAATCAATGGCGACGACACCATCGTCGGGAATACCACGTCGTCAGAAACACTGGTTTCCGGCGTCTCCAAGACATCCCGGCTCGACGTTGGCGGGGATACGGATTACTTCAAGGTAACGCTTGAGGCGGGCATCACCTACAGCTTTACGGTCGAGGGTAGTGGCAGTGATCCCCTGACCTTGATGGATATCGATCTGCGCAGTGCGTCAGACTCTTTCATCACTGGCACATCGGCAGGCGCGGGGCCGCGTGTGCTGAACTACACTCCTTCGAGTACCGGCACCTTTTTCATCGATATCGATGACAACGGCAGCGGCGATACCGGCCAGTATACTGTGACCATGAACGGCGAGGATACGATCAAATCGACGACGTCGTCGACGAACGTCCTTTCACCCGGCGTGCCGATCACGTCTCGGCTCGATGTGGCCAGTGACCGCGACTATTTCGAAGTCACGCTCGAGGCTGGCATCACCTACAGCTTCACGGTCGATGGCAGTGGCAGTGATCCCTTGACCCTGATGGACGTTGACCTGCGGAGTGGTTCAGACTCGTTTGTCACGGGTACGAGCTCGGGGGCGGGACCACGGACCCTCATCTATACCCCGACGAACAGTGGTAATTTCTTCGTCGTGGTCGATGACGATGGCGACGGCAATACCGGCGAATACACGCTGACCCTGAACGGCGAGGATACGATCAAGTCAACGACCGCGTCGACCGCAGAACTTCGGCCCGCCGCGCCGGAGACATCGCGCCTCGATACGTCTGGCGATCGCGACTATTTCAAGGTCACGATGCAGGCCGGGCTCACCTACAGCTTTACGGTCGAGGGGACTGGCGCCGATCCGCTGGCCGTAATGGATATAAACATTCGCAGTTCATCAGCGTCTTTCCTAGCCGGCACGAGTGCCGGCGCTGGTCCCCGTGTTATCGACTACACCCCCTCGGCAAGCGGGAACTACTTCATCGAGATTGACGACAACGGCACGGGCGCGACCGGCGAGTATACGGTGACCATGAAGGCCGATGACGGTATCGAGGCCACGACCGCCAGCGGCACCTCGATTGCACCTGGCCAGCGCCTGACCTCCACTATCGATACGGGTACTGACAGGGATTATATCAGCGTCACACTGGATGCATCCCTCACGTACACCGTCTTGCTCGAAGGGAGCGGTGCGTCACCGTTGACAGGGCTGGACCTCACTATCCGGAGCTCCAGTGGATCGTTCCTTACCAGTACCTCGGCGGGCAGCGGGCCGAAAACGCTGGTCTACTCACCATCGTCGAGCGGGACATTCTTTATCGAAGTTAATGACGACGGCTCTGGGGCAACGGGCGGTTACACGCTCGGGATCTTTGAGAGTATTTACGGAACCTCGGCGGGCGAAGTATTGCTTGGGACCAACCGTTCCGAGGCAATCTATGGATTGGCTGGCGACGATACGCTCGCCGGGCGCGCTGGGAACGATGTCTTGGATGGGGGATCTGGGTCCGACATTATCATCGGCGATGCAGGAAATGATCGTCTTTTCGGGCAGTCGGGTGATGACTTCCTGATCGGCGGTGTCTCTACTGACTTGTCGAACAGCTCGGGTGCACAGGTGTATCGGATATATCAGGCGACACTGGACCGCGCGCCGGATACGAGCGGGTTTGAATTCTGGACCGGGGCACTGGAGTCAGGCAGTCGTAGCTTGCAGCAGGTCGTCACGGGTTTCACGAACTCGGGTGAGTTCCAGAACACGTATGGCAGTCTCGACAACACGGATTTCGTGACGCTGCTTTATAATAACGTGCTGGATCGTGCGCCGGATCAGGGCGGTTTGAACGCATGGCTGGGTGCCTTGAACAACGGCACCACCCGCGCGCAGGTCGTAACAGGTTTCTCCGAAAGTGGAGAGTTCCAGAACAACACGAGCGTTGAAGCCAGCGCCTATACCGAGGCGATGGACGGACGTGCCGAATCTGCCGTCCATGACGACGTGTTCCGGCTCTATCAAGCCACATTGGACCGTGCGCCCGATGCGACGGGCCTCGCGTTCTGGAGTGAGCAGCTGGCCGATGGACGAGAATACACCTCCGTTGCCGCCGGGTTCACCAACTCTGGCGAGTTCCGCAACACCTACGGTGATCTCAACGATAGTGACTTCATCGATCAGCTCTATCGCAACGTCCTCGATCGCGAGGCGGATGCGGGTGGGCGCCAAGGCTGGCTGAACGTCATCAACAATGGCGGCACGCGCGAGGATGTAGTGCGCGGATTTGCCCAGAGTGGAGAGTTCGTCGGCAATACTGCGGCGGCTTTCGAGGCATACATGAAGGCCGGAGGCGGCGACACGTTGGATGGTGGAACGGGCAACGATACGCTCTACTCTGGAACGACCGCCGATACCTTCGTCTTCGATGCCAGCGAGGACGGCAGCGATGTGGTGCTGCAGCTCGACACTTGGGACACGCTGCAATTCGAGGGCTTCGGCTACAACTCATCGGCAGATGCCCGCGCGCAGATGACGGTCGCAGGGCCCGATGTTCGTTTTGCGGATCAAGGCGTCAATATTACCTTTGCAGGCGCTGATCTCGCTACGATGCAAGAGGTCGATTACTTGTTTGCTTGATCGCACAGCCCGTCCCAACCGGTGAGCGCGGAGCGGGAAAGCTCAACGCCATCGCGGGCGTGTATCTGCCTCTGGCGATAAAGCGGCAGGTGCCGGTGAATGAAGCATATGACGGTAAAGCGCCCCGCAGAGGCGGAGCTGGAAGTGAAGGGGTCGCGCTTTATCGCCGTCCTCGTCCCCATCGCGCAGTATGACGACCGCCTTGCAGAAATCCGCCGCAACCACCGCAAGGCTTCCCACCACGTCACCGCCACCCGCCGCATGGCCGACACCGACACCCCCGAAGATCACGCCAGCGACGACGGCGAACCGGCAGGAACCTCCGGAATGCCCACGCTCAAGACCCTCATGGGCGCGCAGATCGTGGATGCGGGGATGATCGTGACGCGGTATTTCGGTGGCACGAAGCTGGGCACGGGTGGGTTGGCCCGTGCCTATTCCGGCGCGGCGGTCCTGGCCATTGATGCGGCGACACTCGTCCCCTGGCACCGCATCGTCACCCGTACAGTGCGCGCCAGCTTTGCCGACACCTCCGCCCTCGAACAGCGCCTCGCCGCCCTCGGTCTGACCGTCATCGACCGCACCTTCACCGAA
>CALHLW010000228.1 GCA_938034615.1 uncultured Neomegalonema sp. | reverse complement strand
GACCGCGCCGCCAGCACCACATTCGCCCCGGCCTCGGCAAAGGCCCGCGCCCCCGCCGCACCGATCCCCCGGCTCGCCCCCGTCACCAGCACCGTCTTGCCGCTGAAATCCATTCCGTCTCTCCTGCATGTTCATGACGCTCCACGCGGCATGTTCCTCGAAATCAGCGCCATTTGCTATAGATCGTCCTCGCGACGAACCGGAACCCGACCATGGCCCATGACGACACCGCCATCACCGGGGGGGAGGCGAAAGCCGACAACCTCCTCAACGACCTCGCCGATATCAGCATCGTCGAGATTGCCGTCGTCATCCTCTTCGCCTGGCTGACGATCCTCGCCGCCCGCCTGCTGATCCCTCCGCTGGCCGAGCGCGCCCCCTCCCGCGTGCGGCTGTGGTTGCTGGGGGCCGTCCCGATCATCCGCCTGTTGATGCTGACCGGCGCGGTCCTCTGGATCATCCCGATCATCTTCAACATCACCTTCCAGAATTTCCTGGTGATCGCGGGCGCGGCCTCCGTCGCCATCGGCTTTGCCTTCAAGGATTACGTCAGCTCGATCATCGCCGGGATCGTCGCCGTCTTCGAGCGCCCCTACCGTCCGGGCGACTGGGTCAGCATCGGCGGCGATTACGGCGAGGTCGCCAATGTCGGCCTGCGCGCCATCACCATCGTGACCCCCGCTGACAACGTCATCACGGTCCCCCATGATCGCCTGTGGAAAGAGAATATCTCCAATTCCAACGATGGCGACCGCACTCTCATGTGCGTCGCCGATTTCTACGTCCATCCCGACCACGATGCCCGCATGGTCCGGGAGGCCCTGCGCGACGTCGCGCTCACCTCCGCCTATCTGGACTACGACCGGCCCGTCCTCGTCGTCCTGTCCGAGACCCCCTTCGGCACCCATTACAAGGTCAAGGCCTACCCCTTCGAGATGCGCGAACAATTCGCCTTCATCTCCGACCTCACCGTGCGCGGCAAGGAAGCCCTGCACGACTGCGGTGCCCGCGCCGCGATGCCACCCGCTTCGATGGCGGTGAGCTGACACGCGCCGTCTGGCACGCGCGTTGCACTTCTTCTTTCCCGTGTTTTCATGTCTCTCCCTTCGGGCGGTCCTCCGGGCCGCCCAATTTTTTGCCGGGCCGACAGCCACGCAGCCCTGAAAATCGTACTCCATAAGGACTAACCGGGGCGTTCTTGCCCCGCCCGCTTTTCCTGCACAGGTTGTGAAGCGCGGTCCCCATGCCAAAAACCCCGCAATCCCGTTGCATCTTCACGCTTCAATTACCATGTTGTCGCAGCAGGCGCCCCGGTTTATCCCGGTGGCGCACGAATGAATATGGAGAGACGACATGAGCATGGTATCCACACTGGCTAAAGTTGCAGCGGGCGCAATGGTCGCGCGCGGCGTCGGCAAGATGATGGGCGGCGGCGGTGGAGCCGGTGGTGGCCTCGGCGGAATGCTGGGCGGGATGCTCGGCGGCCAAGGCGGAGCCGGTGGCGGCCTCGGCGGAATGCTCGGTGGCGGCGGCGCGCAGGGCGGCGGCGGTCTTGGCGGCATGTTGGGCGGAATGCTCGGCGGTGGTCAGCAGCCGAACCAGCAGGCTGGCGGCGGTGGCCTCGGCGGAATGCTCGGTGGAATGCTCTCCGGTCAGGGCCAGCAGGGCGGCGCGGGTGCCGGTGGCCTCGGCGGCCTCCTCGAAAGCCTTGGTGGTGGCGGCGCACCCCCTCAGGGCCAGCCGCAGGCTCCTGCCAACGGCTCGCTCGGCGGCGTCCTCAACTCCGCCTTCGAGAATTTTGGCGAGCCGGAGCAGGCCCCGTCCCCCGCACAGGAAGACATGGCCAAGCTGTTCCTCCGTGCCATGATCGGCGCGGCAAAAGCCGACGGCCAGATCGACGCGGAAGAGAAGCAGAAGATCCTCGGCGAGCTCGGTGACGTCTCGGCAGACGAAGCGGCCTTCGTCCAGCAGGAACTCGCCGCGCCCCTCGACGTGGACGCCCTCGTCCGCGACGTCCCGGCTGGCTCGGAGCAGCAGGTCTACCTGATGTCCCTCATGGGCATCAACTTGGACAACGCCGCCGAGGCCCGCTATCTCGACGCTCTCGCAAAGGGCATGAACATCACCCCCGAGATCGCCAACGCCATCCACGACAAACTCGGCGCCCCCAAGCTCTACACGTGAGTCTTGCCTTCTCCTCCCCCTCCGCACATCCGGGCGGGGGAGGGGACCACGCCCGGCGTCGAATGCAGGGCGCTGCCGTCAAGTCAGGGCAAATAACGAATGCGTTTAAGAAACATCAGTGTTGCTCACGAGTCCGTGTTTTGCGGCCCGCGAAAGCCCCGTTCATAACGTCATGGCATCATATAGGGATTATGCCATGAAAATGACCGCTACACTTGCCGCCGTTATGCTCGCGCTTTCGGCTTGCAGTTCGACCAACACAGGCACTATTGCGCCGCTGTCCGCCGCTGTCCGCCGCCGCCCCTGCCGCCCCGGCAATTCATTCCATTCAGGGTAAAGAAACGGCCGTAGGCACCTTCGTCGGTCTCAGCGATCACGCGACGAGCGGACATGCCAGCGTTTTCCTGTCGAATGGCCAATGGTATATCAGCCTCGCCAACGACTTCGCTTTCGACGGTGCCCCCGATCCCAAGATCGCCTTCGGGTCCAACGGTTTCCGTCAGGAAGCGATCCTCGCACCGCTTCAGTCGAACAACGGTGCTTCGGTCTACGCAGTTCCCGCCCATCTCGATGTGGGCGATTACAACGAAATCTGGCTGTGGTGTGAGAAGTTCGCAGTGCCCTTGGGCGTTGCCAAGCTGACGCTGACCTGATCCGCCGCATCAAACCGGGGTCTCTGCGGGCAAAACACGCTGCCTGCAGAGACCATGCTTGCGTGCGGGGCGTGATCGATCCATCTCACCCTTGACGCGATCTACTTCGCCGTCGACCATTCACCCATGCGCGAAACCGATCTCTACGCCCCCGTAAAAACCCTCCTCGAAGGGCAGGGCTACACCGTCAAGGGCGAGATCGGCCCTGCCGATGTCGTGGCCGTCCGGGGCGATGAGCCACCCGTCATCGTCGAGCTGAAGACCGCCTTCTCTCTCTCTCTGGTCCATCAAGCCATCGCCCGCCAGACCATCACCGATTCCGTCTACGTCGCGATCCCGCGCAAATCGGGCCGCGCCGCATGGACCGCGCTCAAGAACAACAAGGCCCTCTGCCGCCGCCTCGGCCTCGGCCTCATCACCGTGCGGTTGGAGGATGGCCACACCGAAATTCTCTGCGACCCCGCCCCCTATCGTCCCCGCCAGAATACGAAGCGGAAGACCCGCCTCCTGCGCGAATTCGCCCGGCTTGACGGCGATCCCAACACCGGCGGCTCCACCCGCCGCCACCTCGTCACCGCCTATCGTCAGGACGCCGTGAAGGTCGCCACCCACCTCGCCGCCCATGGCCCCACCAAGGCCAGCGATGTTGCAAAAGCCACCGGCGTCCACAACGCCCGCCCCATAATGGCGGATGATCACTATGGCTGGTTTGCCCGTGTCGAGCGTGGAATCTATACCCTGACGAAAGAGGGCAGGGCGCAGAACACCCTCAGGTCGTGAATCGACACGGATTCAGTTTTTCGTATTGCGCACGACTTTCATTGCGCTGAAATTCTCTGCGAGTGTTCGGTCCATCGGAATGCGGTGTCGCCCATAGCGCAGGTCGTCGTATCGGACACTCGAATTCCCTTCTTCAGCCTTCCGCATGGTTACTCCTTTACCCTACCAGGCGAGCGACCCTTTCAGGCCCGGTCCGCTGCGGCGCTCCGGCGTGTCGTGATCGTGTCGATTCAGAGTGTGCTGGCCCCGATGCTGCACATCGGTAGAGATCGCCGCAGCCCGCCGCTCGAACGGATCGCCTTCCGGCTCCGCCCCAAGCAAACGCGACAGCGCGATCACCCCGATGGCCAGCGCCAGCAGATCGACGCCCCTCATCCCGACTTCTTCACGAACTGCGTCAGGATCACGATGGTCTGACCGTTCACCTTGCCTTCGATCTGCCCCGGATTGTCTGGCACCAGCGAAATCCCCCGCACCGCCGTCCCGCGCTTGGCGGTGAAGCCCGTCCCCTTGACGTTCAGGTCTTTGGTCAGCGTCACGGTGTCCCCGGATGCCAGCCGCGCCCCATGGGCATCCACATGCCCCGGTCCGTCATCCTCCCCCGCCATCCCGGCAGTGGCGAGTGCCATCGTCTCCTCGTCCAGATAGGCCACGTCGAGCAAATCCTGACCCCACGCCCCCTCGACCCGGTGCAGCATCCGCCATGCCAGCGCCTTCACCGGCGCAGCCTCGCTCCACACCGCATCCCCGAGCAAGCGCCATCCCGGCCCCTCCAGCGGCGCATCCCCCGCCGCCCCGAACCGGCAGGCCCCGCAGAGCAGCACGGCGGTCTCCGCCGTCGCATCGTCTTTCGCCGTCGGAGGCAGCGTCCAGGGCGACACCCGCCCCTCCACCGTTCCGCACAGCTCACAGCCGCCACCCGACCGCGCGACCAACTCTTCCTTCAATCCCATCGACCTCTCCATTTCCGGCAACCGGCATACACGCATCGTCACCGGATCAACGCACCAGCGATCCCTTCATCCCCGGTCCACTGCGCCGCTCCTTCGCGTCGTCATAGGGCCTGCTCAGGAACCGCACTCCGTCAACGGCCTCCTGTTTCGCCATGCGCGCGTCCGCCCGCCGCTCGAACGGGTCCGCCTCCGGCTCGCTGCCCAGCAACCGCACCAGAGCAACCGTCCCGATGGCCAGTGCCAGAAAATCGACCGTCTTCATCCAGCTATTCTCCTTACAGAAAGACCGACCCTACATGACCCCGACCCTAGAGACCAAGTTCGCTCCCCTCACCCTCACCACGCCTCCCGACACCAATGGCCGTGTCGAAGGCTACGCCGCCTTGTTCGGCGAACCGGATCGCGGTGGCGATATCGTTGCCCCCGGTGCCTTCGCGCAAACCCTGCGCACCCGCACCTCCTCGGTGAAATTCCTTTGGCAGCATGATCCCGCCCAGCCCATCGGCCTCTGGGACAGCATCACCGAGGACGCCCGCGGCCTGCGCGTCCGGGGCCGCCTCCTCACGACCCTTAAACAGGGCGAAGAAGCCACCGCCCTCCGCGAAGCCGCCAGCGCGTTCGCCTGAAAACACTTGCCCCACCGGATTGGGACTGTTCCCTGCGGTTGCGACTTTTAATCTTGGTTCTGACGCCTGTGACGGTGGCACTTCAGCCGATCATGGCTTCATGAGTACGCGCTTGGTTTCACCACCGTTGATGGATACTGGCGCGAAAAGCCCACCGCCTTCAGGGATGGCTGAATTGCCAACAGTCTATCGGTGATAGCGCGTTCGCGTAAAACCCTTCGGGTAAACCATCATATAGACCCCGTCGCCGAACGCCCTACGTCCCGGTGTCAGCAACCGGAGACGTCCCATGGATATCCTCATTGCCTGTATCGTCACCGCCGTGGTCTTCCTCGGCCTCGACGCCATCTGGCTCAAAACCTTCATCGGCCCCTTCTTCCGCAAGCGCATCGGCCACCTGATGCGCGAAGACCCGATGCTCGGCGTTGCGGGCGGTTTCTACCTGATCTATGCCCTCGGCATCGTCTGGTTCGCCGTCATCCCGGCCATGAACGCGGGCGAAGTCACCCCCGCCCTCATCAACGGCGCCTTCCTCGGCCTGCTCGGCTACGGCACCTACGAGGCGACCTCCATGTCGATCATGAAAGACTGGCAATGGGACATGCTCATCGTCGATATCCTCTGGGGCATGGCCGTCAGCGCCGTGGCGGCGGCGGCAGGGTTCTACGCCGTCAGCCTCTTCCCCTGAGACGGCAGTGGCATGATGAAACGCTTGGCAACGATCGTTTTCCTCCTGCTTGCGGTCGCCGTCCTCGCCACGACGCTGCTGCCGCTTACGCACAGCACTGCGTGGTGGATACGCGCCTGGGATTTCCCGCGCGTCCATATCGGCATCACGGGCCTCATCACGGCGATGCTCGGCGCGGCGATCTACCGTCCGGCGTTCGCCCTGCTGATCCTGCTCACCCTCGGCTGTGCAATCTATCAGGGCGTGCGCATCTTCCCCTACACACCGCTCGCCACCGTCGATATCGCCTTCACGCAGGATGTGGCTCCCGAAGGCCGGATCACGGCCATCGCCGTCAACGTCCTCATGGGCAATGACGACCACGACGCCATGCGCGCCCTGATCGACCGCGAAGACCCCGATATCCTTTTCATGATGGAGACCGATACGGTTTGGGCACAGGCGCTTCGCCCCCAGCTCGACCGCTACGATACGGTCATCGAAAAGCCGCTGGACAACCATTACGGTTCGATCTTCGCCACCCGCCTCGACGCGACCGATGCCCGTTTCGTCTATCTCAGCGAAGAGCAGACACCCACCGTCTTCGCCGAGTTACAGGGTCCACAGGGCGGCACATTCTTCTTCGTCGGCCTGCACCCGCGCCCGCCCGTTCCCGGCGAGGATACCGATGCCCGCGACGAGCAACTCCGCAAGGCTGCTCTACTCGGCGACCGCAAACGCGGCCCGGTGCTGGCCATCGGCGATTTCAACGACGTCGCGTGGTCCCGCAACTCGAAAAGATTCATCTCGGAGGGCGGCTACCGTGACCCGCGCATCGGACGCGGTATCCTGCCCAGCTTCGACGCCAACTCATGGTGGATGCGCTTTCCCATCGATCAACTCCACCTGACGACCGGTCTCGACCTGATCTCCATGGCTCGCCTCGAAAACGTCGGCTCCGACCATTTCCCCATGAAAGCCGTCTTCGCGGTCAGCACGCAGGCGAAATAGCCTCATCGACGACGGTTGATCGGATGCACAACCAAGAGGTGCATTAAGCAGCTTTCGCTATTGTGAAGCTCCGAATCGGGTGCAAATCAGGGTGTCCACTACAACGAAAGGAACCCCGTCATGCATTACGTCATCCTCTTCGAAGACGAGCCATCCCTTGGCCCGGACATTCGCGCGAAAACCCTTCCGGCCCATCTCGACTTCCTTGCCGCCAACGCGGAGACGATCGAGTCCGCCGGACCCTTGGCCCAGACCGACGGCACCCCCCATGGCGGTATCTGGATCGTAAAGGCCGACAAAGAAGCCGATGTTCAG
>CALHLW010000227.1 GCA_938034615.1 uncultured Neomegalonema sp. | reverse complement strand
AGCGAAAAACGTTGATGATACGCGGATCGGGACAATCACGCATGTGATCCACAATGCGTTCGATTATCGACGATGGCTGGAAAATGCATCCGCGCAAGTGAGCATAATCAACGCCAGGCAAAGGTATCTCCATCAGGAAAGCCGGGTCTGTACCCAGTGCTTTCTCATCCAGAGGCGGATACGCGATGACACCTGCCATCGCGATCAGGCCGAAGGCCACGCCAATCCGTTCGCGCCGTCTCGACCATCGCTTCATCATCACCCCACACTCCCTTCCAACGAAATCGCCACGAGCTTCTGCGCTTCAACGGCAAACTCCATCGGCAGGGCCTGAAGCACTTCCTTGCAGAAGCCATTGACCACCAGCGCCACGGCCTCTTCTTCGTCCATGCCGCGCTGGCGGCAGTAAAAGAGTTGGTCATCATCCACTTTGGATGTGGTGGCCTCGTGTTCGACGCGGCTCGTGTTGTTGCGGCACTCGATGTAGGGGACCGTATGCGCGCCGCATTCGGAACCGATCAGCAGGCTGTCGCATTGGGTAAAGTTGCGGCTGTTCGCAGCTTTGGGGTGCATCGAGACCTGTCCGCGATAGGTGTTCTGGGCGCGGCCTGCGGAGATGCCTTTCGAGACGATACGTGAGCGCGTGTTCTTGCCAAGATGGATCATCTTGGTGCCGGTATCGGCCTGCTGGGCATTGTTGGCGATGGCGATGGAGTAGAATTCGCCTTGGGAGCCGTCACCGCGCAGGATGCAGGACGGGTACTTCCAGGTGATCGCGGAGCCGGTTTCCACCTGCGTCCATGACACCTTGGAGTTCTTGCCCCGGCAATCGGCGCGCTTGGTCACGAAGTTGTAGATACCGCCCTTGCCGTTCTCGTCGCCCGGATACCAGTTCTGGACGGTGGAATATTTGATCTCCGCCTCGTCCATGGTGATGAGTTCGACGCAAGCGGCGTGAAGCTGGTTCGTGTCGCGCTGCGGCGCCGTGCAGCCCTCCAGATAGGAGACATAGGAGCCTTCTTCCGCGATGATGAGCGTGCGCTCGAACTGGCCCGTATTTTCCGCATTGATGCGGAAATAGGTGCTCAACTCCATAGGGCAGCGAGTGCCTTTGGGAATATAGACGAACGAGCCATCGGAGAAGACGGCGGCGTTGAGCGTGGCGTAGTAGTTGTCGCGGCTGGAGATCACCGAACCGAGGTACTTCTTCACCAGTTCGGGATGCTCCTGAATGGCTTCGGAGATCGAGCAGAAGATCACGCCCTTGTCGGCCAATTCCTTCTGGAACGTCGTGCCGACGGAGACGGAGTCGAACACCGCATCGACGGCGACCTTGCGGCCTTCGCCTGCCGCCTGCCCTGCGCCTTCGACCCCGGCGAGAATCTCCTGCTCGCGCAAGGGAATACCCAGTTTCGTGTAGGTTTCCAGCAGCTTGGGATCGACCTCATCCAGCGATTTCGGCTTCTCCTCGAAGGATTTCGGCTGGGCGTAGTAATACTGGTCCTGAAAATCGATCTGCGGATAGTCGACCATCGCCCATTCCGGCTCATCCATGGTGAGCCAGCGGCGATACGCTTCCAGACGCCATTCCAGCATCCAGTCCGGCTCGTCCTTCTTGGCCGAGATCAGTCGCACGATGTCCTCGTTCAGCCCCTTGGGGGCGTAGTCCATCTCGATTTCGGTTTCCCAACCGTGCTTGTACTTGCCGCTCAGCTCGTGAACCTTCTGAACGGTTTCGACTTCCACGCCCTCGCGAACGATCAGGTCCGTTGAATCATCCATTGCTCGTCCCCTTGAGCTTGTTCGTGTCTATGTCGATCAGATCGCCCCGAGCCTTCGCGGCCCGGTCACGATAGAGCGCCCCCCAGACATCGATAAAGCGTGCGATTTCGGTTTCGGTAGTCGTCGGGCCGATACTGGCCCGGATCGCGCAGGACGCGAAGGCGCGGTCGTAGCCCATCGCGCGCAGCACCTTGCTTTCGGATACCTTGCCCGAGGAGCAGGCCGAGCCTGCACTGACCGCGACCCCCTGCAAATCGAGCTGCATCATCTGGGTCGAGGCTTTCCAGCCCGGAACCGCGAAACTGGTCGTATTCACCAGCCTGGGCACGGCTCGACCGATTTCTTCCACCTCATCCGCCACCGTGGCGATCATGGAACGGATATAGGCGCTCATTTCCAGAACCTGCTGAGCCGACGGGTTCTCGCGCGCTGCCTTTGCCGCTGCACCCATCCCTGCAATGCCGATCAGGTTCTCGGTACCGGAGCGATGGCGCATTTCCTGACCGCCCCCGACGATGAAGGGTTTTAACTCGTAACCCGCCTTGACGATCAGCGCGCCGACACCCGCCGGACCGCCGAACTTCTCGGCGGTGATCGCCGCGTAATGGACGCCGGATTCGGCGAAGCTGAAGGTATTTCCGGCATCATCGGTGCGACCGACCGCCTGACAGGCATCGGTGAAGATGCGACCGTCGAAGACAGTCGCAGCACTCACGATGGCGCTCAGGTCCTGCACCACGCCGGTTTCGCTGTTCGCCGCCTGTACGCAGATGAGCGGCGCGTTATCGGCTTTCGCGCTCAAAAATTGGCGCATCAGGCCGATATCTACGATCCCACCACCGGTCACGGAGAGGGCCAGCTTGTTCGCAGCGGAACGTTCGGCAGCCATCAGGACCGCGTCGTGCTCGATCGCAGGGGCGAAGATCGACGTCCAGCGAGGGTCGCGCAGCACCCAGTTGCAGGCTTCGGTCGCACCCGAGGTAAACACGACTTCGCCCGGCTCGCAATCGACCAGGGCGGCTACGTCTTCACGGGCGGCGTCGATCATTGCCTTAGCTTGACGCCCCCCCGAATGGAGAGAAGACGGGTTGCCGACGACATTCATCGCCTGCATCATCGCCTCGCGCGCCTCAGTGCAGAGGGGCGCGGCTCCGTTCCAGTCGAGGTAAGCCGGTTCAGTCACGGGCGTCTTCTCCGATGATTTCCGTCATGCCGATAAAATCCGGCACCGCCGGACAGGGAACGATCTCGGTCGCGATCACATCCTCCAGCGTCGTCTGTTGCAGGAAGAGGTGGACATGCGCCGACAGGCGTTCCCAGAGATTGTGGGTCAGGCATCGCGTTCCGGCAACGGAGCACCCTTCGCCAACTTCGCCGGTGCATTGGGTGGCTTGGAGCTTTTCCTCGACCGCCGCCATGATCTGCGATACCGCAATTTCTTCTGCGGACCGTGCGAGGGAATAGCCGCCCCCCGGACCGCGCATCGAGTCAACCAGACCGGCCCGGCGCAACTTGCCAAAGAGCTGTTCAAGATAGGCGAGCGATATCTTCTGACGCTCTGCAATCTCGCCCAAGGCAACGGGTCGCCCCTCCGCATGGAGAGCGATATCAGCCATCGCAGTGACCGCGTAGCGGCCTTTGGTGCTCAATTTCATTCGAAACTACACCCGGAATGCCCGGAAAAACCGGAGCTTGGACTTGACCTTTCAGTCGGAACAACGATATCGCCTCAATCCGACCGACCTGTCGTGAATTTAGAATCGTTCTAATATTTCCGACAAGAGAGGTCAAGATTTGTCGGTGCGGCAGCGCATCGTTCGTGAAATAACCCGGTGGCCTATGCCTGAAGTTCATTTTGCTGGTCCCGAGGGACGCCTCGAAGGTCGCTATCACCCGAACCCAAGCGAGGGCGCTCCGATCGCACTCGTGCTTCATCCGCATCCGCAGTTCGGCGGCACGATGAACAACAAGGTGATTTACAACCTCTACTATACGCTGCACGAATTGGGGTTCTCGGTCCTACGCTTCAACTTTCGCGGCGTAGGGCGCAGTCAGGGCGAATTCGATGCCGGAATTGGCGAACTCTCTGACGCCGCGTCCGCACTCGACTACCTTCAGGAGATGAACCCGAATGCCCGCCAATGCTGGGTGGCAGGGTTCTCTTTCGGGGCGTGGATTTCGATGCAGTTGCTGATGCGTCGCCCTGAGATCAGCGGGTTCGTGTCGGTGTCGCCGCCCGCAAATATGTATGATTTCAGTTTCCTAGCACCCTGTCCTTCGTCCGGCCTCATCATCAACGGCGATGCCGACCGTGTGGCACCGCAGGACGACGTGCTGAAGCTGGTGCAGAAACTTCAGGCGCAGAAGGGCATTACGATCACACATCAGATGGTCGAAAAAGCCAACCACTTCTACGATAAAGGCATGGACGACATGATCGGTCAGGTCAGTGAATTCGTCAAAACCCGTATGGATGCTCTCGACGCGGGTGGCGCGGGTCGCTGAGAACGCCACCCTTCACAGGGGTATTGCATCCGGTCGTCCCCGGAGCGCTGAGCGGTAATCCGCGTCGGGATCGCACGGCGAGATAGGCGAATGCTTGTGCTTCGAGCATATCGCCGTCCAGTCCCGTGGCCTCGACCGGCTCGACGGGCGCATCCAGTGCATCGGCCAACATCCGCATCATGACAGGATTGTGCCGCCCTCCCCCGCAGACGAGCCAGCGAGACGGGGGGAGCGGCATATGCGCGATGCTTGCGGCGATGGTGCGGGCCGTCAGGGCGGTGAGAGTCGCTGCACCATCTTCCGGCGAGAGCCCCGCCATGCGCTCCCCCGCGAGAGCGAAGGTGTTGCGGTCAAGGGATTTGGGAGGCAGGCGCGCGACATAAGCGTCGGTGGCGTTCTGGCGCAAGCAGTCGTCCGCGACCTGTCCCTGTGCAGCCGCCGCACCGTCGCGGTCAAGCGGCTCGCCGGTATGATGCGCCATCCAGTCGTTTATCAACGCATTGCCCGGACCCGTATCAAAGGCCACGAGAGCGCCATCTTCTTCGGGCGCGGATTTGCGCGGATTGACCCATGTGACATTGGCCACGCCACCGATATTGAGGAACGCGACAGGCTCTTGGGCCTCAATATGGCGCGCCAGTGCGAAATGGAAAAACGGAGCCAACGGCGCGCCCTCGCCTCCCGCCATCATATCCGCAGAGCGGAAATCCGCGATGACGGGCAGATCGATGAGGTCGGCCAGACGCTGTGCCTCGCCGATCTGGACGGTGCGTCCGGCTTCGGGGTCGTGGAAGACGGTCTGGCCGTGGAAGCCGATAAGGGCTGCATCCATGTCCAGCCGAGCGCGCAGGGCCGTGATGGCAGCGAAATGGATATCCGTCACTGCCCGCGCTGCCCGGTCAATATCGTCCGCCATTGCGCCGCCAGTCGCCTCGGTCGCCATGACCCGCTCCAACAATGCGCGCTGCGCCGCATTATAGGCGGGGGTCAGTTCCAACGATGGCCCGAACGCCGCGATCTCGACCCCGTCGGTCAGTAGCATCGCCGCATCGACCCCGTCCATCGACGTGCCGCACATCAGGCCCATGGCCCAGACGGTGTCGTCGAGCGGATCGGCGGCTGTCATCGGGCTTTCCTCCATGGACGGTTTGGCGTTAGAACGCGCGGCGAAACTAGGGACCGACGCCATGACTTACCAGCCGAAATCCGACTTCCTGCGCGTAATGCAAGACCGCGGGTACATGAAGGATTGTACCGACCTCGAACGGCTGGATGCCGTGATGCAGGGGGGCGGGGTTCCGGCGTATATCGGGTTCGACTGCACGGCATCCAGCCTGCATGTCGGATCGCTGCTCCAGATCATGATGCTGCGCTGGCTTCAGAAGACGGGGCAGAAGCCTATCGTCCTCATGGGCGGGGGAACGACCAAGGTGGGTGATCCGTCGGGCAAGGACGAGTCACGCAAGATGCTCGACGTTGCGGGGATCGAGGCGAATAAGCGGGGCATCTTTTCGGTCTTCGAGAAATACATGGATTTCGGTGATGGGCCGACCGATGCGGTGATGGTGGATAATGCCGAGTGGCTGGATCGGCTGAACTACATCGATTTCCTACGCGAATACGGGCCGCATTTCACGATCAACCGGATGCTGTCATTCGACTCGGTGCGGCTGCGGCTGGAACGCGAGCAACCGCTGACATTCCTCGAATTCAACTACATGCTGTTGCAGGCCTATGATTTCGTGGAGTTGTTCCGCCGGGTTCGATGTCGCTTGCAGCTTGGCGGATCGGACCAATGGGGCAATATCATCAACGGGATGGAGCTGGGCCGCCGGGTCGAGGGGGCCGAGTTGTTCGGCATCACCACACCGCTGATCGCCACCGCCGACGGGGCCAAGATGGGCAAGTCGGCGGGTGGGGCGGTGTGGCTGAACGCGGATATGCGCTCGCCTTACGAATTTTGGCAGTTCTGGCGCAATACGATGGATGCGGATGTGGGACGGTTCCTGCGGTTGTTCACGGAATTGCCGCTAGACGAAGTCGCGCGGCTGGAGGCGCTGGACGGGGCGGAGATAAACGAGGCGAAGAAGGTGCTGGCGACGGAGGTGACGACGCTGTGCCATGGCGCGGATGCAGCGGCGCAGGCGGCGGCGGCGGCAGAGGCGACCTTCGTGCAGGGGACGCTGTCGGACGATTTGCCGACGGTTACGCTGACCGCGGCGGATATCGGGGATGGAATTTCCGTGGGGCAGTTGTTCGTGCGGGCCGATCTCGTGAAATCGGGCAAGGAAGCCAAGCGATTAGTTGTCGATGGAGGCGCGAAGCTGGACGACGAAGCCGTGACAGATGCGGGGGCGATGATGTCTGCGGATGATTTCGCGGGAGGGCCGCGCAAGTTGAGCGCGGGGAAGAAGCGTCATGCGCTGGTGCGGGTGGAGGGTTGAGCCTGCTCCTGCCCCGCACCTGATGAGGGGCCTCTCTCCGCTGAAACAGGCCTCGCATCAGGTGCGGGGCAGGAATGTGTAGCACTATCCGTTGAGTGAAGCCACTGCCGCTTCTACGCCGCCCTTCGCGAAAGGCACGCCCATCTTTGATAGGGCCAGTTCCACAGCCCCCAACACCCCGAGGATCATTACTTCGTTGACATGGCCCATATGGCCGATGCGGAAGGTGCTGTTGGCGTCCATGCCGATGCCGAGGCCCAGCGTCACGTTGAGATCGTCTTCGCAGACGCGGCGCATGGCCTGGGCGTCGATATCGCCGGTCAGGATCGTAGTGACGGCGTTCGAGCGGGCGGCCTCATCCACGATATTGCACTCGATGGGGCCGCCCTGCCCCCAGTGTGCGACTGCTGCGCGGACGGCTCCGGCGAGGCGGGCATGTCGGGCGAAGATGGCATCCTTGCCCTCTTCCGCCATCATGTCGAGGGCTTCGCGCAGGCCGAAGATGTGCTGCACCGGTGCGGTGCCGCAGAAGATTTTATAGTACATATCCGGCTGGGTGCGGGGCAGCCAGTCCCAATAGGCGCTGGTGCAGCCCCGCGCGTGTCGGTTCGCCATGGCCTTGTCATTCGCAAAGACGAAGCCCAGGCCGGGGGGCGTCATCAAGCCCTTCTGGCAAGCGGCGACCATGACATCGACGCCCCATGCGTCCATTTCGAACGGAATGCAGCCGAAGCAGGCGATGCAGTCGACCATCAGCAGGGCCGGATGCCCGGCGGCATCCATCGCGCGGCGGATGGCTTCGATATCGTTCCAGACGCCCGAGGCCGTATCGACCTGTACGACGAGAACCGCGCGGATGGCGTGGTTTTTATCCTCGCGCAGCCGTGTCTCCACCGCCGCCGGATCGACCCCGCGCCGGGGCGGTGCCTGTATGGTATGAACGGTCGCACCCATCTGCGCGGCCTGTGCGCCCCAACCGACTGCAAAGCGGCCCGATTCGAGCACCAAAACCTCGTCGCCGGGATGGATGGTGTTGGCAAGCGCGCCTTCCCATGCACCGTGGCCGTTGGCGATGTACATGACGGCCTCACCCGCCGTTCCGGCCAGTGTTTTCAGGTCGGGAAAGAGGCTGTGGGTCGTCTCGATCAGCGGGCCTTCATAGATATTGACCATCGGCACGTTCATCGCCCGCAGGACACGGTCGGGGATGACCGTGGGGCCGGGGATGGCGAGGAAATGGCGTCCGGTCTGCATCTTTATCTTCCTTAATAGTCGCGGCGAATACGCGCGACGCCGATGGCGCAGAGGGTCATGAACCCGAGGGCCAGAAAGACATTCCAGTTGGCCATGCTCAGGCCGAGAAACTCCCATGCGATCTCATCGCAGCGGGGAACGGGTTTGCCGCCTGCCGCTGCCGCCGCGAGCGCATCCGGGTCAAAGTTATCGCCGAGGCTGCTGCCAGAGCAGGTCGCCAGCCCTTCCCACAACTTACGCTCGACGCCGGAATGGAAGACAGCCGCCCCCGCCTCGAAAAGAAAACCGAGCGCACCGAGCGCGCCAAAAGTCACCTTGCCAGCGCGACTGGCGGTCATCGCGGCCAGCAAGGCACCGATGATGCCAATCCCGAGGCCGTATCGCTGCCATATGCACAGCGCGCAAGGGGCCAGCCGTTCGACATACTGAAAATAGAGTGCAGCGGCGAAGGTCGCCGCCCCCGAAAGCGCCGCGATCAGGAAAAGCGTCCTAGAAGACATATTTCAACACCACGAATCCTCCGATCAGCACGGCGAATGCCAAGAACGTCACCAACCCCAGACGCCGCTCGATGAACGCTCGCACCGTGGTTCCATAGCGGCGCAGCAGGGCGGCGATCAGGAAAAAACGAAACCCCCGCGCAAGCAAGCAAACGATGACGAATAACGCGAAGTTCATCTGGAGCAGACCACTCACGATGGTCGTCACCTTGAACGGAAACGGCGTGATTGCCCCGATGGCAACCGCAAGAACGCCATGGTCAGTATAGAGTGTCTTGAACTCATCGTAGCGGTCGGCCTTGCCGTAGAATTCGAGAAGCTGGATGCCGATGGTGTCGTAGAACAGGTATCCGATGGCATAACCCAGCGTGGCCCCCGCGACCGAGGCCAGAAGCGCGACCCCCGCCACCAGCCACGCGCGATGCGGAGCGGCGACGATCATCGGGATCATCAGCGCTTCCTGCGGAATCGGAAAGAACGAGCTTTCCGCAAAGGCCACGAGCGCGAGGATCAGCAGGGCATAGGGCGATTCCGCCTTATCGACCGTCCAGTCGTACATCCGCCTCAGCATCGTGTCGCTCGCCTTTTTTCGTCGAGTGTCCGTGTACGCGCTGAAAGGATGAAACGAAACCGCTTTGTAAGCTTGCGCCCGCCGATTTCGTCGCTATCTTACGCAACGCGGCCCGGGTGGCGGAATGGTAGACGCAGCGGATTCAAAATCCGCCGATGGCAACATCGTGGGGGTTCGAGTCCCCCCCTGGGCACCAATGCATTATGATATCGTTGAATTTGTTGGTCTTTTCGGCTATTGTGCGAACCATAGTCATAGGTACGCACACTCTTGTTCTACATCAGCCCCAACTTTGCGGGCGACCCGCCGTGGCTTTGTTCAATCCGCCATTGGTAAAAGGATTGATCGCACCAGAAATCAGCCCTCACAACAGGCCGAAGCCCGCAGACCATTCAGCGGTATTTCGAGAATGCCGAATAAAGCAAAAGCGTAGCGGCGAAGATGCTGGGATAGCGAAGGTGCAAGGTAGGGCGCGACCATTGTCAAGGCCGCGTCCTGCCCTGCCCCCGATTACCCAAAGAGGTAATCGACCTCCTGCAGCGTGGCAAGACCAGCACCGGCGAAGATGATTTCAACACCCTGATCATTGAAACGAACATCCGAACCTGAGACACCCATCTTCGCGACAGCATCTGCCGCGGAGCCATAGCCGAAGCCTTCGAATTGCAGTGTGTCCCACGTGTCGAGCTGTAGCACTGAGCCTGACAACCAGCTTACATTAGCAGAGGAGTTCTATCTTGCGGCTTCCGGCGGAAGCATTTCAAGTGGATTGACGTCAACCATGGGGCCGCTCGTCAAGGGGGCTCTTGGAAGGCCCGATGGAGCGTACGGCCTAACTCCATTGATGATCTTCAGAGAAATCGAGAGTTAGGTCACACATGTATATAGGTCTGATTATTTATGTCATTAATTTGTTGTCGATCTCGAAAAAGGTGTTCACGGATTGGCCCGACTACGCAATCGACGAGACATCGGCGGCATCGGAAGCTACGACCTCCGTCGTCCTCGCAACTTTCCTGTCTATGGCGATGTTATGCTGAGCAGCCTCTTGAAGCTCGTTCGGGCGCACGGAACAGATCAGAGGGCTTTTCAGCAGCGCGATACCGCGAACGAGAACAGGAGGCACGGAACGAGGGTCTCGGCATTTGGCGCGAAGCATTCGTCCGGCCTGATAATTGGCGCGGTGGCGAGCGCCTTCCGGCTGAAAAGCAAGGCCCTGCCGAATAATATATGCTGGGGTTTGGAACTGCGTCAGACTCGGGAACTTACATCACCCCAATGCATTCGGATTACACAAAATTGCAAAAGAACTTCGGCGAAGGGATGCGCCGTTTTAGCAGTGACGAGGAAGCACGATCTCAATGCGATGTCTGGAGTGGTCCTGCAGCATCTCACTGATGCGCGATTCCTTGACTGCAAGATTACTCATATCGCGCATTCTTGGGGAACAGCCCCGCCGGTGTGGTTCGCCATGCGGAGGGATCGAGGGCAGAAGCGTAGCCGATCCTGTAGAGCCTGCGCATCTCTGGCCCATTGAATTCATCGTCGGACATCCACCTGAAATCGTCCGGAACTTCGATGTAGAAGAGGTCGCTTTTCCTCACCTGCGAAAACGCGAAAATCTGGGCCAGGTCCAGACGCCCCATGGATTGGACCATCGCCGAGACCGATCTCTTGACGATGGGAACGAGACGTCGCTCCGCGAAGCCGGGTTCCGGGGCAAACCGGGCGTTGCGGATGATGTAGAGTCGCGGCTTCGGCGTCGCGCCAAAGCCGCGCACCTTCGCGCTGGCGATGGCCGCGTCGAGATCGATGACATCGACGGGCAGGAAGAACTGCGACTGGATACCGCCATCGACATGCAATTCGTCATATCGGGCACCCTCGACCTCCACCTCGAAGAGTACGGGGGCCATAAGGCCGGGAATCGAGGCGGAGGCGAGGATCACCTTGCGGATCAGGTCCACATCGCCTGAAAGCGCGATGACACCGATATTCCAGACCGTGAACCGCTCCGCATCGAGGTTCGTCGTGCCGATATAGAGGCGGCGACCCTGTCGGTGTTCCTCTGCAATTGCCGCCACCATCTCAGCATCGACTGTGTTCCTGATCCGGTTCATGAGGGGGTGCGAGTTCGTAAGGGCGTCGGCGGTCGGCAAGGCCAAGATCGGCAACTGGGTAACGATGTCGCTTTCGCTTTCGATGGTCGTGAAATCCTGCTTCAGCTTGGCATCGTATTTCGGGCCGAGGAAAGCGAAGGGAGCAATCAGCGCCCCTGTGCTTATCCCGGTCACGATCTTGAAGTCGGGTCTGGTGCCGGTCTCGGTCCAACCATTCAGGACACCCGCACCGAAGGCCCCGAAAGCGCCCCCGCCACTGAGCGCCAGAACGCACATGATCGGGCGATCATCCTCGAAATCGCAGGCCTGCTCTTGCCCACCATCGAGCAACCCCTCCACGAAATCCCGTTGCATGGCATCGCTCTTGCCCAGCCCCAGCGCCCGGATACCGTTATCATGGCCGGGAATCGTCGCTTCTGCCTGTATGTCCACCGGCACGGGCACACGCGGCGCAATGCCAGCACAGCCGGTCAACATCCCGAGGATCAGGGTGAGAAAAACGAACGGTCTCATGGTCTTTTCTACCCCATGTCTTCTTCGCCCTGGCCCAAATTGCCAATCAGCGCCCCGTCTTGCGGTTGGCCAGTTCGTCGTTCAGCACGCGCTCGTTTTCGGAATAATCGATCGGTGCCTCGACCAGATGTACCCCGCCCGCCTCGAAAGCCGCATCCAGCGTCTTCTGAAAATCCTCGGTCGCCGTGATCCGGTGCCCCGTCGCGCCATAGCTTTCGGCATATTTCACGAAGTCCGGATTGGCGAATTCCAGCCCCCAGTCGGGGAACCCCTCCTTGCCCTGCTTCCAGCGGATCATGCCATAGGAATCGTCGCGCAGGATCAGTACGACGAGGTTGAGGCCCAGCCGCACGGCGGTTTCCATCTCCTGCGAGTTCATCATGAACCCGCCATCGCCGCAGACCGCCATGACGCGGCGCTCTGGATAGAGCATCGACACCATCATCGCCGAGGGCAGACCCGCGCCCATGGAGGCCAGCGCATTATCGAGCAGGATCGTGTTCGGCTCCATCGCGCGATAGTTGCGGGCGAACCAGATCTTGTACATGCCATTGTCGAGCGCCAGCGTCCCCGAGGGCGGCATCACCCGGCGGACATCGGCGACGATGCGCTGCGGGGCCATGGGAAAGCGCGGATCGTCCGACCCTTGCTCGATATGGGCGATGGTCGAGGCGCGCAGGTCGTGAAATTCCCGAAGGTCGAAATCGGGTGAGCGTTCCACGGTTTCGGTCAGCTTCTGGAACGTCGTGGCGATATCGCCGATCAATTCGACCTGCGGGAAATAGACATCATCCACCTCCGCCGTGTTGAAGTTGACATGGATCACTTCTTTTTCGCCCGGATGCATGAAGAAGGGCGGCTTTTCGATCACGTCGTGGCCCGCATTGATGATGAGATCCGCCGTGTCGATGGCATCATGCAGGTAATCGCCTTCGGACAGCGCGGCGGTCCCC
>CALHLW010000226.1 GCA_938034615.1 uncultured Neomegalonema sp. | reverse complement strand
TAGTCGAGCGCCTGTACGATTCCGGGGGTGCCGGAGCCGGGGCCGCCGATCTCGCGGGTCTTGTAGACGCCGGTGGCGATCAGCAGGGCGTCGTGCTTTTCGCGCAAGTCGGCAAAGGAGATATCCTTGCCGATATCGCAGTTCATCTCGAAGACGATGCCGCTCTCTTCCTGCTGCTGCACTCGGCGCATCACGACATCCTTCTCCAGCTTGAAGCCGGGGATGCCATAGGTGAGCAGGCCACCCGCGCGGTCATAGCGGTCGTAGATCGTGACCTGAACGCCCTTGCGGCGCAGCGCATCTGCGGCGGCCATGCCTCCCGGACCCGCGCCGATGATGCCGACGCTTTCGGTGCGTTCGGTTCGGGGTTTGGCGGGCTTGACCCAGCCTTCCTCCCACGCCGTATCGGTGATGAATTTCTCGATGGCCCCGATGGTGACGGTGCCGTGGCCCGATTGCTCGATGACGCAATTGCCTTCGCAGAGGCGATCCTGCGGACAGATTCGGCCACAGATTTCGGGGAAGGTATTCGTGGATTGCGACAGCTCGTAAGCTTCTTCCAACCGCCCTTCCGCCGTGGCTTTCAGCCAATCGGGGATGTTGTTGTGCAGCGGGCAATGCGACTGGCAGAAGGGCACGCCGCATTGTGAGCAGCGCGCGGATTGCTCGGCGGCCTTTTCGGTCGCGTATTCGCGGTAGATCTCGCGAAAATCGTCCCGACGTTTCTCGGCAGCACGCTTTTCGGGCGTCTCGCGGTCCACGTCGACGAATTTGAGCATGTCCGTCATTAACCTTACCCTAATTCTTACCTGAAAAGGATGGTGTCCTATCGCGCGACAGCGAAGGATGCAAGGTTCCTCGATTA
This sequence comes from uncultured Neomegalonema sp., assembly GCA_938034615.1. Lineage (GTDB taxonomy): Bacteria > Pseudomonadota > Alphaproteobacteria > Rhodobacterales > Rhodobacteraceae > JAHDDY01. The sequence goes on along the minus strand of CALHLW010000226.1, from coordinate 15,012 downwards.
ATATGTCAGTAATATTGACATAGTTTATCGCGAGCGAACTCGATGCTGGCAACGTTACCCCGGTGCGACCGGAAACGTCCCCTTTCTGTCACACAATGAAAGCGAGGGAGTCTGTACCATGTCGATCCGAACCATGCCGTACCGTCCGCTCAGCCAAGATCCGAAAATGGCCACATCTCGCGCCCGAACGGGCAGCGACATCCGCGACTTCGCCGTGTATTGCTCGAATACGCGCTGCCGGACGGTCGTTGGTCGCGATGGTCGCGAAGCCATGCCTTTCATGAATTACCATGGAACGAAATTCGCGATCTTCGCCCATCATCGCACCCATGTCTTCGTCTGCTCGATCTGCGGCAACGAGAAGCGATATCGACGCAGATGGTCGGGAAAAGAATGGAAACGGGTCCGCTGAAGCGGAACGAGATTGTCCGATAAACCCCCTTGCGCCTATAGATCGCGGCCATCAAAGCAGGATTCCAATCCATGACCGCGTTCCATCTCATTCTCGTCGCCATCGTACAGGGCATTACGGAATTCCTGCCCATCAGCTCGAGTGCGCATCTGATTCTTGCCCCTAAATTGACGGGTGCGGTGGATCAGGGACAGTTGATAGATGTGGCGGTGCATGTTGGGACGCTGGTCGCCGTGCTGATCGCCTTTCGTCGGGATGTTGCGGAGGGATTTGCCGGGGCGCTGGATCTGGCGCGCGGGCGCTTCGATACAAAAGCCGCGCGGCTGGCCCGCAATATCGTGATCGCGACCATCCCCCTGATCATCCTCGGCCTCGTCTTCCACAAGATCGGGATGATGGACTGGATGCGCGCCGATGAGCGGGCGTTCAGGATCATCGGCTGGACGACGATCATTTTCGGTATCCTGCTGTGGATCGCGGATCGCTTTGCGCCGACGCGGCGAACACTGGAGAGCACGGGCTGGGGCGAGGCCGTGATGGTGGGCATCGCCCAGGCCATCGCCCTGATCCCCGGTACGAGCCGGTCGGGCGTCACGATGACGGCTGCCCGGTTTCTCGGATTGTCGCGGACGGAGGCGGCGCGGTTCTCGATGCTTCTGGCCATCCCTGCGATCCTTGCCGGAGGCACCATCGGCGCGCTGGATATCGTGCAATCCGGTGACGCTCGACTGGGGGTCGATGCCCTGATAGCAGCGATGCTTTCCTGCGTGGCCGCGTTGGTCGCGATCAAGTTGTTCATGGGCTACATCGCCACCGCGACGATGACCCCCTTCGTGATCTATCGGCTGGCGCTGGGCGCAGTCCTGCTCTGGCTCGCTTACTTTTAACGGGAGTCGACTGCGACACGTTCGTCCTTGAAATGTACGCCGGTTTCGGGAAAGGTTAACGCCTGTACCGGTGGTGCAGATTGTTCGGGGGGGCCATGGGACATCTGGCAGAACCTTTACGAGGCGTGGTTGCGCCTGTCTTCACGCCGTTCAACGATGATCTGAGTATCGCGACCGATCTTTACACGGCCCATGCGCTGAACCTGATGGAGATCGGCTGCGGTGGCCTTGCGCCCTTCGGGACGACGGGGGAGGCGCTGTCTGTCAAGCGCGATGAGCGGGTCAATGCGCTCTGGGCGCTGAGGGAAGCAGGGATCGATCCCGCAAAGATGATCCCCGGCACCGGGCTTTGCAGCTATGGCGAGACCGCCGATCTGACGCGCGCCTGCCTCGATCTTGGATGTGCGGGGGCAATGATTCTGCCCCCCTTCTACTATAAAGGGATGCCGGATCAGGGCCTCTACGACTGGTATGCAAAGGTCATCGAGTTGGTCGGGGACGATCTGCGCCTCTACCTCTACCATATCCCGCAGGTCAGCGGTGTGGGCCTGTCGGTGTCGCTGGTCCGCAAACTGCGGCAGGACTTTCCCGATCAGGTCGTCGGCATCAAGGACAGCTCGGGCGACTGGGAGAATACCAAGGCGCTGCTGAATATTGACGGACTGATCGTCTATCCGAGTTCCGAAACGCTGATGCTCGAAAGCATGGCGCTCGGTGCGCCGGGTTGCATCACAGCCACGGCGAACTTCAATGCCCCGGCGATGGTCGAGATGCTGGCCGCCCATGAAGCGGGGAATGAAGAAGATGCCGCGCTGTTGCGGAATACAATCGCTGGCGTTCGCGAAGCGACCGTGAAGGTCGGGTTCATTCCGGTGCCCAAGGCATATATGGCTCGGAAGACTGGCGATTCGCGATGGGCGAACGTGCGTCCGCCTCATGTACAAGCCTCCGAAGCGTCAGCGCAGACATTGCAGAAAGAAATCGACGCCGCGCGCTGAGCACCCCCACATATTGATCCGTATTGATACAATTCCCTTGCGAAACTAAACGATTTCAGCGAACTTGTCCCGTAACGGTTCATGTTGAACAAGGGGCGCGTCATGCATCGATCAGTATCGGACGGAGGCGAAGGTCGCGAGCGCGATAGGGGGCAACCGGGCTTTTGCGGCGGGTTTCGGCACGGTGGCATCTCATTCGACGGCATCGCTCGATCCGAGCGGCATAAAATCTGATGTTGCTCATCGCCGGAGGGGAAACCGATACGCAGCTTCAGCGTATGATCGACCGCGCGAAGGCGCGGGGGATTACCTTGACGACCCTGCTGCATTCTCACGACGATGATCTGCCTCTCGTATGGGATCTCGAAACCGGGATCATGCGCGTCGGGACGGCGGAGATCCGGGCGAAGGCCGCGTTCATGCGGCAAGACGTGTTCCGCTATCTGGAAACGAAACGTCCGACCGACCAGACGGATGCCCGGAACTGGAAGGTTATGTTCGACGGCTGGGTCTGGTCGAACCCTGATATCCGCATCTTCAACCGCGACTTCGCAATGAAAGATGCGGTGAACAAGCCGCTCGCTTTGATCTGGGCGCGCGATGCCGGATTGCCGATCCCGCGCACCTCGATCCACGCTTCCAAGGACGAGGCGCGGGCGGCGGTGTCGCGGGGGCCAGTCGCCTATAAGCCGGTTGCCGGGGGCGATATGTGCCGGGAACTGGACGACGAGGCTCTCGACCGGGTGCTCAAACCGCATCTGCCGCGTCCCTATATCTTTCAGGAGCGACTGGTTGCACCGGACCTGCGGATTTTCCGCGTTGGAGAGCGGTTCTACGCCTTCGAGATCATCGCCGATGCGCTTGATTACCGGACGGTGGGCGGCGCGGCGAAGATCAAGCGCGTGACGGTGCCGCTGCATCTGCTGGGGCCGCTGCGGAAACTGACCAACCGGCTGGGCCTCACCTATGCGGCCGCCGATTTCAAGGCGAGCGCCGATTCCGACGCACTGATCTTCCTGGAAGTCAACTCCAACCCCATGTTCGCCGCCTTCGACCATGCGAGCGACGGCGCGCTGGTGGACGGGATGCTGGATTGGCTGACGGAAAGCACGTGACATCCTCCCGCGCATAGCGGGTGACCGACCACCGGCTGATGCGGGTGATTTGGGGCTGCTCGAAAATGGATGTCCGGCATACATCACCCGGTATCCGGCGCTTCCGTGACCCAGAGCGAAAAGGTCTGGACGCTGCGCAGGATTTCGTCGATTTCCCGCTTGCCGCCCTGCCGATGCCCCGGCGGTCGCGCATAGCGCATCACCCGCTTCCATTTGCAGGTTGGCCGCGCCAGGGTCCGCATCAGCCGCCTTGCCTGTTTCGGCAAATCATCCAGCGCCGCCTGTATCGACAGCAACCGACGACACAGCGCGAGCGCCGATACACGGTCATTCGGCGTCGGGGCTTCGGGGGTGATGATCGGCTCATCCATGCCATCGAAAAAGAAGACATTCGGGCCACGGCCCGGTCTCCGCTTTGGTTTGGGCTCCGGGTCGATACGCGGATCGAATAACGAGAAGGCGGGAACGCGGTCGCCGCCTTTCGAGCGCGGGATCGTCCCGGTCGGGGCGGCCCTCGGGGTATGGACCGGCACGGCCAGCCCTTGCGCTTCCATCACGATCAACCGCCGGACGGCGGATTCCGCCGGGCGCAATACCTGAACGATCACGCCATGCATTTGCCGGGTGATCGTCTCGACGAGACCCCTGCCCGGCACCAGTCCTAACTGCACGAACAGCCCCGCCACAATCTGCAGCAGGGCTTTCCGATTGATCTCGATGGCGAGGGGCAGGTCCATTCGTCGATAGCGTCCACTTTAAAACAAAACATGAACATCTAAAGAGGTCGATGAAACCTTGTCAAGCGCGCGGTGCCATAAAAAAAGCCCCGCCATTTCTGGCGGGGCCTCTCTGACTGTAAAAGTTCGATCCCCTTATTCGGGCAGGAAGTCGAACTGGATGCGCCGGTTCCGGGCGAAGGCTTCACGCGACGAACCTGCATCGATGGGCTGCGTTTCCGCGAAGCCGACGGCTGCGAGGCGGTCGGCAGGGACGCCGAGCTGCTGCAGATACGTCACGACATTCGCCGCACGCGCTGCCGACAGCGTCCAGTTGGACGGGTAGGTCGCCGTCGCAATTGGATCGGCATCGGTATGGCCTTCCACCACGATCTTGCCCTGGGCATCAGGGCGGGTCACGAGGAAGTTGTTCATCGCGATGGCAACCCGGTCGAGCACCGCACGACCGTCATCGGACAGGTTCGCTGAACCCGACGCGAAGGTCGCGCTGGAGCTTAGCGAGAACGATCCGTCGGGCTGAACGATGATATCGTTCGGTCCGATGGCCGCGATCAGCTCATCCCGCAGCGCGTCGTTCACGACGCTGCTGGTTGCCTCCACCTGACGGGCCGCTTCGAGTTCCCGCGTCAGCTGTTCGCTGCGCGCCTGCGAAGCCTGAAGCAGGCTCTGGAGACTGGCAAGCTGGCTTGCCTGTGCTTCCAGCGATCCTTGCGCTTCACGGGCCGCATCGAGTTCAGCCTGAAGGTCGGCCTGAGCCTGACGTGCGGCATCGAGCTGAGCCTGAAGGTCGCTCTGCGCCTGACCTGAGGCATCGAGCTGGGCCTGAAGGTCCGCGATGTCCGCTGCCGTCGGAGCCGCAGCAAGCTGCTCGCCGATGGCTTCGGACTGTGCCTTTGCGGCGGCCAGTTCTTCTTCGAGCTGCTCGTTGGAGAGTTGCAGGGTGCTCATCTCCGCTTCGAGGCTGTTCACGGTGCCGTCCAGTTCCGTGACGCGCGCGCTCGCCTCTTCGAGCGTGCCGATACGCTCGCGCATAGCATTCGCCTCACGCTCGAGTTCAGCATTGCGATCCCGTTGCTCTGCGAGCAGGTCACGCAGGTCACTCGAACGCTGTTGCGCGTCGGCCAGATCCTTTTCGAGACTGGCGCTGTCCGCTTCGAGCGATGACAGAAGCGTGGCCCGCTCCTCACCCGCTGCACGAAGGCCTTCCAGTTCCCCGCGCGAGGCGTTCAGCTCTGTCGTCAAGGCGATGAGCCGGTCGTTCAGCCTGCCCATGGCTTCGTTGCGAACACCGAGTTCGGTATTCGCCGCGTCCATGTCGGCGCGCAGCTTGGCAAGTTCGGCCTCGCGCTCTGCAACCGTCGCTTCAGCGGCTTCGATCCTGGCGTTGGCCGCTTCGACTTCGCCCTGTGCTTCGGCGAGGCTGGCTTCCATGGCGGTGGCCTGTTCAGCCGCCGCCGCTTCCGCTAACGTCATCTCTTCTTCGAGAGCGGCAATCCGGGCGTCCTTCTCTTCGGTGAGCGATGCAAGCTCGGACTGTGCCGCCTCAAGCTCAGCCTGAAGCGCTGCGAGACGCTCCTGCTGCGCTTCGGCTGATTCAGACATGCTGGCCTGAAGCTCGTCGCGTTCACGGGACAGCTCACCCATGCGGGCGGTCATGTCGCCGATCATCTTCTCGCGACTCGCGATATCTGCCTCAAGCGACTCGATCTGCGCGGTCAGGTCATCGTTGCCACTCTGAAGTTCGTCCAGTTTGGCCTGAAGCTCATCCCGCTCCGTCGTGCGGGACTTCAAGGAGGCTTGCATATCGGACAGCATGCCATTGGCTTCCGACAGGTCGCTATCGGCTGCCGACAGCGACGCTTCGTTCGCGATGACCATATCCTTGAGCATTGCGATCTCGTCCGTGTAGGCCGAGATTTCGTTGCTTCCGGATGCTTCGGCCGCCATCAGCGCCTTGCGGGCGTCTTCCAGCTCCAGCTCGATGGTGTCGCGCTGGATGGTCAGGGCTGCCATGTCGGCTTCCGCTGTTTCAGCACCAGCCAGCAGCGCGTCGCGTTCTTCCGTGACGGCGAGAAGCTGATCGTCCATCTCCATGATCGTGCTCCGCAGACGACTTGCATCGTCGGAGGCCGCGTCGATCTTGGCCTGAAGGGCGTCCACCTCACCGGCGGTCGCGCTTAGGTCTTCGGTCTTCGACAGCAGCGATGCACGCTCGGTCTGGGTCGCATCAAGTTCGGCCTGCAACGCATCGCGCTCGTCGTTCAGCTCGGCAATCGTCGCTTCCATCGTGGTGATGGTTCCGCGCAGCTTGTCGGCATCGGCGGAGGCAGCGTCGATCTGCTGGCCCGCATCTTCTATCGCGAGTTTCTGCTCATCGATTTGTTCGAGCAGCAGTTCGTTTGCCGCTTCCAGTGCCACGACCTTTTCGGCATCGGCGCTCAACTGTTCCGTTTCGGACAGCAGCGACGCACGCTGCGTCTGTGCCGCATCGAGTTCGGCCTGAAGCGCATCGCGCTCTTCGTTCAGATCGATGATCGTCGCGTCCATCGTTCCGATCCGGTCGCGCAGAGTGTCCGCATCGGAGGAGGCAACCGCAAGCCGCTGCTCGTAGTCCTCGATCTGGCCGTTGAGCTCTGCCATCTGTTCGGAAACCTCGCCTTCCATCGAGGCTTTGAGGGCCGCATGATCCGCCTGAGCCGCTTCCAGCTCGGCCTGGAGTTCCGCCTGACCTTCTTCGCCGGCGGCAATCGCATCGCTCAGCTGCGATTCCAGCGTGCTGATGGTCGATTGCGATGCCGCGACCTGCGCGCGCAGATCTTCGACTTCGCTGCCCATTTCTTCCGCGCTGGAAGAGAGCAGACCGAACTTCTGCGTGCTTTCGTCGGCGGTGGCTTCGGCGACTTCGAGCGCGCCGTTCAGGCGGTCGATCTCGACCTGAAGTGCTTCGCGCTCCTTCTGGGCTGCGGCGAGGGAGACTTTCATCTCCTGCGTCGTGCCGCCCAGCTCTTCAGCTTCGGCGGACAGCGCATCGTTGCGCTGATTCAGAGTTCCGACTTCTTCTTCGAGTTCCGCCTTGCGCCGTTCAAGCTCGGCGATATCGGCCAGGAGATCCTGTTCTGTCTGAAGACCGGCTTCGACGTTCTTTTCCGAAACCGACAGAGCGCCCTTGAGCGAGGAGAGCGCCGCCAGATGCGCGCTGCTTTCCTCTTCCTTGGCGATGCTGACCGATTTCGAGGCATCGAGTTGAGCCTGAAGGCCCTGAATCTGGCTCTCGTAATCGCGTTTCAGCGCCATCAGCGGAGCCGTGATGTCCACCTGCGGAGCGGGGGCGGGTTCCGGAGCAGGGGTTGCCAGCAGGCCCTGTGCCTGCGTGACCGGCGCGCTCTGCGCTTCTTCGAGCTGGGCCATCAACTCGCCGTTCTGCGCTTTCAGGGCGTCGAGTTCGGCGATTGCCGCGTCGCGTTCCCCGGTCAGCGAGGCATTGGCATTCTCAAGTCCGGCCACCTTGCCGGATGCGGATTTGAGTTGCTTGCGCAGCTTGTCGGCATCGAGTTCTGCGGTGTCGATTGCCCCGAGCATCGAATCGAGTTCGGCCTGCATTCTGCCGAGGACACGGTCATGCTCGTCGGCGATCATCGCCTGGCTGTCGGCCATGTCTTCAAGCTGGGCTTGGGCGGTGGCCAGTTCATCCTGTGCGCCCGTAAGCTGAGCGGTCAGATCGTCGCGCGACCCGGAGACATCCGCATAACCTTCTGCGACCAGCCCGACAGCTTCCGCCGGTGCTGTATCCGCCGTCACCCCGGCGATGCCGATGGCTGCGAGTCCCGTCGAGACCGCTGCAAGGGTACCCGACTTCTCTTCGTTCTCGGCGACCGCAGCGTCGAGTTGACCCTGCAACGCGCCCTGCGCTTCCTGGCTGGAAGACTCGAGCGATGCGAACTGTGTTCGCTCCGCTTCCAGTGCCGCCGTCTGCTCCGCCGTAGCGAGTCGCAGCTTTTCGACCTCGGCGATTCGGTGAGAATCATCTGAACAGGTCGTCAGCCCAAGTGAACCAAAACCTAAGAGAAAGACTCCAAGTAGCGCCCACATAAGCGCTTTGCAGTCTACAAGCCGTTGATAAAAGGATGACATCGTCTGTCTGCTCCCGCCTGAAACCATGCGGCGCAGGGCCGCTTCGGGGCGACGTTACCCGTTTGCGGGGGCAGGATACAAGATGCGCCTCAGTTTTGTCACATGAGGTCTGCCGGGGCGGGACTCAGCCCGTTTTAACTGCCCTTCTGCGTGTCGATGCGTCATTTCCGGTTGCGTATTTCCGGTATATTCCCGCCGTGCGGGCGCGCTCGCGAAAGAGAGCCACGCCGATCAATGCAACCACAAGCACAATCAGCAGGATCGAGAACCCCGTCATGAACAAAAGAGGGGCGCGGTCGTCCATCATCACATCGGGCAAACTATCACGCATCACTTCCTCCGGCCAAGCTGAACTGGCAGGGCGAGCAAGACCCATGCCGCATCGGAGCGCACTTGAATTCTACCGGCGGATCGCCCCCGTCCACGCCGGTCCTCCGATCTTTTCAGAAACCGATGAAAGAACGGTTGACAGGCGAACGCTGATATGGAACAAATACAGAACATTGCGAAGGGACCGCCACTCCCCGAGTGCAATGTCGCCGTTCCGACTCCCCCCTTCACGGAACGGTTATCAGACGCGCAGGACCGCCTGTCGAGCAGGCATCGGAAGCCGCGCGCCCGTCCGCCATCCCCCGCCCCGGATGGCGGGCGGGAAATCTGGTGTCATTCCCGCGAAGGCGGGAATCCATGGCTCCGCACGTCCTGACGCTCGAATCCGGCCCCGATGGCACCACAGGAATACCGCCGGATGATCGAAAACCACCACTCACCCGCAGCGCTCCTCCGCCACCCGCCGCCCCACCGAGAGTTCGCTTGAACCGAAAACACATTCTCCCCGAACGCCAACGGCCCCGCACACAGCACGCACGCCCCCGTCACCTTCGCAATCGTCCGCCCCAAGCGGCTTCGCGGTTCATCGGTCACTGTCTGCCCTCACAATCATCCCCTGCCCCGGACCTTGATCCGGGGCCTGTTCGAGCGGAGTACGACCCCGCAGCAAGTGCGGGGCAGGTGCGAAAATTAGCCATCACCTTCACTCCCCCAACCGCTCAAGCCGCCCCCGCAACTCCACCCAGTCCCAATGCACCCCCGCATCCAGCTCCACGATCTCCTCGTAGCGGGCGATCACTGCACGGGTCGTCACCTTGCCCTTGGTCCGCGCCTCCAGCGCCAGCGCAGCGATATCCCGCGCCCGCTTACAAGATCGCCACGGCTCCGGTGGCTTCGAAAGCTGAAACCGATGTTGCTGCACCATCGTTTCCGAGCGGGTTTTTCCTCGCCGTCGCAAACCCCAAAGCCTACGCTGCGATAGGCGCGGTCTTCTCCAGCAATCGCCTTATAGAGGCGAATTTGCCTTGGGACGCCGTAGCAAAGGTCGCGGCGCTGACCCCTGTGATCCTTATCGTCAATACCGCGTGGCTCGTGTTCGGCGCGGTCCTTTCGTCATTCCTGCGCGATCCGACTACGGGGCGGATTGCGAACATCGTCTTTGCAGTGATGCTTGTCCTGTCCGTGTCACTTGTTGCGCTGGGTTGATCCAACCTGCGCTTACCGCCAGAGCCGATCCCCCGGTATCGTCTCCCGCTCCGTCCCCCGCGCCAGCCGCCGCCACGCGGAATGCATCCGCAGCGGCGCGGTCGGAATGTCGCGAATCTGGTCCGGGAAGTCGAACACCACCGCGAGATGGCTCACCCGTCCATCCGCATCCGTCGCGGGCAGGGCAAGCTGAGTGAACGTCATCTCTTCGCCGATCATCGACTGCACGGCAAACCGGCGCAGGTTCGGCGCGCCCATCAACTGCACCGTCGCATAGAACGCCCGCAACCGCCCCAGATACGACGCCTCGTAGAGTTCCCCGAACGGCTCCGCCCCTGACCGTCCGAACCGCCGGATCACCTCGCGCCCCTCGATGACATGGCGATACTCGTCGTCCATCACTTCGATCAGATCGACATATTGCAAGGCCCGCCCGAACACCTCCGGCGACAGGTCACGCCGTCCCACCGGCCCTGCCTCGGCCAACGCGATCCAGCTTTCCAGCATCGCCCGTTGGCGGCTTCCCGTGACCCGCTCGCGCAGGGCAATCGCCCGCGAAACCTGCCTCTTGGCGGCGACATCATCTTTCGCAAGCGCCTGCGTCATCACACCTCCAGATCGTAATCGTCCGTAAACCGTTCGCTGTCAGGAATTCCGGTACGCCGACTCATTACCCGAATATCTGTTGCCGGAAGGTTGACCATGACTGCCACCCCCGCAAAGAACCCCGTTGTCGCCATCGATGATCGCCGGTCCGATGGTCCCGCGAACCCCGCTGAGCCGACGGATAGCAAAGACCTCAGCCGCCGGATGCTCGACGTCCAGAACCTCCTCTTCGGTGATGCCCAGCGCCTCATGGAGGACCGGCTCGACCAGACCGATGATCGCCACCGTGAGGCGGCGGAAGCCTTCGATGAACGCCTGCGCCAACTTACCGAGACTTTCGAGCGCCGCATGACCGCGCTTCAGGAAGAAGTTCGCACCGTCAATCGCGACCAGACCGCCCAGCGCCGTCAGGCCCTGTCCAGCATCGGTGATGCCATCAAGGAACTCGCCAAGAATGCATGACGCCGCGCGTTCCGAGTCGATCGAATCCGCCCCCTTGCGCAACTCGCGTGTTGGCGAGGAACGTCTCGATTCGGAGAACGCACAGGCTTTTGCCGCCGTTCAGGCGCTGCTCATCGGCGATGAGCGCGGCGAACTTGCAGCACTGCGAAATCGCATCGACCGTATCGAACGATCCGATGCCGATACCGACCTGCGCCGCGAACAGGTGGCCGCGGTCCTCGCCGATGCGCTCAAACAGGCGAGCCTCAAAGATGGCGACAAGATCGGCGAGGTACTCGGCCCCAGCATAGGGGAGGGCATCCGCCATCAGCTCAAGAACGAGCGCCCCGCCATGGTCGCCGCCCTCGTCCCCATGGTCGGCACCCTCGTCGCGGGAGCCGTCGCCGAAGCGATGGACAAGCTGTCGAACGGCATCAACCACCGCATGGACCGCCTCTTCTCCCTCGACGGGCTGAAACTGGCAACCCGCGCCAAGCTCGGTGGCGGCTCCCTCCACGATGCCCTCGTGGCGGATATGCGCCGCGCCGCAGTCGAGCGCCTCTTCCTCTTCAATCGCATCACGAACCGCCTCGACTTTACCTGGCCCGACCGGGAGGAGGGCCTTGCCCTCTCCGACCGCACCGCCGATGAAATCCTCCACGGCGTCCTCGGCCTGTCCGGCGACATCCTCGTTCCGGGCGACCATGCCCTGCGCAGCGTTGTCATCGGCGACCGTCACCTCGTCCTGCGCGCGGGTGTCACCCATACCGTCGTCATCGAAGTCAGCGGGGCCTTGACCGATACCCGCCGCGCCACGCTTGGCGAGGCGTGTTTCGAGATGCTCGATTTCGTCTCCAACCTCACCGATGACATCGAGGGCGCAGAAATCGACGAGGAGGTCATCGCGCCCTTCGCCGCCCGCCTCGTCTATGAGGCAGATGCGACCCCGCGCGTTGACCTTGCACCCCGACGTTTCAACCCCGCCCTCGTCTTGGGCGTCTTGCTCGGCCTCGCCCTCATCGCCTTCATCGGTTGGCGTCTCTATGACGGCTGGCGCATCGGCAACCGCGCCGCTGCCGTCGAAACTCATATCGAGCAGGCTTTCGCCCCCGGTTCGCTGATGCTCTCGGTCGCGCCCGACCGCAGCGAAGGCACGATTTCCGTCCTCGGCGTGGCGCTTGCCGCCGCCAATCGCACCACACTGGAAGCGCGCGCCATCGAGCTTGCCAACCCCTACACCCTCGATTTCGAGTTCATCGCTGCTGACCCGGCCGCTGCCGGAGCCTCCCTTGCGATGGTCCGAACCGAGATCGATGATCTCCGCCGGTCCACGACCCTCACCGGCGACGCCCTCTCCACCATCGACCGCAAGGCAGGGAACGCGGCGCAGGCATTGCGCGTCCTTCGCGATCCCGCCCGCCTCTTGGCGCAATGGATCGATACCAACGCCATCTTCTTTACCATCGGCTCGGAATACGCCGCACCCTCCGGGGCGAACGCCGCCCTCGACGCGCTTGCGGCCCACCTCGCCCGCGCGCCCGACCGCCCCCTGCGCGTTATTGGTTACGCCGACGCCACTGGCTCGCCCGACACCAACCTGCGCGCCGCCACGGCTCGCGCGGCCACAGTCGCCACCGCCCTCGAAACGCGCGGTATCCCCACCGAGCGCCTGATCGTGCTGGGCCGAACAGGCTCCGAAACCGCCATCAGCCCCCGCAACGGCACCGGCTCGCCCAACCGCCGCGTCCAGTTTGAACTCGGCTTCGTGGGCGAGGCGCGCTGAGACACATCCCCCAGGGTGGCCTCCCGCAGGGTTGAGAGGCAGCGAAAGCCGATCCAACAAAAATGCAAAATGCTCTGGATATAGGCCGCCAGAGAAGGGTCATACCGTGGTCAAGCCACGAGTGTCCGGCAGCAGCCTGCTAGAGCGAAACGCAATCAGGATGATCCACTACCGGGTACCTTCTACCGCCCTCACTCCGCCGCCGAAACCACCCGCTTCGCGTCCTCGACGGCGTCCAGCACCAACAGCGCCCGGTTCGGCGGAAACACGATCTTCGCCCGCGTTCCGATCCCCGGCTCGCTGGTGAGATCGAACCGCGCCCCGTGCAGGTCCGACAGCGCATCCACGATCGACAGACCCAGCCCCGTCCCCGGCACCGCCGCCGTCTCATGCGCCCGCCCCCGCGCGAAGGGCGAACGGATCTTCTCCAGCTCATCGGGGTCGATCCCCGGCCCGTTATCCTCGACGGTCAGGCTCACGGCCCCGCCTTCGCCACGGGCGCAGCCGAGAATGACCCGGCCCCCTTCCTGCGTGTAGCGCACGGCATTGGTCGCCAGATTCAACAACATCTGCTTCACCGCCCGCCGGTCGGCCCACAGCATCGTCACCTCGTCGGTTCCCTTCAGGACGACCTCGATATTCTTGTCGCGATGCATGGTTCCCAGCATCGTGACCGTTTCGCGGATCGCCGCACCCAGATCGACGTCTTCCTCGTCCAGTTCGCGTGCACCCGCCTCGATCCGCGACAGATCGAGCAGATCGTTGATGATCGAGAGCAGGTGATGGCCGCTGTCATGGATATAGCCGACATACTCCCGATCCCGCTCCTGACCGGGGCTTGCCAACCGCCGCTGCGTCACTTCCGCAAAGCCGATGATCGCATTCAGCGGCGTCCTGAGTTCATGGCTCATATTGGCGAGAAAGCGGCTCTTGATCCGCGTGGCTTCCTGCGCCTCCTTGCGCGCCGCGATCTCCGTCCGGTGCGAGCGCCGGATGCGCAACACCATCGCATTGAAGGCCGCCCGCAAGTCGTTGATCTCCGTCAGGCGCTGTCCGGCCCCCGTCGGCGCGATCAGCGCATCGCCATCCCCGCTCCCGAGCCGTTCGGCAGCCGCGCGGATGCGCTTGATCGGATCGAGCAGCACATGGGCCGCCAGCATCGCCAGCGCCGTCGCGATGCCCAGTGCCAGCGCCAGCACGCCGAACGTCCCGTTCCTGATCTCAGCGACCGCTGTTTCCATCTCCGTCGTTGGCTGGTTCACGAGAATTCCCCAGCCCGGCCCCTTCACCGAGCGATAGGCCGTCTCCATCATCGTGTTCTTGGCTGGGGAAAAGAACTCCCCTGTGCCACTGTTCCCGGCCAGAACCTCGTCCATGATCGGCTTGAACGGTTTCAGGGTCGTCAGCTTCTTCGGCGGATTTTCCCAATCGGCATTGGGGTGGTGCAACACCTGCCCGGTATGGTCCACGATGACGGCGTGTCCGTCTCTCCCGAATTTGATGGTCTCGCCCACAGTACGGAAATAATCCGCATTGAGGACACCCACCACGATCACGGGGCCATTGCGGCGTACCATCAGCAGGATAGGCTGGCCCGACGGCCCGATCATCACATCGCTGAACCGGATCTGGTTCTCGGCGGCGACAGATCGGATGAAGGTCATTTTCTCCGCGGGCGGTGCGGCCGGGCAGGGACGCCCCGCCTGAATCATCGAGCCGATCAAAGTGCCCTTGGCCGCATCGAAATTGCAGATGCGGTTGAACCGATAGGCTTTCAGCACCTTCGTTCGGTCTATTGCCGGTCCGTTCTCACGGGCTTGCAGGTCGTCCGCCAATATCCCGAAGGCCGTCACGACGGTGGTGTGATACTGCTCCAGCGCCAGCGCAATGGCTTTGGTATAGACGACATGCGTTTGCTTGGCGGCCTTCAACTCATGGTCGATGGCCACCTGCTGCGGCCAGGCCCAGGCCAGCCACACGGGGATGGCCGCCACGGCGAGAAACGCGAGCGCGAATGCCGTTTTAAGGGACAGATGCCATTTGGTCATCGTGTTATGCCGTGGCCATTTTCAACCAAAACTCGTTCGTATGCGTAGAGTTACAGACCTGCCGAAAAGGACGCAATCCATATTCTCGTTCTGTGTACGCACATTCAACCGGAGGCAATCAATGGCCAACCGCCGCACCAGAGAACCCCCCTCTACTCCCCGCACATCCATGCGGATTCCGCAGGCAAAGTGGCACCGCATCCGTGAGGACTGGCTATCGAGCCTCGACACACCCAAGGAGATCGCCACCCGCCACGGCATCGGCCACAAGACAATCCTTGAGCGCGCCACGAAACACGACTGGCCCGAGCGCGGCTC
>CALHLW010000225.1 GCA_938034615.1 uncultured Neomegalonema sp. | reverse complement strand
GGAGCCGCAATAGCCGGTGGCGTAGTGGATGCCGCTCTGCTGGCCGGTATGCATCAGGTCGTCGAAGGTATAGGCGACGGTGCCGAGCCATGAATGGGAAATCCCGGCCCCGGCGAGTTCGGGGAACAGGCGGGTCATCTCCGTATGCAGCTTCGGACCACTGACAGCGGGGTCCGTCTCGTTCGAGGAAACCCGGCCTCCGAAGATCACGCGGGTTCGATCCGGCGAGGGGCGGTAGTAATAGACGACCTTGCGGGTATCGCTGATGACCCGGTCGGTGGGGAAAAGGGTGTCCATCGTCTCGCGTGGCAGAGGCTCGGTCGCGATGATGTAGCTGCCGATGGGAATGACGCGGCGGCGCAGCCACGGGGTCGCGCGGCCCGGGTAGCCATTCGTGGCGACGATCACCTCGCGCGCCTCGACCGGGCCGTTGGGCGTCTCCAGCACGAAGCCGTTGCCTTGCCGCTCGATGCCGAGGACGGGGCAGTTCGCGCGGATTTCCGCCCCTGCCGCCATCGCCTGCTCCAGCAGGCCGCGATGGTATTTCGCGGGGTGCAGGGCGGCATGGCGCGGATAGACGACCCCGCCGTGATAGGCGTCGCTGCCCAACTCCTTGCGTTGCTCGGCGCGCGGCACGGCGAAGGCCCCATCATCCTCGCCGGAATCCGGGGCGTCGATGCCGCGCGCGAGGGTCTCGTAATGTTTCGGCGAATGGGCGGCGTGGAAACGGCCCGTGCGGCGGAAATCGCAGTCGATCCGCTCCTCGCGCACGAAATCGCCGATCCAGTCGAGGGAGGCCGTGCCTTCGGCGTGGATGGCCAGCGCCCGTTCGCGCCCGAATTTCCGGGTGAGGTCGGCAATGCCGGGCTTGATGCTGGTACTGACCTGACCGCCGTTGCGGGTGCTGCATCCCGCCCCCGGCTCGCCCGCCTCGAAGATCACCGTATCACGCCCGCCCCGTACTGTCTGGAGCGCGGCATGGAGGCCGGTGTAGCCCGACCCGATCACCGCCACATCAATGCGGCGGCTGTCTGTTGCATCGGGCAGGGTCAGCGGTGCGAGCGCGTCATGCCAGTAGGGCGTCTCGCGATAATCGGGCGTGAGGCGGGCCATCGGTAAGGTTCAGGCTGTCTCTTCTTCGTCCTCTTTCCCGCCCTTAGGCAGGTTGAAGAAATCGTCCGGGGCGCGGCCTGAATCGTCGCGCTCGCTGACGACCTCGTCCTCCTCGACCATGGGCTCGGCCAGCGTCTCCTCGGTCGAGAGCAGCGCGCCCTCGGTTGCGCCATCCTCCTCCATCGCTTCGCGCTTCGGCGCGGATTTGGCGACCGCCTCGTCGAGTTCGGTCTGGCGACACATGCCGAGCGCGACCGGATCGACGGGATTGATATTGGTGTAGTTCCAGTGCGACTTGTCGCGTAGCGACTGGATCGTCGGTTTAGTCGTGCCGACGAGGCGCGAAATCTGGGCGTCGGTGAGTTCAGGATGGTTGCGGATCAGCCAGAGGATCGCCGCCGGTCGCTCCTGGCGCTTTGACAGGGGGGTGTATTTCGGCCCTTTGCGCTTCACTTCCGGCATCTTCACGCGCGGGATCAGCTTCAGGCGGGTCTTGGGGTCAGCCTCGCATTTCTCGATGCTCTCGCGGGTCAGTTCACCCGACGCGATGGGATCGCGGCCCTTGAGGCCCTGCGCCACCTCGCCATCGGCGATGCCCGAGATTTCCAGCGAGTGCAGCCCCGTGAACTCCGCGATCTGGTCGAAGGAGAGCGAGGTATTATCGACGAGCCAGACGGCGACGGCTTTGGGCATCAGGGGCAGGGACATGGCGGCGGTCCTTTCTTCTACGTATCAACCATGCGGATGACGGGCGCGCCCCTTTTCGGAGCGCGTCTTCCGGCAGCATGGTTATTTCCGGGAGACTTCCGGGACCGTATATAGGAAAAACCCGCGCATTGAAAAGGTTGAAACGCGCAATGATTATCCTGCGCGCATCCTATGGCTGTGGTTGCCCTGCGAGGCGTGGCAGCAGCGTCTCCAGATTTCGCTCGCCTTCGAGAACCACGGCGGCGAAGCGTCGTCGGTCATCGGGTCCGAGATTCGGGACGTCGCGAAGGATTTCCGCAGCAGAGCGGATCACCGTGAGCAGGTCCGTCAGACGGTGAACGAGGGCTGCGTCGGTGTCGTCGGAAAGAGTGTTTTGCATGGGGTCGCCTGTTCTATGAATCCAGACAAGGAACGCTGATCGATCCGATATCATCTGTTCCGTCAGGTTGAAGACAGTTGTCCCGCAACGCAGCATATCGAGCATTGCGGTGCAGCATCACCTTCGCAATACTGAGGCCAAGCGGTGCAATTCCTCCCGTATCGCAAAACTCAAGTGCCCCGCTCGCAAGAGACGGGGCACTCTTTTGTCCGGGGTCACGCATCACGGGCGTTTGCGGAGGCCGCTTCGCGCGCAAGCCGCCGGATATCGGAACGATAGATGCCCAGATCCTTCAGGTCGCGCGTCGAGCACGCTTCCAGTTCGTTAAGGGTCCGGCGATAGCGCCTGTATGCGTGGTGCTTGACGATGAGGCGCTGAATCGCTCGGGAAGCCATCACGCCGATTCCCCATTCCGCTTTCTCGTAGGCCGGGAGGGCTGAGGCATGATTGCTTCGTGCATCGTCGTCGCCATTATGCGTCCTCCCCGTAGATGCATTCATGGGCACGGCGCGGGATATCGGCACGGGTCAGCCCGATCGCGCTTAGTTGCGCGTCGGACAGCTCCGACAATGCCTGCATCATCCGGGAATACTGAATGGCGCGAATCGTCTTTTCGAGCGCATTGCCGATCCGCGAGAATATCCCGCTGCCTGTGGCGGCGCGGGGGCGGTCGAGTTCGTAATACGTCATGGTCGACGCTCCTTCGTTCGACAGGGAAAGGGAGGGAAGCTGGAAAGTCATCGTCTTGCTCCTTGATTCAGTGGCAGCATGTCGCAGTGCGTTGTTATTTTTGTTGCAGTGCAATATGATGTCTCCCGTGAGCCGCAGTACCCCCTCGTTCATCACGGCATCTTTCACCGCCGGGCACAGAAGGGCTGAGTCATGGACTTGCCGAACCTGATCGTCCTGTTTGCCCGCGTTGTGGACGCTGGCAGTTTTTCGGCAGCATCGCGGGAGCTGAACCAGTCGCCCTCCGCCGTCAGCAAGCAGATCGCCAATCTCGAAGACCGGGTTGGGGTGCGGCTGCTGGCACGCTCGAAACACGGCGTCAGCCTCACGGATGACGGGCAGGCTTTCTACGAACGCTGTGCCGAGATCCGCCACAGCATCGCGATGGCGGAAGATATGGTCCTCTCTTTCGGCGATCATCCCAAGGGCCAGCTACGCGTGGTCGCCACGGTCGCCTTCGGCAAGGCGCAGGTCTTGCCGATCCTGCCGTTATTCATGCGCGGACACCCGGATGTGCAGGTTTCCGTCGAGTTCACGGATCGCAAGCTCGACTTCTCGCAGGACCAGATCGATGTCGCGATCCAGTTCACGGAGCAGATCGAGGACCAATCCCTCGTCGCACGCAAGATCGCCCATAACCGCCGGGTCATCTGCGCGTCACCCGACTATCTCGCCCGTGAGGGCACACCCGAGACACCCGAACACTTGCGGCGTCACAACTGCCTGCAATTGTCGAGCGTGTCTCGTTTCAACGACTGGGGATTCAGCGATCTCGAATCCCGTGGCCTGCGCCTGCGCGGGAATTTCGAGGCGAACAGCGCGGATGCGCTTTATCACGCGACGCTGGCGGGCTTAGGGGTTGCGCGACTCTCGACCTACCTCATCGGCGATGATCTGAGAGAGGGTCGGCTGATCCGGCTCCTCCCCGATTACGAGGATAATGGGTCGGATATCTATGCGGTCTATTCCGCGCGCCGGAACCTGCCCCCGAAGACGCGCGTGTTTATCGACCATCTCGTCTCGGAGTTTTCGCCCGTTCCGCCGTGGGAGCGGGACGAGCGTGCCAGTATCTCGCGCGCCGGATAACGCGAAAAGTTCATGCCTTCGCGGATGGTTTCACGCTAGAGAGGGCCAAGGGCGCGACCAGCAACGCAAGAGCATGACGGTATGACCATGAAGAAAATCCTCTCCCTCCTCGGAGCCGCCGTTCTGGCGCTGATCGTGGCATGGGAGGAGGGCGGTCTCGACAGGATCGTGCAGGATGCCCTGAACCGTGTTGAACATCCGTCGGGTCAATCCCCGGCGGAAACAGGCTCTCGGCAGGTGCGGGGCGAAGGCTTCGACTATTATGTGCTTGCTCTCTCATGGTCGCCGAGTTTCTGCGAGGACAGCGGTGATCGCAGCTCGAACCAGTGCAACGGATCGCGCGATTACGGCTTCGTCGCCCATGGTCTCTGGCCCCAGAACGAGACGGGCTGGCCGGAATTCTGTGACGTGCGCGCCCGCGTGCCGGATCGCACGGTCGATAAAATGCTGCCGATCATGCCCGCCAAGGGGCTGATCTTCCATCAATGGAAGAAGCACGGCACTTGTTCGGGTCTCGATCCGCGCGAGTATTTCGAGGTCACGAAAGCGGCCTACGATTCGGTGGTGATCCCGAAGGAGTTGAAGCGTTTGGATCGCACGCTGACCATCGACCCGAAGGTGATCGAGGCCGCGTTCATCGAGGTGAACCCTGAACTCGACCGGGACGAGATCGTCATCAATTGCTCGAAAAATCGCCTGCGCGAGATAAAAGTCTGTTTCGACAAGACCCTCACCCCCCGCGCCTGTGGGCGCGACGTGAACCGCGAATGCCGGTCGGATACGATCAGGATGCCGCCGGTTCGGTAGGTTATTCTATCGCCGCATCCAGCAATTCGATTTCCCGGCGCAGTCGCTCGATCTCCAGCAGGTAAATCTGCGAGCAGTCGATCCGCTTGGGTTTTTCGCCCAAGGGAATGATGATCCGGGCATAGGCGATGGCGGTCGCGTCGTCGTTATGCGTATCGTACAGATCGCTGCGTCCCTGCGCGGAACCGCCAATGGCACCGACGCCCAGATCGAGGATCGGCCCGCCCCGGTTCAGCGATTGGCGGCAACTCAGTCCGCTGGGGGTCGTGATGGAATCTTCGCCTCCCGATTCATGGGGGGTGGCGGGCAGGAACAGGCCGTCCGCCGCTTCAGCGGCCCAGACGTTTGCCAGTGTAAGTCCCGCAAACGCGAGGCTGAACAGGGCCTTCGATGCCTTCAGGCTCGACGCATAGGGCAATTTGCCTCTCCCTTGATTCTTCGGGGATTTTGAACGCGACGATCACGCGCTTGGTCCGGTTCACGCCAAGTTTGACCTTCGCGGGGCGCACGACACTGCCTTCTGCAGGCGTCGTGAAATCGCCTTCGACCGTGCTGAGATTGAAGGTCATCGGCGTGTTGTAAGGATTGCCGATATTGACGTAGAAAGCCTTCTTATGTGTCAGCGTCGTGCCTTCCTTGCGAAGCGGCGTGACGCTCTGGGCGCTCGCCGCCTGCGCCTGTGCTGCGAGCAGCACAAGCGCAAGCGAAGCCCCTCGCATCAGCTGCATGTGACGACCGTACGAACGGTGTAATCGCCATCAGTGAACGAATCCGGGTTTGTCACCTTCGCATTGACGGCGAGAACCGACAGCGGGATGGTCGTGAGGGCCACAGTCGTTTGGCTGGACGTATAGCCCTGCGAAACTGTGCCAAGGCCGCCGGTTCCGGTATAGGCGACCTCGACCGTTTCGTTGGTCGCGTCATACCCGGCGGGCGCGGCCTGTGTGGTCGGTGCGCCGATGGTCAGCGTTGACCCGCCGATGGACAGCACGGAGACTGCAGCGGCAACGCCGCCCGTTTCCTGCGACCCGAGCACCGTGCCGTCGGCAGACAGCGCCATCAGGCCGGGGGTCGCTGCGGTCAGGGAGCAAGAATTCGTGAGCGTCGAGGTGAAATCGACATCTGCCGCCATCGTGGTGCTTGCAGTGAACGAGAGAGTGAGGGCGGTTGCGGCGAGAAGGCGGATTTTCATGGCGCTGTTCCTTGTGCGGGCTGTCCGAGGCTGCTTGTTTCGCCTATAGATTGGCCGCGAAAGGGAAATAATTTCTTAAAGTAGAACTGCCACAAATAATTGATTCTAATGGAAATTAAGACAATTAGTTGATTTATTGATTATACGACGTCTAAATCGCTGATCTACGGCGATTTATCGGCGAATACATCCAATGCATCTCGGTTTTACATAAAATGATCGCGGTATCGAGGTTCTTCAGAGGTCCAGAACGGCCATAACGGGCGCGTGATCCGATGGTTTTTCCCATCCGCGAACCGGGCGATGGACATCGTGACCTTTCAGGGCATCGCGCAGATCCGGCGTGACCCAGATATGGTCGAGGCGGCGGCCCTTGTCGGCGGCGTCCCAGTCTTTCGCGCGATAGCTCCACCACGAATAGAGCTTTTCCTCTGCCGGGACGAAATGACGGGCAACATCGACCCAATCGCGGCTCGCGCGCACGGCCTCCAGCGCGTCGACTTCGATGGGGGTGTGGCTGACGACTTTCAAAAGCTGCTTGTGGGACCAGACGTCGTGTTCCTGCGGTGCGATATTCAGATCGCCGACGAGGATCGATGGCCCCGAGGGCGCATCGCCGCCCGCGCCGAACCAGTCGCGCATCTCAGCAAGGAAATCGAGTTTATGCGCGAACTTGTCGTTCTTCTGGCGGTCCGGAACATCGCCCCCGGCGGGGACATAGAAGTTATGCACCGTGACACCGTTCACCCGCGCCGCGATATGGCGGCAATCCTCACGCCCGCAGAAGAGGCGATGCTCCAGTGGCTCCAGCGGTACACGCGACAGGATCGCCACACCGTTATAACCCTTTTCGCCACGCACATGGCGGTGGGTGTAGCCCGCCGCCTCGAACCCGTCATGGGGAAAGGCAGCGTCCGGGGATTTCGTTTCCTGCAGGCACAACACGTCCGGCCCATGCTCGCGCAGGAACCGCAGAACGGTTTCTTCGCGCAGGCGCACGGAGTTGATATTCCAAGTGGCGATGTGCAAAGGGGATGTGGTCATGGCACTCGCCTAGCGGACCGGGACGGCATCCGTCAACGACATAGCGGAATGGACCGCTCGCCCATAAGTGGCCCGATAATATAATACCTTGAAATCGCCACAACCGCACTCTGGACAAGGTATAAGTTACGAATGCATTAATAGTGGGAAAAATCAGCAAACGGAGTAGTATTATGACGTCACGTTCTTCGCGCACCGCCCTGCTCGCCCTTGCTCTTGTCCCGCTGATAGCCACGGGAGCGCTGGCGGATGAAGCGAAGCCGGTTGCCGCTCCTGCCGCTGCCGATGCTTCTGAGCGAGCGCCTGCCATGCCGATGCCAATGCCCGCATTTCCGCCCGCGCGGCCCAGCATCAATTACGACGGCGGCACCGCCATCGTCAATTTCGTCGCTAGATTCAGCGACAAGACCGTCGCGGATCTGGCTCTGAACGTCCAGAACGCCGTGATCAGCGGTGCAGACAGAATCCGCATCAATATCAGTTCGCGGGGTGGTTCGGTCCATGCCATGCATTTTGCGGTCAATGTCTTGCAGAACCTGCCTGTGCCGGTCGAGACGGTCGCCATGTCGCAACTCGCCAGTGCCGCCGTCGGTCTCTTCTGCGCCGGAGAGAAGCGGTATATGCCAAGCGGATCGGGCCTCTATCTGCATCAGCAACGCGGATACCATCAGATCGAGGATAAGACGGCGGCGGCCATCGCGCGCGAATATGAGATGAGCGACAAATTCTACAATGAGCTTTTGCGCAATTGTACGAATGGCGAAGGCGATCTTTCCGTGCTCGACTATTCCTCGCGCGATACCGTGATCGACGCGGAACAGGCCGTGGCGCTCGGGATGGTGACGGGGCCGATGTCGGAACTCAATACCGGCAAGACCTGGGGTATGGCGATGAACATCGTCGCCGCCGACAAGACCCCCGGCATGGGAATGGTCTATCCCGCCTACCGGTGAGAGCGAACCGCGATCAGGCTACGTACCTGATCGCGGTTGATTGTAGATCAGAACCGCAGCCGCACCCCCGCGACGACGGAGAGGCTTTCGGTGTCCTCACCCTCGCTCCGCGCCAGTCCGCGTGTGCCGCCGAACAGGTGTTCGTAATGCACACCGATATAGGGGGCGACGGCGCGGTCGATCAGGTCATAGCTGAGCCGCGCGCCCACCTCGGCACTGCGTAGCCCTGCGCCGAGACCGATCTCGCGGTCATGGCTCAACCCGAAATCCAGTTCGATGGAGGGGGTCAGGATGATCCGGTTGGTGATCAGCCCCTCGTATTCGGCCTCGATCCGCCCGGAGACATCGCCTTTCTCACTGAGGAATGCATCGACATCGATTTCGAACCATTGCGGCGCGAGGCCGTGGATTCCGACGACGAGATAGCCTCGGTCCGGCCCGTCAGGCGCATCGTAACGGACGCCCGCCTTGGCGTCGAAAAAGGTCGAGATGGGGATGAGGCCGGTGATCTGGGTCTCGAAGGTTTCCAGCACCTTCTCGTCCAACACGTATTCGGCTTCGCCCTCGTAGAGCAGCTTGAACTCGTCGGTGCCGATGAAGGCATCGCCCTCGAAGGCCGCGACGCCCTCGTCGCCGTAGCGATATTCGAGCCGTTCGGCTTTCACCCCCCAGATCAGAAGACCTGCATCCGAAATATCCTGTGCGCCAGCGCCGCTCGCGCTCAGAACAAGGGCCGCTGCGAGAGCGACCCCGGACCGGCGGCTCATTCCAGTGCCGCCTGTTTCGGGCCGCCCTCGACGATCACCTTGCGGAACATGCCGCTCATGCCGTGATACATCAAGTGGCAGTGGAAGGCCCATTTACCGGGAGCATCGACTTCGGTCTCCATCGAGACGACCGTGCCGGGGGCGACGGCGACGACATGCTTCACCGGGTCGTATTTGCCCGTGTCATTGTCGAGGATCGACCACATACCGTGCAGGTGCATGGGATGGGTCATCATCGTCTCGTTGATGAAGTTGAAGCGCACGCGCTCGCCGTATTGCAGGCGGATCGGCTCGGAATCCTCGTACTTGATGCCGTTGATCGACCATGAATACCGCTCCATGTTGCCGGTCAGGCGCAGGTCGATCTCGCGGGTGGCTTCGCGGTCGGGATAGAGCGGTTTCTGGGCTTTCAGGTCGGCATACGAGAGGAACTTGCCGCCATTAGCCGCTTTTGGGGTGAGGCCAGAGCCAGCGGCGTAATAGGGGTCTTCGCCGGGGCCGCCCATGATCGAGCCGTCGGGCATCCGGTGCGCGCCGGGGGGCATCGCAGCATCGCTATGGCCCATCGCGGCATGGTCCATCTCGCCGTGATCCATCCCGGCCATAGCCGGATCGAGCGCCATGTCCGCCATCGTCAGCAGGGGCGGTTCGCGCATTGCCGGAACCTCGCCCACCATGCCCATGCGCGGTGCAAGCGTGCCACGCGCGGCGGCGACCCGGCCCATGGACTCGGCGAAGACGGTGTAGGCTTTATCCTCCTTCGGGCGCACGATCACGTCGTAGGTTTCGGCCACCGCGATGCGGAACTCGTCCACCGTCACGGGCTGCACGTTATTCCCATCCGCCGCCACCACGGTCATCTTCAGGCCCGGTATGCGCACATCGTAGAAGGCCATCGACGAGGCATTGATGAAGCGCAGCCGGATGCGCTCTCCCGGCATGAAGAGGCCGGTCCAGTTCATGTCGGGCGTATGACCGTTGATGAGGGGCGTGTAGCCGTGCACGTCCTCGATATCGGTCGGCATCATCCGCATCGCGCCCCACATCGCGCGATTGCCGAGCGCTGCGCCTGCGCCCTTGTCGCCTGCATCGCTGAAGAGGTCGAAGAGGGTCCGCTGCTTGCGGTTGTAGTAGTCGGGCGAGCTTTTCAGGTTGCGCATGATGCGCGCGCCGGAATGGTCGTGTTTGTCGGTCAGGACGACGACGTATTCGCGGTCATACCTGAAAGGCTCGCGCGTGGCGCTGTCGATGATGATCGAGCCGTAGGCCCCGTCCGGCTCCTGAAAGCCGCTGTGGCTGTGATACCAGTAGGTGCCGCTCTGCACGATGGGAAAGCGGTAGGTGAAGGTCTCACCCGGCTGGATGCCGTCGAAGGTGATGCCCGGAACCCCGTCCATCTGGAAGGGCAGGATCAGCCCGTGCCAGTGGATCGACGAATCAACGCTCAGGTTGTTGGTGACGTTGAGGACGACATCTTCACCCTCCTTGAAGCGCAGCGTGTCGCCGGGGGATTTGCCGTTGAAGCCGATGCCGGTCTTCAAGCCGCTGTTGGTGCGGATCTGAACCTGATCGATGGTGATGTTGTATTCGCCTGCGATGGCGGCGCTGCCCGTGAACAGGGACAGGGCGAGAGTGGATCGCAGGGCATGACGCAGGATGCGTTTCATGGCTGTTTCCTTGAATGGGAATGGGTGCGGCGCTCAGTGAGCGATGGCGATGTCGCCCGCCATGCCCGAATCGTAGTGACCGGGGATGTTGCAGGCGAATTCCAGCCCGGCATCCGTGTCGAAGGTCCAGACCATCGAGCGACTCTCTCCCGGTTCCAGCAGAACCGAATTCGGCTCGTCGTGGCTCATGTCGTGATCGGTGCCTTTGCTGGCGGCCATGGCGGTTCGGTTGATCTTGTCGATTCCGATCATGCCCATATCGACCATCATCTGCATATGCGGTCCGTGGGAAGCATGGTCGTCGGGGGTATTGATGTTGAACTCGTGGACGAAGCTGCCCGCGTTCTTCACGACGAATTGCACCGTCTCGCCATGGCGAACCGCGATCTGCTCGGGTTCGTAGTAGTTGTCGTACATGGTCACGGTGACGGTGCGGGTCGGTGTGCCGCCGGGGGTACCGATTGAGGCCGTTGAACCGTGGCCGTGCGAGTGGTTGCCGCTGCCTGCGGCAAAGGCGAGGGGCGCTGTGGCAAGGCCGACAGAGAGCGCGACGAGGGCCGCGAATCGAGAGGATTTCATGGGTTTTCTCCGAAGAATGACAGGTCGGTCAGGCCATCCGCACGGGTGCGTCGGCCATGATGTCGATCAGGTCATCGTTCGGGGAGGGGGCGAATCGAGCGGCGGGAAGATGGAGCGGAGTTTCACCGTGGCGGTCTGGAAGGATACGGTCTCGACGGTCACGACGCGCCGGTCCGGCACGGCGGACGGGACGTATCCACAGGCCCCCATGCTGCAACAATGGGGCAGGTCCGTATCATGGGCGGCGTGGTCGTGGCCATGATGGTGGTCGTGAGCGGCCCCATGGGTATGGTGCACGGCCGTTGCCGCATTCCTCATCTCCGCTACACCGTGACCGGCATGGGAGATCACGCCCGAGAGGACGAGAGCAAGGGCGAGAAGTGCCGCCATGAGGGTCCGAACCGGATTCATGAGTTTACCGTACACTCTCCCCCGGCTGGAAGGTCAAGCCCTGCTTTACGGCGCAGAACCCTGTTTCGCGCGCTTCACGCCTCGTGCCGGTTCGACCAGAGTTCCCACGCAAAGCGGGAGCGGACGCCGATATCGAGGAACGGGCGTCGCGGCAGAGGGTCGGGTTCGCCGAGGCTGAGCATATCGTCGATCAGCGGATTGTCCCGCCCCGTCGCCATATCGGCGGCAAGGACACCGCTGAAAGTGCCCTTCGTGACGCCGACCGCGTTCTGGCAAACGGCGGACCAAACATTCGACGCCAGTTTCCCGAAGCCCGGCGCGCTGTTGCGGGAGAGGCAGACGATCCCGCTCCACGTATGCTCCATCCCGACATCAGGCAGCATCGGAAACCGCGCGTCGAACAGGGCCTTGTGTCGGGCTTTGATCGCTGTCTGCTGATCGGTCGAGATTTTCTGGTCGGGACAGTACGCGAGGCCCTGCCGGATGAGGATGCGATGATCGTTGGTATAGCGCATCGTGATCCCGGCAAAGGCATTGGCCGGGGTCATCCCCCATGGCCTGTCCACGCCATAGGTCGCGCGTTCTTGGGCGGTCAGTTGGCGGGAGAGGCTCGCATGGGCGATCAGGTGCAGGAACTTGCGCGGATAGAAGCCGAATTGCTCCGAATATCCATTGGCGGCAATGATGATGCGGGGCGCGCGCAGGCTGCCCTGTGCTGTCATCAGATGCACGCCGTTCTCGAACACGGCGTCGGTTACGGGGGAGTTCTCGAAGACCGTCACGGTGTCTGGCAGGCTGTCAGCCAGCCCGCGCGTCAATCCGGCGGGATTCATCAAGGCGCCCCCCGGCGTGTAGATCGCGGCGGTGAAATGCTCGGAGCCGAGTTTGCCCGTCAGATCGGCC
Organism: uncultured Neomegalonema sp.; assembly: GCA_938034615.1. Classification (GTDB taxonomy): domain Bacteria; phylum Pseudomonadota; class Alphaproteobacteria; order Rhodobacterales; family Rhodobacteraceae; genus JAHDDY01. The sequence continues at coordinate 6,627 of CALHLW010000225.1, read as the reverse complement.
TTTTCTATCCATTCGAACGGCTCGCCAAGGGCCTCCAGCTCCTTTGCCAGTGGATCGAGGACGTCGCGCACGCCGCGCGGTGAGACAGCCGCGTGATACTTGCCGTCATGCGACCAGTCGCAGGCGATGCCATGGGTTTCGATCTGCTGTTGCAGATAGCCGATGGAAAACCGGGCGAGGCGCATGAAACGCTGCGGTCCTTCCAGTTCTTCCAGCGACGATCCGACATTATGGGGAAGGTCGATGGCGAAGCCGGAATTGCGACCGGAGGCATTCTCCCCGGCCTGACCGGCATCGATAAGGGCGATGGTCTCGTCGGGCCGGTTTTCAGCCAACCGCCGCGCGGCGGCAAGACCGGCATAGCCCGCGCCCAGCACGATCCAGTCGGCAGTGACATCGCCGCCGAGGGCCGGGTGCGCCGCGCGCGGGGGCAGGACGGCGCTCCAGCCGTTCGTGCGGTCGTTCTGTGGCAGCCGCGCGATCTTCATGGGTTATCCTCGGACCAGTTTGCCGGGTGGATCGCGTAGAAGACGAGCGCGTTGTCGGCGATATAGGTCAGGTCTGTGCCCTTGGGCAGCCAGATGCTGTCGCGGGGTCCGGCGTCGATATCGCCGTCAGGCGTGCGGATGGTCACGGAGCCTTCGAGGACAAGGATCACCTCATCGTATTGGACAGTCCAGGGAATCTCCGCCTCTCTGAACCGCGCGAAGCCGGTTCCGAGCACCGTGCCATCGCCGGTTCCCGTCACTTCGACGACCTCGGCCTGCTCGCCATAGGCGAAGCGGGGAGTGAACTTCAGATCACCGAAACCGATCCGTCGTGCGCCGGAGGAAGTCATGGACTTGCCTTTCGTCAATGCTGTTGACCGGAAAAATACAAGGCTGTACGGAAACATGCAAGGGTGTTTGGAGCGATGAGATGACCTTGCTTTCGACGAAGGAAAGACCGGGCCGCACGGCACAGCTCGGCCCGGATGACTGGATCGGTGCGGCGCTTTCGGTCTTGGTCGAGAGCGGGATCGAAGCGGTCCAGATCACGACCCTTGCGCGAAAGCTGAACGTGACGCGGGGCAGTTTCTACTGGCATTTTGAGGGGCGGAGCGACTTGCTGAAAGCGCTGTTGGCCGAATGGCGGGCGCGGAATTCGGGGGTCATGCTCGATGCGCTGGCGCAATCGGTGAGCTTGGAAGCCGGGGTTCTCGATCTTTTTTCGGTCTGGGTCGATCACACGCGCTTCGATCCGAAATTCGATCAGGCCGTGCGCGACTGGGCGCGGCGGGATGCGGCGCTCGGGCAGGCCTTGCGCGAGGAGGATGATGCCCGCGTTGCGGCCATTGCCGCCTTTTTCGAGCGCTTCGGGTATGAGCCGACCGAAGCCTTCGTTCGGGGGCGGGTGATCTATTTCACGCAGCTCAGTTTCTACGCGCTCGGGATCGACGAGCCGATGGCGCAGCGGGTGGCGTATCTGGACGCCTATTTCCTCTGCTTTACCGGCACGAAGATCGATGCGTCGGTCTCCGAAGCCTATCGCCGCTTGCTGCTGTCAGGAGAAGAAGAATGAGCGCGTCGCGCAGCGGAGGTCGCGCGGGGCGGCGGGCCAGTCAGGAGCGCAATGCCTTCAGCGGGACGTTCGATGCGGCGTGGCGTACTTGGGTCAATCCCTATCAGCCCGTCGAGCAATTCAGCGCCGATCAGATCGAGGCCATCCATCTGGCGTCGCTGCGGGTGCTGTCGGAAACCGGCGTCAAGGTTCTGAACGACGAGGCCCGTGCCCTCTATGCGCGGGCGGGCATGGCCGTCGATGGGGAGGGGGTCGTCCGGTTCGATCCCGATGCCCTGATGGACCTGATCGCCCTTGCCCCGGTTCAGGTATCGCTGCGGGCATGGGGCGCGGACCGGGATGTGACCATCGGCGGGCGTCATGTGGGTGTCTGCACCACGGGCGGGACGCCCAACTACTCCGACCTCGATGGTGGGCGCAGGCCGGGAACGCTGGCCCTGCTGGACGATTTCTGCCGTCTTGCGCAGAGCTTCGACGTGATCCACATGATCGGCCCGTTCGTCGAGCCGCAGGACGTGCCGATCAACCTGCGCCACCTCGCGATGACCCGGTCGGTGCTGACCATGACCGACAAGGTGCCGTTCGTCTTCTTTCGCGGCACCGAGGCGGTGGCCGATGCCTATGAGATGATCCGGCTCGCGATGGGCCTGAGCGAAGATGAATTCCGCGATACGCCCTGTTGCTATTCGGTCGCCAATTCCAATTCTCCGCTGCAACTCGATCTGCTCATGTGTCGGGGCATCATCGATGCGGCGCGGGCGGGGCAGTTGATGGTGCTGACGCCGTTCACGCTGGCGGGGGCGATGGCCCCGGTGACGCTGGCCGGGGCGTTGGTGTTGCAAAATGCCGAGGCGTTGGCCGGGATCGCGCTGGCGCAGATTACCTGTGCCGGAGCGCCGGTCTGCTATGGCAGCTTTACGAGCAATGTGGACATGAAGACCGGTTCGCCCGCCTTCGGGACGCCCGAATATACGAAAGCTGCCTTTGCCTCCGGTCAGCTTGCGCGGCGCTATAACCTGCCGCTGCGGTCATCCGGTGTGACCGCGTCGAATGCGCCGGATGCACAGGCAGCCTACGAGATGCAGATGTCGCTATGGGGGGCGTTGATGGGCGGCACGAACCTGCTGCTTCATGGCGCGGGATGGTTGGAGGGTGGGTTGACCGCCTCCGCCGAGAAATTCGTGATGGATGTGGAGATGCTCCAGATGTTCGCCGAGTTGTTCAAACCTCTCGACGTAAACGATGCGACGCTGGCGGTGGATGCGATCGCCGATGTGGGCCATGGCGGCCACTTCTTCGGCACGGCGCATACGCTGGAGCGGTTCGAGACGGCGTTCTATTCGCCGCTCCTCTCGGACTGGAGCAACTTCGAGAACTGGCGCGACCGGGGGTCTGCGGATGCGACCCAACGAGCGAACCGACTCTACAAGGAGGCAATCGCCGCCTACGAACCGCCGACCCTCGATCCGGCCCGCCTTGAAGAAATCGACGCCTTCATTGCCAGACGAACCGAAGAGGGCGGCGCGGATATCGAGCGGTAGGGCAGATCGCGTTTAACCCAGACCAGAACACTATCTCGAAACGCCTTACCGTGTCATTCCGGCGAAGGCCGGAATCCAGTTTCGCGAAATTGCTGGAAACGATGTGCTGGATGCCAGCCTTCGCTGGCATGACATCGTCCTATCATTTCACTTCAGCAACTCAATTACGATCAGTGATCTGCGCCGTCGGTATCACGACGCCAGCCGATATCCGCCCTGTTCCGTGACCAGCAAGCGGGCTTCGGAGGTGTCGGGTTCGATCTTCTGGCGCAGGCGGTAGATGTGGGTTTCGAGTGTGTGGGTCGTGACGCCCGCGTTATAGCCCCAGACCTCATGCAGCAGAACGTCCCGCCCGACGACCGATCCTCCCGCCCGGTAGAGGAATTTGAGGATATTGCATTCCTTCTCGGTCAGCCGGATTTTCTTCTCGGCCTCGTCGGTTAGCAGCTTCATGCTCGGCTGGAAGGTATAGGGGCCGATGGCGAAGACGGCGTCTTCGCTCTGCTCGTGCTGGCGCAGATGCGCGCGCAGGCGAGCGAGCAGGACGGCGAACTTGAACGGCTTGGTCATGTAGTCGTTCGCACCTGAGTCGAGGCCGAGGATCGTATCGGCATCCGTCACCTGCGCCGTCAGCATCAGGATCGGGGTTTTCACCCCTTGTTTGCGCATGAGGCGACAGACTTCGCGCCCGTCCATATCGGGCAGATTCACATCGAGGATGATGATGTCGTGATGGGCCGATCTGGCCTTGTCGATCCCGTCTGCCCCGTTGGCGGCCTCGAAGACGTCGAACTCTTCCGTCAGAACGAGTTGGTCGGCCAGCGCCTCGCGCAGATCCTCGTCATCATCGACCAGCAGAATTTTCTTCATCGTGCTCATGGTGTGCCTCCGGTTTTCATCATTCTCGCGGAAACTTTTGTTGGGCGCACGGCAGAGACAAGTTTATGTCACTGGTCTCACGCAACTGTCACCTCGATCACGGATATGTTTCAGACAATGACCTCATGACGTCCCTCAGCGGCACCGATCGGGACCGACTCGAACAGGTTATGGGCGAGCTGCGCCGTGGTGCTGTTGCGATCATCGGCGATATGCTGGTGGCGAGTGCCGAGACCATTCAGGCGGATCGGTTTGCCTCGTTTTACGCGCGGGGGGATGCGGTGCTGGTGCTGACGGGGCGTCGGGCATCGGTCCTCAAACTGCGGGCGTATGACGGCGATATCGCGCGGATGGCGCTGCCGGAGGATCGGGCGCTGGTGGCGGCGCTGGCCGATCCGGCGGGTGATATGGACAATCCGATGAAGGGGCCGTTCGAGACTTTTCGCGCCGATCAGGAGCCATGGGATGTGGAAGTGTCGCGGCTGACGGTGCGGGTGTGCAAGGCCGCGAGGCTGCTGCCCGCCGCTATCCTCGCCCCCTTGCGGCGGCGGGAGAATCCGGTGGGGATGATCCATGCCGCCGAGTGTGCGCTGGCAAACGCGCTGGATGGACAGACGTTGCGGCTGGAACGGTTTTCGGATGCGCATGTGCCGCTGTCGCTGGCCGAGGATGCGCGGGTCTTCGGATTTCGCCCGTCCGATGGCGGGCCGGACCATTTCGCGATCATGATTGGCGATCCGCCTCGCAGCGAGCCGGTGCTCGTGCGCGCCCATTCGGAGTGCTACACGGGCGATCAGCTCGGTTCGCTGAAATGCGATTGCGGGCCGCAACTGCGCGCGGCACTGGCTCAGATCGCGGCGCATGGGGCGGGGGTGCTGCTCTATCTGGCGCAGGAGGGGCGGGGCATCGGCATGGCCAACAAGCTGCGCGCCTATGCCCTGCAGGATCAGGGTTTCGACACCGTGGACGCCAATCATCGCCTCGGGTTCGAGGATGACGAGCGCGATTTCAAGGTGGCTGCGCTCATGCTGGAATCGCTGGGTTTCGGGGCGGTCGAGGTGATGACGAACAACCCGCGCAAGACCGATGCCTTCGAGCGCAACGGCATCCGCGTCGCCCGCCGCGTGCCGCTGGCCGTGGGCCGCACGGATCAGAACGATGCATATCTGGCCACGAAGGCGGCGCGCAGCGGGCATCTGCTCTGACGCTCTGCCTCAGCCGGAGCTTTCCGTTTTGGCATCGACGTTCCCGCAGGTTCGGCAATCGATTGACGCATCCGACTTGCCGGGGGCTGTATTCGCCCCCACATCACGCCGCAAAGGAGATGCCGATGCGACGACGCCGTTTTCTTGCCGCAGCCGCGAGCCTCGCAGCGCTGGGAACCGCCGCGGCCTGTGCCGGACGGGTGGCCACCCCCTTGCCGGATGCCGAGGCAGAGCGCGCTTTTCCGCAATTGGGCCGGATTGTCGAGGTCGATGGCCTGCCCGTGCATGTTTACGAGAGGGGGCAAGGGGACGGGCCGCCCATCATCCTGATCCACGGGGCGAGCGTAAACCTGCGGGACTGGAGCTTTTCGCTGGTGGATCGTCTGGCGAATGGCGGTCCGCAAGGGGGGCGCCGGGTGATCGCGATGGATCGACCCGGTTTCGGCTATTCGAAGCGCGGACCTGGCAGTTGGTCGCCCGCGCAGCAGGCGGCGCATCTGCGACAGGCGACGCTGAAGCTGGGCGTCGAAGAACCCATCGTCGTCGGCCATAGCTGGGGTGGAGCGGTTGCGATCGCATGGGGGCTGGACTTTCCCGATGACGTGAGCGGGGTGATCCCGATCTCTGGCGCGACGATGCCGTGGGGTGCGGGGGCGACAGTGTTCCAGACGCTCGGCCTAGGTCGCATCGGCGTGGATTATTATCAGGCCAGCCTCTCGCGGGGTGCGGAGGATGGATCGGTCGAGGCGTTCGTCTCCCGTGCTTTCCGTCCACAGCAACCGCCCCCAGGCTATATCGAGTATGTGGGTGCGCCGCTTTCGCTGCGCGCGGAAACGCTGGAAGCCAACGCGCAGGATCTCTCCTCGCTGCATCTGGGGCTGCGGGACATGGCCCCCCGATATCCTCAGATGACTGTGCCGATAGAGGTTGTGCATGGGGAGTTGGACTGGCTGCTCGGCGTCGAGCAGCATGTGGTCGAGTTCGCCGCGCAGGTGCCGAATGTGAATACAACGGTTGCGCCGGGCGTCGGGCATATGGCGCATCATGCGCGGCCTGATTTGCTGGAAGCGGCGATCGGGCGGCTCGAAGCTGGAGTATGAGCGATCTAGTCGTCGGGCCGCAGGGGGTGGCGCGGTTTCTTGGAAGAACGTTTCCATGCGCCATCGGGCGCGGGGGTATTCGGACTGACAAGCGCGAGGGCGATGGCGCGACGCCGGTGGGTGTTTGGCGGGTTGAAGGCGGATACTTCAGGGCCGACCGGATGGCCACGCCTTCCACGATCATTCCACTGAAGGCAAGCGGAGCGCAGGACGGGTGGTCCGATGATCCGGGGGATGGGGCGTATAACGGGCCTGTCCGCCTGCCTTATCCGTGTTCGCATGAGCGGATGCGGCGGGGGGATACGCTCTATGATCTGGTACTGGTGCTCGACCATAACCGCC
>CALHLW010000224.1 GCA_938034615.1 uncultured Neomegalonema sp. | reverse complement strand
CGCTTCCATGCGATCCGCTCGGGGCGGCCTCCGGGGCATCGGCAGGGCGGCAAGCGTCCGGTGGATGAGCTGCTGGCGGCCTGCCACGATCTCGCGCTGCGCTGTCGGGATATGGTGGAGAGGGAGAAGCGGGCGACGGGGTAAGGGACGTTTTGCGGGTTATTTATCCGTATGCGGATTATTGATCGGGAATACCCGACGCCACCTTTTGACGCCCTTGCGCATGACCCCCGACCAGCCCGATAAGAGCGCATGACTTCCCTTCCTGTCGATGACGTTTTGCCGGACCTACGTGCGCATCTGCGAGCGGGGGTCAATGCCGTTCTGGTGGCGCCGCCGGGGGCGGGGAAGACGACGCGGGTGCCACTGGCATTGATGGATGAACCATGGGTCGCAGGGAAGCGCATCCTGATGCTGGAGCCGCGCCGGGTGGCGGCAAGGGCCGCCGCAGAGCGCATGGCGCAAACCCTTGGCGAGAAGGCGGGAGGGCGCGTGGGGTATCGCATCCGGCGCGAGCGGGCCGTTGGGACGGATACCTGCATCGAAGTCATCACCGAGGGTATTCTGACCCGGATGCTCCAGAGCGATCCCGCGCTGGAAGATGTGGCGGTGGTGATCTTTGACGAATACCACGAACGGTCGATCCATGCCGATCTGGGGCTGGCGCTCTGCCTCGACGCGCAAGGGGCGCTACGCGATGATCTGCGCCTCGTAGCGATGTCGGCGACGCTCGACGATGCGGGGGTTGCGGCGCTGATGGGGGATGCGCCGATCATCCGCTCCGAGGGGCGGGCGTTTCCGGTTGAGACGCGGTGGCTCGATGCGCCGTGGCGGAGCCGGACGGCGCGACGGGATGCTTTCGAAACTGCCGTGGTCGCGACGGTGATGCGCGCGATGGAAGACGAGCCGGGGGATGCGCTCGTCTTCCTTCCGGGCGTGGGGGAGATCGCGCGGGTCGAAGGGATGTTGAAGGGGCGATTGGGTGACGACACGCTCATTCAACCCCTCCACGGCTCGATGCCCTTCGACCGCCAGCGCGCGGCCCTGAGACCTGTTTCCGGAAAGCGGCGTGTGGTGCTTGCGACGGCCATTGCGGAAACTTCGCTGACCATCGACGGCGTGCGGATCGTCGTGGACGGAGGGCAATCGCGGCGCGCGGCCTTCGATGCCGGGGCGGGGATGGCGCGGCTGGTGACGGGGCGTGTCTCGCGCGCGGCTGCCGATCAAAGGCGAGGACGAGCGGGTCGGACGCAGCCGGGTGTCTGCTATCGGGTCTGGACCAAAGGCGAGGAAGGCGGCTTCGCACCTTTCGACCGGCCCGAGATCGTCGATGCCGACCTTGCGCCGCTGATGCTGGAACTCGGTGTCTGGGGGGTGCGTGATCCGGGGGCTTTGCGCTGGCTAGATGCGCCGCCGGAAAAGGCGGTCGAGCAGGCGCGCGATCTGTTGCGCGCGCTGGAGGCCTTTGACGATGACGGCATGGTCACGGCCCATGGCAAACGGTTGGCGCGGGAACCGCTGCACCCGCGTCTTGCCCATATGCGCTTGCGGGCAGGTGAGAATACGAAACTGGCCAATGCGCTGGCCGCCTTGCTCGAAGACCGCGATCCGCTGTCTGGGGCGGGTTGCGATCTTGCTCTGAGGGTCGAAGCCCTGCGCGATCCTAAGAAATATACCGCCGAGCGCGTCGGCCATATCGAGCGCGGCCCTTTATCCCGCATCCGGGACGGTGCAATGGCACTGGGGGGTATCGGTGGAGGAAGTGCCGACCTGCGCGAAACCGGGGCATTGCTCGCCCTCGCTTATCCTGACCGCATTGCCCAGCGCAGGCCGGGAGAGGAACCTCGCTATTTGATGGCCGGGGGGCGAGGAGCGATCTTTGCGGATGCGGGTGATCCACTGGCGCAGGAGCGGTGGCTGGCCATCGCGCATCTCGACGGCAACCCGCGCGAGGCCCGCATCCGCCTCGCCGCGCGCTTGACCCTTGGCCAGATCGAAGCCGCTTTCAGTGAGCGGATCGCCTGGCGCGATACCTGTGCATGGGACGCGCAGACCGGCACGGTGGTCGCGCTGCGCGAAAGACGGCTGGATGCGCTCGTTCTCGATTCCCGGAAGTGGAAGGACGCGCCCGCCGAACAGGTCGCCACAGCGGCTCTGGACGGGGTGCGCCAGCTAGGCCTCGCTGCCCTGCCCTGGCGGGAAGGGGCAGAAGCGCTGCGGGCGCGGGTAGCGTGGTTGCGGGGGCGCGGGCACGATGACCTGCCCGACTGGAGCGACGGGACGTTGTCGGCAACGTTCGAAGACTGGCTTGCGCCGCATCTTGGGAAAGTACGGAACAAATCGGATATCGCGGGCCTGCCGCTGGAGCGCATTCTTCATGACAGCTTGCCATGGGAGGCACGTGCGGCCCTCGACCGACTGGCTCCCGCCCGCCTGAAGACCCCTGCCGGAAGCTCGGCCCGCATCGACTATACCAGCGAGCCACCTGCGCTGGATGTGAAAATACAGGAGATGTTCGGAGAATCCCGCCATCCCAGTATCGATGACGGACGCGCACCGCTTTTGATCCGCTTCCTGTCTCCTGCACGCCGCCCTGTACAGGTGACAGGCGACCTGCCGGGTTTCTGGGCCAATTCCTATGCCGATGTGCGCAAGGATTTACGCGGGCAGTATCCCAAGCATCCCTGGCCCGAAAACCCGCTCGATGCCGCTCCGACCATGCGCGCGAAGCCTCGCAAGGGCCGCTGACCTGCATTGACGGGCGTCAAACAGAGGCGCAATGTCCAACATAAGCGGGATACATCCGCAAGGGGAGGAACGATCATGAGTGCCGCAACCCATCAGGAACCGAGTTTCCGCGACTCCGTCGATATGATGTTTACACGGGCGGCCTCGCTCATGGATTTGCCACCGGGCATGGAAGAGAAGATCCGCGTGGCGAACTCGACCTACACCGTGCGTTTCGGCGTCAAGCTACGCGGGGAGATCAAGACTTTTACCGGCTATCGCTCCGTCCATTCCGAACATGCGGAGCCGGTCAAAGGCGGCATCCGCTATTCGCTGGATGTGAACCAGAACGAGGTCGAGGCGCTGGCGGCCCTGATGACCTATAAATGCGCACTCGTGGAGGTTCCGTTCGGCGGCTCGAAAGGTGGGCTGTGCATCGATCCCTTCGAGTGGGAAGAGGACGAGTTGGAGCGCATCACGCGCCGCTTCGCCTACGAACTCATCAAGCGCGACCTGATCCATCCAGCGCAGAACGTACCCGCCCCCGACATGGGCACCGGCGCGCGGGAGATGGCTTGGATCGCCGATGCCTACAAGCGGATCAAGTCCGACGACATCAATGCTCGAGCTTGCGTAACAGGAAAACCGCGCCATCTGGGCGGCATCGCCGGACGTGTCGAGGCGACCGGGCGCGGCGTGGAATACGCCCTTCAGGAATTTTTCCGACATCCCGAGGATGTGGCCAAATCCGGCCTATCGGGAACGCTCGATGGCAAGCGCGTCGTCGTCCAGGGCCTCGGTAATGTCGGGTATCACGCCGCGAAGTTCCTCGAAGAGGAGGACGGCTGCAAGATCGTCGGCATCATCGAGCGGGACGGGGCCATCGTCAGCGCGGAAGGACTGAATGTCGAAGCGGTTAAGAACCACGTCATGGAGAATGGCGGCGTGAAGGGCTTTCCCGGTGCGCAATTCACCGAAGACGGCAAATCCATCCTCGAACACGACTGCGATATCCTGATCCCGGCAGCGATGGAAAGCACGATCAATCTCGGCAATGCGGAGCGGATCAAGGCAGCGCTCATCATCGAGGCGGCGAATGGACCTGTCACGGCGGGGGCCGATGAAATCCTGCGCAAGAAGGGCTGCGTCATCATTCCCGATATGTACGCCAATGCAGGCGGCGTGACGGTTTCGTACTTCGAGTGGGTCAAGAACCTGTCGCATATCCGATTCGGACGGATGCAGCGGCGACAGCAGGAGGCGGCGAACAACCTGCTGGTAGACGAGATCGAGGCGCTGACCGGAAAGACCTTCAGCCCCGGCAAGCGCGACAAGATGCTGCAAGGGGCGGATGAGTTGTCGCTCGTGCGCTCGGGCCTCGATGACACGATGCGGATTTCGTATCAGAGCATGGCCGAGATCTGGCATAGCCGCGAAAGCGAGGGCGTGGATCTGCGGACGGCTGCGTTCCTGATCTCGATTCAGCGTGTCGCGGAAACCTACAAGTCGCTTGGTTTGTAACTGCTAAGTCATCGGTATCGCGGCCATGAGGGCTTTTGCCCCTGCCGCGATACTGTCGCTTGTATCGACGGTCGTCATCGCGTCATCCTTCGGGCGCATACGCGCCGATTGGGCAAGATGCATCTCGATTTCGGTATCGGAACCATAGGCCATAGACGCAAGACGACGGCGCAACACATCCATACGGGCCGTGATGAAGATAGTCTGTACATTTGGATAAAGCTCGCGAGCCTTTTCTATCACGAAGGAATCGCAAGAGAGAATTAATGATTGCCCGTCCCGGAGCTGCTTGGTGGCATCATGCGTCAGGCCATAACGGAAACCATCCGAGTCCCACTGAAGCGCGAAGGCTTCACGACGAATCAGGTTGAGGAACCGGTCCGGCGATATCGCCCCCACGACACAGGTGTTATCGCTGCGGTCTGCCGTGACAATCAGCGGCGCGCGCCTGATGTCTGGGCGTGTCTCCAGCGCTGCATCGATCAGCGCTTGCTTGCCCGAGCCCGTCGGGCCGACAATAAGATAGAGGGTACCGTATGCCATGCTGGACGAGAAACCCGGTTGCAGAACGATTGAATTGGCAGCGCATACTACCAGCCTCTCAATTTCTGCCCCGCACCTTTCAATTCGGTTAACATTCCACGTGAGAAAGATTCGTTTTGCGGCTTTCACGCGAATTATGGCGAATGAAACGATCAACAGATCAAGACGACGGAGGGCGACGATGGCCGAGCGGATGCCGGGGCTGGTTCCCGCAATCAATATGGTGGGGGAACCGCTGGAGCCTTGCTCGCATGATCCCCTGACCGGGTTCGTACGCAATGGCTGCTGCGAGGCGCATGTGGGCGATATGGGCTCGCACACCGTCTGCGCGGTAATGACAGCGGAATTTCTCGAATTTTCAAAGTCGAAGGGGAACGACCTCTCGACGCCCCGACCCGAATATGGGTTCGAGGGGCTCAAACCGGGAGATCGTTGGTGCCTGTGCGCGAGCCGCTGGCGCGAGGCCCATGATGAAGGCAAGGCCCCGCGTGTGGTATTGCGCGCAACCCACCGCGAAGCCGGAACGATTGCGCCCTCTTCCGCGCTGGTGGCCCATGCGCTGGATGCTAATTAAGATGTCGCAATCAGCCGAATTCCATAATGATCTCGTCCACGGCCAGTGACGCGCCGGGTTCGGCCTTGATGGCCGCCACCGTGGCGCGCTTTTCGGCGCGGAGGACGTTTTCCATCTTCATGGCTTCTACGACGGCAAGGGCCTGACCTTCCTGCACCTCGTCGCCCTCGGCGACCATGATCGAGACGACCAGTCCAGGCATGGGGCAGAGCAGGAATTTCGATGTATCGGGGGGCAGCTTCACCGGCATGAGCGCCGCAAGCTCCGCCGCGCGGGCCGACCGGACGGCGATACGCATGGAGGCACCGCGCCAACGGATTCGTAGACCATCGGCTTCGGGCGCGATCTTCATCGTGATCTCGCGGTTGCCGACCATTGCCTGCATGATGGGATTACCCGGAGTCCAATCTGTCGTAACGGAGTGAGTTTCGCCCTCCTCCACGTTCACGGAATACCTTGCATCGGCCTGCACGACGGTGACGGGCAGCGTCGACCGCCCTGCGACCGGATCATCCACAATGGCAACCCAATCCTCACCAATGATACGCGAACGATTGGCGAGCGTGCCCGATATTTCGGTATTGCGGCGCTCAATGATGACATGGGCTAAAGCGGCAACGGCGACCGCCATGCCCGTTTCTTCGCGGGAGAGCGCCGCACCTTCGAAGCCTTCGGGATACTCCTCCTCGATGAAGGCCGTGGAGATATCACCGGAACGAAAACGCGGGTGGTTCATCACGGCTTGCAGGAAGGGGATATTGTGGCCGATGCCCTCGACCTCGAAGCCATCCAGCGCATCCTGCATAAGATCAATGGCCGCCTTGCGATCCGGTGCCCAGGTGCAGAGCTTGGCGATCATCGGGTCATAATACATCGAGATTTCGCCGCCCTCCTCCACGCCCGTATCGTTGCGGACGATTCCTGCACCACGCTGTTCTTCGGCGGGGGGGCGATAGCGGGTGAGGCGACCGATGGAGGGAAGGAAGTTACGATAGGGGTCTTCGGCGTAGAGCCGAGATTCGATGGCCCAACCATTGAGGGCGACGTCATCCTGCTGAATGTCGAGCCGCTCACCCGCCGCGACACGGATCATCTGCTCCAC
>CALHLW010000223.1 GCA_938034615.1 uncultured Neomegalonema sp. | reverse complement strand
TTCATCGACGGGCTGCTGACGAGCTGGCTGGGGCATCTGGTGCTGCTCGGGTTCACGTTCTCGCTGTGCTATCACCTGTGCAACGGCATCCGGCATCTTCTGTGGGATGCGGGCTACGGGTTCGAGCTGGATCAGGTGAGGACGACCGGGCTTGTGGCGCTGGCGGCGGCGGGGCTGATGGCTCTAGGGCTGTTCGTCGTCGGCTGGATGAATTGAGGGAGATACGGATATGACCATGTTGACCCCCCGCGCCCGCGTTCGTGGCCTTGGCTCCGCCAAGGGCGGCACCGAGCATTGGTGGAGCCAGCGGCTCTCGGCGATTTCTCTGGCGATCCTCGCCCCGTTTTTCTTCATCCCCTTCGCGATTGCCCTCGGCAAGCCGTGGGTGGAGATGGTGGCGATGTACAAGCACCCGTTCAACGCCATAGTCGCGGCGCTGTTCATGCTGGCGGTCTTTCACCACATGCGCCTCGGGTTGCAGGTGGTGGTCGAGGATTACATTCACGCCCCGGCCCTGCGCACCGGCCTGATCATCGCCATCAAGCTCGGCACCCTGCTGCTGGGCTTCGCGGCGGCGTTCTCCGTAGGAATGATCGCGTTCGCGGTGTAGAAGGCACACTGGGTTGCTTTTCTTCTTGTGGTGCGTGCTGAGCTTCAATATCTGGTATATTCGACTGCTATTCCGAAAAGGAAAGGATGGGCGATGCGCATGGAATTACGGATTAGGACCCGCTCAGATCAAGGCGATCTTTACTATCGATACGATATCAATCACTGAACGTATTATTCTTGTCCTCCTTTCTATACAACTTCTACTAATGCCCTTCTTCGTTTGATATCTTTAGGGTATGCTAGCTTTTACACTTCGTCGGCTGTTTTTCGCGTCAACCCTCCCGCTCGCAATCCTCACCCTACCGAATGCCGTCATGTCACTCGTCTCGGACGGCGAAAGCACCTGTTACGGCACGACCTCGAACGGGCGGCTGGAGGATGGGGTCCGGCTTTCCAATCCGCGTTGGATGAGTAGCAAAGTCCGGCCCTATTGCCCCCTCTGCAAACTGCTTCTCAGAACTTACGTTCACTCGGACGTGGCGGCTGTCATCCACGTCGCCTATACCGGAGTCGGCTACGACGGCTTCGTGAACACGGACTGGGTCTATGGCGAGACGGGCTGGCCATGGGGCGGATCATTCAGACCGCATCGTACACACAGGAATGGTCTCTCCGTCGATTTCATGGCCCCGCTCAAGGATAGCGTGCGGTTTCCGACGAACCCGTTCAACCGCTTCGGCTACGATGAAGAGTTCGATGAGAATGGCCACGGTACAGCGGGAAGGATCGACTTCAAGGCAATGGGCAGTCACCTCGCAATCCTTCTATCCGCTGCACAGGAAGCCGGGGGAGGTATCAGCCGCGTCATCCTCGCCCCTGATTTACAGGACAACCTCTTCGCGGCCCGCCCGGACCTGCGCGGGCGTATCCGCTTCAATACCCGCCAGGCATGGGTGCGCCACGACGACCACTACCACGTCGATTTCGATTTTCCCTGCCAACCGCTATAGTCCGGGGTAGGGTAAAGCGCCGCAAGCACTCGCAACGCTTGGAACGGGGCGCTATGTTGCCCGCAAAGATCGAATCACACGCTCGGAGCATCCCCATGTCCGCATACGACATCATCGACCATCACTATGACGTTGTCGTCGTCGGCGCAGGCGGGGCGGGGCTTCGGGCGACGCTCGGGTGCTCGGAACAGGGGCTGAAGACGGCCTGTGTCACGAAGGTGTTCCCGACGCGCTCGCATACGGTTGCCGCGCAGGGCGGGATCGCGGCCTCGCTTGGCAACATGGGGCCGGATCACTGGCAGTGGCACATGTACGACACCATCAAAGGGTCGGACTGGCTCGGCGACATGGATGCGATGGAATATCTGGCGCGCGAGGCTCCGAAGGCCGTCTACGAATTGGACCATTATGGCGTGCCGTTCTCGCGCACCGACGAAGGCGATATCTACCAGCGCCCCTTCGGCGGGCACACCACCGAGTTCGGCGAAGGACCGCCCGTGCAGCGCACCTGCGCCGCCGCCGACCGTACGGGTCACGCGATCCTGCACACGCTCTATGGGCAATCGGTCAAGAACAACGCCGAATTCTTCATCGAGTATTTCGCCATCGACCTGCTGATGAGCGATGATGGCCAGTGCACCGGCATCGTCGCGTGGAAGCTCGATGACGGCACGATGCACCGCTTCAACGCGAAGATGGTGATCCTCGCCACCGGCGGCTATGGCCGCGCGTATTTCTCGGCCACTTCCGCGCATACCTGTACCGGCGATGGCGGCGGCATGGTCGCGCGGGCTGGTCTACCCTTGCAGGACATGGAGTTCGTGCAGTTCCACCCGA
This sequence comes from uncultured Neomegalonema sp., assembly GCA_938034615.1. Classification (GTDB taxonomy): domain Bacteria; phylum Pseudomonadota; class Alphaproteobacteria; order Rhodobacterales; family Rhodobacteraceae; genus JAHDDY01. The sequence continues at coordinate 6,203 of CALHLW010000223.1, read as the reverse complement.
CCGGCATTTATGGCGCAGGCTGCCTGATTACCGAGGGCGCGAGGGGCGAGGGCGGCTATCTCGTGAACAGCGAGGGCGAGCGGTTCATGGAACGCTACGCGCCGACCTACAAGGATCTGGCGTCCCGCGATGTGGTGTCGCGCTGCATGACGATGGAAATCCGTGAAGGGCGCGGCGTGGGGCCGAAGAAGGACCACATCTACCTGCATCTCGACCATCTGCCGCCCGAAACGCTGCACCTGCGCCTTCCCGGCATCTCGGAAAGCGCACGTATCTTCGCCGGGGTCGATCTGAACTCAGAGCCGATCCCCGTGCTGCCGACCGTGCATTACAATATGGGCGGCATCCCGACGAATTACTGGGGCGAGGTGCTGAACCCGACGGCGGATGACGGCAACGCCATCGTCCCTGGCCTGATGGCTATCGGTGAGGCAGGCTGCGCGAGCGTCCATGGGGCAAACCGGCTTGGCTCGAACTCGCTGATCGACCTCGTGGTCTTCGGGCGTGCGGCAGGCATCCGTGCCTCAGAGGTCGTCGACCCGAACAGCACGGCCAAGGAAGCCTCCTCCCCCGCCACCGAGCAAATCATGGATCGCTTCGACCGGCTGCGCAACGCCGATGGCGGCTCGTCCACGGCGGAAATCCGCGATGACATGCAGGTAGCCATGCAGGAGGACGCCGCCGTTTTCCGCACCGAGGAAACGCTGCAGAACGGCTGCCAGCGCATGTCCGCGATCTGGCAAAAAATGGCCGATATCCGCGTCACCGACCGCACGCTGATCTGGAACACCGATCTCATGGAGACGCTGGAGCTTGAGAACCTCATGCCCAATGCGATGGCGACGGTGTTCTCGGCGGAAGCCCGCAAGGAAAGTCGCGGTGCCCATGCCCGCGAAGATTATTCCGAGCGCGACGACGCGAACTGGCGTGTTCATTCGCTGGCCACGGTATCGGAGACCGGCAATGTCGACCTCACCTATCGCGCCGTACAGACCCAGCCGCTGACCAACCCCGACGAGGGCGGCATCGCCCCGGCGAAGATTGCTCCGAAGGCGCGGGTTTATTGATCGGGTGCCTGCCGACGCAAACGGGTTGAGAAGACTTGAAGAGGGGCGCGCTTTCGCCCCTCTTTTTGCATTGCGCGAGAAGGTCAATTACGCGCTCCACTACCGCGACCGCCGCGCGCAATTCGAGGCCATAGCCGCGAAGCGCCATCGCAGCCGTGTCTTTATCCTCGGCACGGCCCCCTCGTTGAAACGACAGAACATCGACAGGCTCGACGGCGAGGATTATTTCGTCTGCAACATGGCCGAGCACATGCCGTGGATGTGCGAGCGTACCCATCCCTATTACATCGCCGCCGATACCGGAGTGCCGGAGAAATACGAGGGCGGGCGGCCCGGTCTGAAGGCGAGACAGTTCTTTTATGCGCAGAAGCTGGAGAGTCGTCTCGATCCGGGTTTCATGGCGGAAAACGAGGTCTTCTTCTTTGCCCCAGCGAAGGGCGGTGTCTCGAAACGCGGTCTGACGCCAGAGCCGTGGGTGTCACTGGCGGGGGGGCAGACGATCCTGCTGTCGGCGGTGCAGATGGCGGTCGCGCTGGGCCATACGGAAATCTACGTTATGGGCTGCGACCTCGATTATTCCGGCCCCGACCCTTATGCCTATCGCACGACGCAGATCGAGCGCGACCGTGCGATGCGCAACGATGACAAGATGCGTCGCAGGACGAACGAGCAGTTCGCGATCCTGCGGACCGCCATCGAAGCACGGGGCGGGGTTCTGGCCAATGCGGGGCTGGGGGGGCGGCTGGAGACCTTGCCGCGCGTGGATTTCGACCGGCTGACCGCCCCGCAATAAGGCCGTTACGTAGCTCGGATCGACGCTTCGTAATCCTCGATCATCGGAAACACCTCGCCAATGCTGAAATCACGGCTGAGATCGCCGGCGAGCAAGGCGTCCCGAAAATCCTGTGCAATCCTGTCGCTGCTGATCTCGTATTGCTTGTTGTCTTCATTCGCGGATTTCTTCTGCGATCTGGATGCCTGTTTTTGCAGGAAGAATTTCGGCAGAGGGCGACGATGGAACTTGTAGCGCCCTTCTCTCCAGAACCATCGGACGCGCGCCTTCAGGGAGGACGCATTTCCTTGCGGTGGAATGTCGAAGATGTCCACGGGCAGCCAGAGGCTATTGACCTTCCGCCTGCGGGAGACAGTGTACCAGGCAAAACTCAGCAGGGCCTGATCCCAGACATACGGATAGCGTTTGCAGAGGGCCGTCCACTCGGACAGCAAGTCCTTCGCTGCCTCCGTCTTGTTCAGATAGATCACCCCGCTCATGAAGCGCCAGCCGTAGCGTTTGACGATGGCGAAATCGAAAGGGTTGTCGGACAGGAACCACGGTGCGCTCGCGACCGTCGAATCCGCATCGAGCCAGCAAATGGGGCCATCGGCAGCGTGCCAGAACCGCGAAACGCATTCGGATTTCAGGCAGGTATTGGCCACCCATGATCCGCGCGTGGCAAGCCCCTCGAACTCATAGGGAAGATCGAGTTTATCCAGGCTGTCGCTCAACTCGCCTGCCATCTCCTCATAGGGCGTATCCATGGTGTAATAGCTGATGAATTTCGGGGGGGTCTGTCGCTCCCGGAGAAATACCCGACGGGTCTTTTCCCATGACAACGCAATATTGCCGCCATCCTTGCCGCTCAGATGGGCGAAATCATAGTCGAAAAACCGGTTCCTGACGCCGCGTAAAGACCACGGATACCCGGTGAAATTATCTATTTCCGAGTGACGTTCCGTCATTGCAAAGCCCCCGCTCGACCCGCTTGTCCGATGCCGCCGGACTATGCGCAGCGAACACGCCCTGACGCAAGCAGTGCAGCATTTTGAGAGAACGATGTCGGCAATTTTCCCGCCATACCTCGCCCGCGGTTTCCCAACGAGGAGTCACATGTCTATCCTCAGGAAAATCCGGTAGAAAGAGTTATTGAACCAATATCTCAAGTATCAAGAAAAAATCCCAACCTACATAATTGTCCTGAATTCTCGTAAATCGCTGATCCCTCGTACTCGAATGCCACATTCGCTGAAAAATTATCATGATTTACGATTCCGCTATAGTATACTGCGCCATCGGCATGACTACCTTCCTGGATAAACTTGTCGAACCGGTTTCTATAGCCGGGGGCAAATTTATTGTGCAGCAAAACACCGCGCGGATAGGTATAGTTACGAGAAAAAGGCCATGATGCGTGTGAGCTCTGGGTCGTAAAGCACGTTCGGCTATCCACGAACATCAGAGGAAACTTGGTCATCCTGATGGTCTGTCCGAACACCCGGTATCGCGGACCACCCCTGATGGACAGACCTCGCGCATCGCTCTTCATCCAGTAGGAATCCGTATCGAACAGCGGGCACAGGTCGGTGGGTAGGCCCGTTGGATCGGAAAGCAGTGGTTCCGAAGAGATTTCCTTTTCAGGGTAGATGTCGATCATCGGCGCATGGACATGACGTATCCCGCCTCGGAACATCCTCCGCGCGAAATCGGGGATTGCGAGGGTTTCGCAATCGGGAAAGACGAGATACTCGTCGCTGTCGACAGAAACGTACCACCGGTTGACACCGTATCGGGCGATCAGCAGATCCCTCCATACCCTGCCCCTCACGGCTTCCTGATAGTTCCTGTTCGACCTGTAGAGATCGACATCGGCCTGCTGTTGCAGAAACTCGCGGCTCCCGTCGGTCGAGGCATCATCCACGATCGCGAACCGTTCGACCCCCAGCCCCCGATAATAGTTGAGGAACTGCGGCAGATCGTGCATCGCATTCCGAAGCACGCCGATCAGGATCACGGATCGCTTGGGAGGGACATCGCCCCTGCCCGAAACCCTCTCGATCATGACGTCGTTCTTGCCGAGGGACCGGTTCTTCAGCAGAGCCTTGGCTCGCCTGAAGAGGAGACGGGGTGTCGTTGACTGCCGCAATTCGCGGTCTTTCGGAAATTCCGGGTTCGGATAAGGTATGCTTGCTGCCACGCAGATACTCCGCCTCTGTCTCCGGCCCACGATCAATGAAACCGGAGGTATCCGGACAGGTGATATCGTGGTCAGCTTCGAGCGGCAAGCAAGCCTGCTGCATCGCCTTCGAGGCGCAAAATTTACTGGCGGTCAACACGCAGGAAAGTGACGACTTTGCCCGTGGAACAGCCGGCGTGATACGCGAAGCCCTCGGTCGACAGGGCATCGAAGATACCCTTCACCGCCGCTATACCAATCCTGTCAGGATGCAGTTCCATCATGATCGTGCGTACCCCTGCGAGCCAGCCTGCTTCGCCGAACAGCTCCGCTTCACCACCCTCGATATCCACGATCAGGACGGACGGCTCGAAGCTTTCGACCAGAGTCGTGACGTTCCACGAGGAAACCTCGACGCGCTTTTCGTACTTTCCCGAACCAGCCTCCATTGACGACGACCAGAAGTCGCGCCGCAGGAAGAAGTCGACCGTCTTATCCGCTTCCCGCGACATGACGCCACTTCGCAGATCGGCATTCTCGATGCCGTTGCGTTTCCAGAGATCGACGATGAAATCGGCGAGTTCGGGATTGGCTTCAATGGCGAGGATTTTCTCGACCGGCCTCGTCTTGGACAGGATCGCAGAGACGAGACCAAGCCCTGCCCCGAGTTCGAGTACTCGGTCGCCCGCTCCGACCATCGCCTGGGCTGCGGCGATTTCCCTGGTTTCATAGCGCCCCCGGCAGACACGCTTCCAGATCTTCGGAGAGATGATCGCAGGATCGTGGGCGATCTCGATCCCGTGATACCAGGCCTTCCTGCGGAAATGATAGCCGAACTTGTGGTCGAGCTTCTTGAGGATCATGGACTGCGTCCCTATTTGTCTGATCCTTTTGGGTCAATGCAAATCCATTCTGTTCGCCCGCCGAAGCATCCGCGCGCGATACCAAAGACGGCGATGCGGCGAAAAACCTGATTGCTCCGAACGGCGCATGGCATAAAGTCCCGATCGTCAACCATACAAACATGCGGAATGATAATCTCCATGGCCAAGTTCACGCTCCCCGAAAATTCCCAGATCGTACAGGGCAAGACCTGGCCCAAGGGCGACGGTGCGAACCTCAAGGCTTTCCGCATCTATCGCTGGGATCCCGAAGCGGGCGAGAATCCGCGTATCGACACCTATTATGTCGATACCGAAGATTGCGGACCGATGGTTCTCGACGCGATCATCAAGATCAAGAACGAGATCGACCCGACGCTGACCTTCCGCCGGTCCTGCCGTGAGGGAATCTGCGGTTCTTGCGCCATGAATATCGACGGGGCGAACACACTGGCCTGCACCATGGGCATCGCGGAAATAGAAGGGGATGTGAAGATCTATCCCCTGCCGCATATGCCGGTCGTCAAAGACCTTGTGCCCGACCTCACGCACTTCTACGCGCAGCACGCGAGCGTCGAGCCGTGGCTGAAGACCGATTCGCCGACACCCACGAAGGAATGGAAGCAGTCCACCGAACAGCGCGAGCAGCTCGACGGTCTCTACGAATGCATCATGTGCGCCTGTTGCTCGACCTCCTGCCCGTCCTACTGGTGGAACGGCGACCGCTATCTCGGGCCAGCGGCCCTGTTGCAGGCGTATCGCTGGATTTCCGACAGCCGCGACGAAGCGCGGGGCGAACGGCTGGATAATCTGGAAGACCCGTTCCGGCTGTACCGCTGTCACACCATCATGAACTGCACGAAGGCCTGCCCCAAGGGCCTGAACCCGGCGAAGGCGATCGGGAACATCAAGCGGCTGATGGTCGAACGGCAGATGTGACATGCGCATCGCAATCCTGACCGGAGCCGGGGTTTCTGCCGAATCCGGTCTCGGTACGTTTCGTGACAAGGACGGACTGTGGACGCAGTTCGATCTGGCGGAGGTGGCGACGCCGGAGGGGTATGGCCGCAATCCCGGCAAGGTGCTGGATTTCTACAATATGCGCCGGGCCAATGCGCGGGATGCGGAGCCGAATGCGGCGCATGAGGCACTGGGGCGGCTGTGTAGCGGGCATGACGTCACGCTCATCACTCAGAATATCGATGACCTGCATGAACAGGGCGGCGCGAGCGACATAATCCATATCCATGGCAGTCTGTTCGAGGCGCTGTGCGCGAAATGCGGGCATGTCTGGCCGCATCGCG
>CALHLW010000222.1 GCA_938034615.1 uncultured Neomegalonema sp. | reverse complement strand
ACGTCGGGGTTTGCGGCGGCCCATGCCACGGCCAGCGAGACCGGGTGGACGCCCTGCTCCTTCGCGAAGGCGGTGAAGCGTTCGGCGGTGTCGTAGACCCAGGGTTCGGCGTAGCGTTTGGCGTATTCGGGGTTGGTTATGATGCGGGCCGCATCAGGACGGTCTTTCGTGCCGTACTTGCCGCTCAGCAAGCCGCCGCCGACGGGGGAATAGGTGATGACGCCGAGGTTCTCGTGGCGGGCGAGGGGCAGGATTTCGGCCTCGACCTGACGTTTGACCAGTGAATACATCGGCTGGATGACGTCGAAGCGGGGCCAGCCATGGCGGGCGCTGATGCCGAGGCCGGTGGCGATCTGCCATGCCGAGTAGTTGCTGGCTCCGAGGTAGAGAACCTTGCCGTCGGCGACCAGTTTTTCGAGGGCGCGCAGGGTTTCCTCCAGCGGCACGCCGGTATCCCAGCGGTGCATGAACAACACGTCGAGCCGGTCGGTGCCGAGGCGGGTGAGCGAGTTTTCCACGGCCCGCAGGATATGCCGCCGGTTCGCGCCACGGGCGTTCACGTCGTCGCCCATCGGGACGAAGCATTTCGAGGTGACGACCAGCTCGTCCCGCTCATGGGCGATCAGCTTGCCGAGGATCGTCTCCGCCGCCCCGCGCGTGTAGCCGTCGGCACAGTCGAAGAAATTGATCCCGCGCTCCCGGCAGGCGGCATACATGCGCCCGGATTCGGCCTCATCGGCATCCCCGCCAAAGGACATCGTGCCGAAGCAGAGTTCGGAGACCTGAACGCCGGTGCGGCCTAGGGGGGTGGTTTGCATCAGACTTTTCCTCGCTCCTGCCCCGGACCTGATCCGGGGCCTTCCTGTGCATCGTGCATAGCTGAAGGAGGCCCCGGATCAAGTCCGGGGCAGCGCACTTATTCTCCCATGGCCAAGCCTTCCCGTCTCGGATCAGCCGCCCCCGTTAGCTTTGAGCCTTCGATGGCGATGGCGTGGAGGCCGCTGTTGAGGTTGCGGATATTGATCGTGTGGCCCATCGCTTCCAATCCGGCGGCCAAGCCTTCTGCGCCCGCTTCCACGTCGGTCTTCTCGCCGTTGCGGTTGAGGCTGTGGGGGAGGGCGAGGGCGTCAGCGAGGGGCATGTTCCAGTCGAGGATCGCGACCAGCGATTGCGCGACGTAGGCGATGATGCGGGAGCCGCCGGGGGAGCCAATGAGGAGGACGGGCTTGCCGTCTTTCAGTACGATGGTCGGGGCCATGGAGGAGCGGGGGCGCTTGCCGCCCTCGACGCGGTTGGCGATGGGGCGACCATCGGCTTCGGGCGCGCGGGAGAAATCGGTCAGCTCGTTGTTCAGCAGGAACCCGCCGACCATCACGCGGCTGCCGAAGCCCGTCTCGATGGTCGTGGTCATGGAGGCGGCGTTTCCGTAGGCGTCGCGGATCACGATATGCGAGGTGCCGGGGCGCTCGGGGTCGGTATCGGGGGACCAGAGCGCCGCTTCGCGCCATGGGGGGTTGCCGGGTTCAGCCGTGCCGCCCGCCGTCATGCGGTCAATGCCTTGGGCGCGCTGGGTCATGTAGGCGGGGTCGAGCAGGCCGCCGGGCATCCGCACGAAATCGCTGTCGGCCATGTAGAGGCCCCGGTCGGCATAGGCGCGCTTCATGGCTTCGACCAGCAGATGCCGCCCCTCGGCCTCGCGCCCCGATCCGGGCGCATAGGCGGCCATGTCGAAATGCTCCAGCAGCATGAGGATCTGTCCGACCGTCAGCCCGCCGGAGGATGGCGGCCCCATGCCGCAGACTTCATGGCCGCGATAGGGGGCGCAGACCGGGGCGCGCTCGATGACCTCGTATTCGGCCAGATCGGCCAGCGTGAGGATGCCGGGGTTCTTCTCGGTCTTGACCGCCGCGACGATTTCGCCCGCGAGGGGGCCATGGTGAAGGGCGGTGGATTTGCGGGCGGCGACGGAGCGCAGGGTCTTGGCGAAGGCGGGGTTGCGCAGGGTGGTGCCGGCGCGCTTGGCCGTGCCGTCTTCGTTGAGGAAATACGCGCGAGCGGCGGGGAAATCGCCGAGGCCTCTGGCGGTGGCTCCGGCGATGGAGGATTCGAGCCGGGGGGAGATTTCGAAGCCGGTATCGGCCATGGTGGCGATGGGGCGGACGATGCCTGCCCAGTTGCGCTGGCCCCAGCGGTCATGGGCCTCTTCGAGCAGTTTCAAGGTTCCGGGAACACCGACAGAGCGCCCACCGATGACGGCATCCCACCAGCCGACGGGCTTCCCGTCTTCACCGAACCAATACTCGGGGGTGGCGTCGGCGGGGGCCTTTTCGCGTCCGTCCAGCGAGGTCAGGCGACGGGTCTGTGCATCCCAGTACAGGAGGAACGCGCCGCCGCCGATGCCCGACGATTGCGGCTCGACGAGGTTGAGGGCCAGTTGCACCGCGACAAGCGCATCCGCCGCCGTGCCACCGCCCTTCAGAACCGCCTCCCCGGCCTCGACCGCCAGCGGATGCGCGGCGGCGACCATGTAGGTCGAACCAGTCACGGCGGGCTTGGGGTCGAGCGAGAACGTCTTTTCGGGCTGCACGGCTTCCTGTGCCGCGAGGGGCGTCGCGATCAGGGCGAGGGAGAGGATCAAGCGCTTCATGGGGGCGTCTCCGGTTTGCATCGTCGCGGGGAAAGATCGTCTTTTGCGCGCGGATTGCCACAAAAGCGCCGCGCTGGTGAATCGGATTGGTATCGAACCGCGATAAACCCCTGCGCGACTTGTACGCCGGTGGAGAATCGCGAAAGGTGCAAGTACAGCGTACAAATGGAGGCAGGCATGGCAAGACGGATCGCGGGATTTCTGACGGGGGTCGTGCTGGCCCTGCTGCCATGGGTCGCATCGGCGGAGGGGCCGGTGCCCGAAGCACGGTTCGTGGTGGAGCGGGGGGTCGATTTCTATGGCGGGGATATCCGCTCGATCTTCGATACCTCGCAAGGGAAGTGCGCACGGGCCTGCCTGCGCGAGAAGGATTGCACGACCTATACCTACAATACCGGGAACGGGGCGTGTTTCCTGAAATCCAGTGACAGCGAGCGCAAACCCTTCGAGGCCGCCGATTCCGGCAGGCTGGTCGAGACACCGCAAGCCGTGCTGGACAGGGCGAAAACGATTGCCGCAGACCTTGATATGCTGCGCCCCGCCGATTTTCGGGCGGCGGCAGAGCAGGCGCAGGCCATCGGAGAGCGCTATCCAGCCGATAGCGACGACGATGTGCCGTCGCTGGTCAAGGCCGCAGCGGCGGTGAGCGGGAATGCCGTCGCCGCCGAACGATTGCTCGGACGGGTGGTCATGCTGACGGATGAAGCGGATGCGTGGCTCGATCTCGGGCGGGCCTATAGCGCACGCAAGAATCAGGACTGGCAGGTCAGGCAGTCGGCGGTATCGGCGGCGCTCAACGGCGTGTTGCGGGCCGGGAAACCGCAGTTGCGGGCGACGGCGCTAAACCAGTTGGCCGAGGCGCTGGAGGCCAATAGCCGGGGTCGTGACAGCATCGATCTGCTGAAGATGTCGCAGGTGCTGGCTCCGCGCCAGACCACGCGGGCACGGCTGGCCGAAGCACGGGCCAAACATGGCTTCCGGGTGATCGACCATACGGTATCGCCCGATGTGGCCGCGCCGCGCGCCTGTGCGACCTTTTCCGAGCCCGTGGCCGAGGGGGTGGATTTCGAGCCGTATGTGCGGGTGGCCGGGGAAGATTTGCCCGTGGAGGCGAGCGACAGGCAGATCTGCATCGACGGGCTGGAACACGGGAAAACCTATAGGATCACGCTGCGGAGTGGATTACCTGCCGCTGCCTCGGGCGAAAAGCTGCTGAGAGACGTGGCCATCGACGCCTATGTGCGCGACCGTTCGCCGTCCGTGAGCTTCGCGGGACGGTCCTATGTGCTGCCGAAGACGGCGGAGGCCGCGCTGCCGGTCACGACGGTCAATCTGGACGAGGTCGATCTGCGGATTCACCGGGTCGATGACCGCAACCTGCTGCGCGCCATTCAGGAGCGGTTCTTCACGGCGAATCTCAGTACCTATCGCGAGAATGATCTGACCAATCAACTCGGCACGCAGGTCTGGGAGGGTGTCGGGAAAGTCCAGCGGCGGCTGAACGAGGATGTGGTAACGCGCCTGCCGCTGGCCGAGGCCATCGGGGACTTCGAGGCGGGGGTCTATGTGGCCGTTGCACGGACACCGGGGAATACCGAGGATTGGGAGGATGCGGCGACGCAGTGGTTCGTCGTCACCGATCTCGGGCTGACGACGACGCTGGCCGATGACGGGCTGCATGTCTTCGTGAACGGCTTGTCGGATGCAGAAGCACAGGAAGGGGTGACGCTGACCCTGCTGGCGCGGAACAACGAGGTTCTGGGCGAGGTCACGACGGATGCGGCAGGTTATGCAGTGTTTGCGCCGGGTCTGACGCGGGGGGATCGGGGGTCGGCCCCTGCCCTGCTGACCGCAGAACGCGAGGCAGGAGATTTCGCGTTTCTCGACCTGACGACGCCGGGGTTCGATCTGTCGGACCGGGGTGTGGAGGGGCGCGCGGCCCCCGGCCCTGTGGACATCTTTGCGACAACCGAGCGAGGGGCGTACCGGCCCGGTGAGACGGTGCATACGACAATCCTCGCCCGCGATGCGGGGGCGGAGGCTATCGACGACCTGCCCCTCACGGTGATCGTGGATCGGCCCGACGGGGTCGAGCATCTGCGCCGGACGGTGAAGGACGAGGGCGCAGGGGGTCGGGCGGTCAGCTTTGGTCTCACGAACACGGCCATGCGCGGGACGTGGTCGATGCGAGTCTATGCCGATCCAGATGGGTCGATGCTGTCGCGATTGTCGTTCCTCGTTGAGGATTTCCTGCCGCAGCGGATCGACTTCGAACTGACCGCGCCAGAGGGCCGGGTCAGCCTCGCGGATACTCCGGCCATCGGGGTGGAGGTCGCGTATCTCTACGGTGCGCCGGGGGCGAGCTTGCCCATCGAGGGCGAGGCGGTGGTCAGGGCCGTGCGCGGGCTGGAAGATTTTCCGAACTACGAATTCGGGCTGGAAGACCAGCAGCAGACGACATGGCTGCGCACGCTGGAACCGGGCTTCGAAACCGATGAGGCGGGCCGCGCATCGGTGCCGCTGGTGCTGCCCGAGGGCGTGCAGTCGAGCAGGCCACTCTCCCTGACAGCAGTGATCCGGGTGCGGGACGGGTCGAGCCGCCCGGTCGAGCGGACGCTGGACGTGCCGCTGGCGAGTGACCGGGCGCTGATCGGGGT
>CALHLW010000221.1 GCA_938034615.1 uncultured Neomegalonema sp. | reverse complement strand
GATGCCGAGGCCGTTGCAAGCTATCCGTTTTTGCTCGCCCCATGGACGCGCGCCGACCTGATCGTCTGGCTGATGATCGCCGGAACTGCCGTGACACATATCGTGGGGGCGATCACCCTCACTCATGTCTACCAGCACGCCGAGGCCAGCAAGGTCGCGCCGCTGGAATACAGCTATCTGGCCATCGTGCCGTTCCTGGACTGGCTCGTCTGGGGAACGATTCCCACCACCGCGACCCTCACCGGCATGGTGCTGATCGCGCTGGCAGGCGGCTTTGTCTCATGGCGCGAGGGTACGCCTGTCCGGCCAAGGCCGCAGACGCATGGGGAGGAGCCGACCTAAACGTCATTCCCGCGACAGCGGGAATCTCGTTGAGCGGCGAAAGATCCCCGCTATTGCGAAGATGACGCTATTGGTCAATGCCCCAGAATTTGGCTCAGGAACAGTTGCGTCCGCTCGTTCTGCGGATTGGTGAAGAACTCTTCCGGCTCGTTCTGTTCGACGATCTGGCCTTCATCCATGAAGATCACGCGGTTGGCGACGAGGCGGGCAAAGCCCATTTCGTGCGTTACGCAGATCATGGTCATGCCCTCTTCCGCGAGGCCGACCATGGTGTCGAGCACTTCCTTGATCATCTCCGGGTCGAGCGCCGAGGTCGGCTCATCGAACAGCATGATCTTGGGGTTCATGCAGAGCGAACGCGCGATGGCCACACGTTGCTGCTGACCACCCGAAAGCTGGCCGGGATATTTCAGCGCCTGCTCGGGAATTTTTACCCGTTCGAGGAAATGCATCGCGATTTCCTCGGCCTTCTTCTTGGGCATCTTGCGAACCCAGATCGGCGCGAGGGTGCAGTTTTCGAGGATCGTCAGGTGCGGGAAGAGGTTGAAGTGCTGGAAGCACATGCCCACTTCGCGCCGGATTTCGTCGATCTTCTTCAGGTCGCCGGTCAACTCGATCCCGTCCACGATGATATCGCCCTGCTGGTGTTCCTCCAGCCGGTTGATGCAGCGGATGAGCGTCGATTTACCCGATCCCGACGGTCCACAGACCACGATCCGTTCGCCGTGGTTCACGGTCAGATTGATATCGCGCAGGACGTGGAACGTGCCGTACCATTTGTTCATGTTGCGGATTTCGATGGCGACGTCGTCGCTGACCTGCATCCGGGACCGATCGACGGCGGCTGTATCTGTCATTGTCATAATCGGGTTTCCTTATCTTGCGTGACCACGGCGCAGGCGGTTTTCCATGAACATCGAATAGCGCGACATGCCGAAGCAGAAGATCCAAAAGATCGCGGCGGCGACGAAATAGCCGGTGGTTTGCTGCACGGGCGAGGCCCAACCTGCATCGGTATTGGCGGCTTGAACCACGCCGAGCAGGTCGAAGAGGCCGATGATAAGGACCAGAACCGTATCCTTGAACAGGCCGATGAAGGTATTCACGATACCGGGGATCACCAGCGTCAACGCCTGCGGCATGACGATAAGGCGCATCTTCTGGCCGTAGCCGAGGCCGAGGCTGTCCGCCCCTTCGTACTGCCCCTTCGGAATGGCTTGCAAACCACCACGCACGACTTCCGCCATATAGGCCGACGCGAACAGCGCCACGCCGATCAGGGCGCGCAGCAGCTTGTTGAACTCGACCCCTTCGGGCAGGAACAGCGGCAGCATCACAGAGGACATGAACAGCACGGTGATGAGCGGCACACCGCGCCAGAACTCGATGAAACCGACCGAGAGCATCCGCACGGCGGGCAGTTGTGACCGACGACCCAACGCCAGCAGGATGCCGAGCGGCAGGGACGCCACGATCCCGGCGACCGCGACCACCAGCGTCACGAGCAGACCGCCCCAGACGGACGTCTCCACGAGCGGCAGCGGCCATAACTCGCGCTCGATTTCGAAATCGGCTGCGCCTTCACCATTATGATGCAGCAGGTGCGGCTCAGAAAGGAACGTGTCCGTCTTGCCATGGGCGGCGAGCTCGATCAGATCGACGAACCAGTGCCCCCCGACGAAAGCTACGATACCGACGATGAGGGCGAGCAGAAACAGCGTCCACCCCGTCCCGCGACCAAAGCCGTACATGGCCGAGTGCCATTCGCTGCGGGACAGCCCGGCGATGGTCATGATGAGAAAACCGAGCAGCCCCAGCGCCAGCAGCAGCCAGATGACCCACCCGACCGGCAGTGGCAGGGATGTGGTCCCCGCCTCGCCGTAACCACCCGCAATCATCAGGATCGCAGGAATGGCAAACAGGATGCGCATCCCGAATCCCAGTGTCCCGCCGAGCGTCAGGATCGCAAGGATCGCGAGGAAGCCGATGCCACTCTGGATCATGCCCCCGGTATCCGCCGGGATCGGCAGATTGATGACCATACCGGTATCCGTGCGCGCGAAATCGAAGAGAGTCAGGCCGGTCAGCGGCTCGAACAGGCCGTAGAGCAGCACGGCAGCGGCGGCCAGAGCGCAAAGCGCAATCAGGGTTGCCGAGAAGCCGTTTTCACCGAACAGCCGCGCGATCAGCCAGATCACCAGTCCGAAACAGGCCAGAACTCCGAGATTGATCCAGAAGCCGGTTCCACCCTCCAGATCACCGCCCGTGAGCAGGATAAAGGCAATGACGGGGAAGACGCCGAGCATGATGAGCGCGACGGTGACCCGACCGACCGGCTTGACCAGCAGCAGGTAGAGTATGCCGACAGCCATGAGTATCCACGCCCCGATGGGGAAGGTCGTAAATGTCTGGTAGAACCATGTCTCGTGTATCCAGCCCGTCTTCGCCGGATCGAGGGTCATCACATCCTTGTCGTTCAGCAGCGCGACCCCGTCATTCGCGATGGGCAGCGATGACCACCATGCCAGCGCGACACCGGCGGCAATCATGACGATCCCCCAGAACCAGCGGCGCGGCACGGCATCGGATACGAGCCACGCTACCCCGACCGAGCCGATCAGGAAGGTCAGGTTCACGCGCCACAACTCCTCCACCGGGTAGGAGGAGTACATGAACAGCTTCCACTTGGCGTCCACGAACGGCCAGCACGCGCCGAACCACCCTTCCGGGTGCGTTCCACCCTGCGCGACGGTCGTACACACCCCGCGCTTCAGGCCATCGGGATCGGTCCAGACGGCGTCGATCAGGGTGAATTTTATCATGCCCCACGCGAGCATGACGCCGCAGTACAGCACCACAGCCGTCAGGATTATCATCAGGATCGACCCGATGGCCGCGCGCACCGACGAGAAATCGCTCATGGAGGCAAAGATGTTCTGCCGCGCCCAGCCGACGAAGCCGACTTCGCTGGCAGGCGGCGAGAGCAGCGGGGCCTCTTCCGTGCGGATATAGGCGAGGCTGCGGGAGACTTCCGAATGTGTATCGCTCATGTCAGTTCCCCTACCGCTCGACCAGACGCATACGGTCGTTGAACCAGTTCATGAAGGCCGACGTGACCAGCGAGATGACGAGATAGACCATCATCATCATGAAGATCATTTCGATCTCCTGCCCGACCTGATTGAGCGCCGTGCCCGCGAAGACCGAGACGATGTCCGGGTAGGCAATGGCGACCGCGAGAGACGAGTTCTTTGTCAGATTGAGGTATTGCGAGGTCAACGGCGGGATGATCACGCGCAATGCCTGTGGAATGACCACGAGGCGCAGGTTCTGGCCGTTGCTCATACCCAGCGCCTTCGAGGCCTCGGTCTGGCCACCGGCCACCGCGAGGATACCCGCGCGCACGATTTCGGCAATGAAACTGGCCGTATAGAGCGACAAGGCCAGTAGCAGGGCCAGAAACTCGGGAACGACCACGAGGCCACCCTGCTCGATGTCGTAGCCCGACTGAAGCTTGCTGGCGGTGCGCCCGTTGGGCAATTCATCGCCAGGGTTGATGAACCGGGGGTATTCGAGGTTTATCGGCTCGCCGACCGCGTAGAAGACCGCCAGCGGAATACCGATGATGAGCGCGAGGCCGACCCAGAAAGTCGGAAATTGCTTGCCCGTCGCCTCCTGCCGCTTCTTGGCCAGCCAGCCGATGATCCACACAAGGACACACGCACCGAGGAAGGCCAGAAGCACCGTACCGGCCCCTTCGCGCACCGCAGGATAGGGCGCGAACAACCCTTCGATATTCAGGCCGAAGGCCCCATTGAGCAGTGTGAAACCCTCGTCCCGCTTGCCAGGCAGGATGCGAAGCACGACGATATAGAAGAACAGGATTTGCAGCAGCAACGGAATATTGCGCAGCAACTCGACATACACGGTCGCGAAACCGCGCAGGATGATGTTCGACGACAGGCGGAAGATGCCGATGGCAAACCCGAGGATCGTCGCGAAGATGATTCCGACGATCGAAACGGCCAGCGTGTTGACCACGCCGATCCAGAAGATGTCGAAATACGTCGCGACACCGGGCCGGGATTCGATCAGATACGTTCCGAGGGTCGTAAGAATCTGGAACCCGCTGCTTTCCTCCAGAAACCCGAAACCGGATTTCTTGTTCTGCGCCGCGAGGTTGCTGACCGTATTGTCCAGAATCCACGCAAAGAAGCCGATGACGGCCAACAGCAGGATAGTCTGGAAGAGCAGGCCGCGCGCTTTGGGGTCGTAGATCAGGGCGGCAAGTCCACCCTCGTTCCCCCCGTCCCGTTCCGGCTCGGAATGATATGCCATCGCGTCGCGGCCCCCTAAGCGCTGTATCGTCAATTCAATAACTCAAAGAAAAGGGCCGCCCCCTGAAGGGACGGCCCTGACTGTCTTAGCGGATTGGCGGAGCGTACATCAGGCCACCGCTCGTCCACAGCGCGTTAACGCTGCCATCGCGAGCCAGCTTGAGCGGCGTGCTTGCGCCGACATTGGCTTCATAGGTCTGGCCATAGTTGCCGACCTGCTCGATGATGTTGGCGCACCAGCCGTTCGAGATACCGAGGTTCTCGCCGAAGGTGCCTTCGGTGCCCAGCAGACGCTTGATGCCGGGGTTGTCGCTCGACATCATGCCCGAGACATTGTTCGAATCGACGCCCATCTCTTCTGCATTGATCATGCAGTTGAGCGTCCAGCGGACGATATTGAACCACTGATCGTCACCCTGACGCACGACCGGGCCGAGTGGCTCCTTCGAGATCGTTTCGGGCAGGATCGTGTGGGCGGCAGGATCGGCCAGCTTGAGGCGCTGGGCGGCGATGCCGGATTTATCGGTCGTGTAGACGTCGCAGCGACCCGAATCGTAGGCCGCGACCACTTCGTCAGCCTTTTCGAAGGCAACAAGCTCGAAGCTCATGTTGTTCGAGCGGAAGAAGTCAGTGATGTTCAGCTCGGTCGTCGTACCCGTGTTGGTGCAGATCGACGCGCCATCGAGTTCGGTTGCTGCGGTGACGCCGAGGCTGCTGGGAACCATCATGCCCTGGCCGTCATAATAGTTGACGCCAGCGAAATTGAGGCCGAGCTGCGTGTCGCGGGTCATGGTCCAGGTCGTGTTGCGCGACAGGATATCCACTTCGCCGGAGGACAGCGCGGTGAAACGCTCCTTGGCGGAAAGCGGGGTAAATTTCACGGCGTTCGAGTCGCCAAAGACAGCGGCAGCAACGCCACGGCAGAAATCGACGTCGATCCCGGTCCAGTTGCCCGCATCATCCTTGTTGGAGAATCCTGGCAGACCCTGCGAGACGCCGCATTGGACGGACCCGTTCTTCATGACGCTGCCGAGCGTGCCGTCGCCATGGCCGTCAGCGAAGGCGGAGGAGGTCATCACCATTCCGAGAGCGGTCAGTGCGCCCATGGCTGAACGTAGTTTCATGTCATGTTCCCTATTGTATTTTCGTTGTCTTTAGATATTGGCGCTTTTGCGCGAAAACCGACCGCCGCAGCATTACGACGATCACGGTCAGTGAGAATCTCTATCACCTTAAGAAATGCTTTCAACACCAAACGGGCAGATATCCCTGATTGTTCTGGTTTAATCCTTCGGAATCCGGTTTTGTAACAAGTGTTCGCGTTAATCGATAACAGCATTTACTAACCTTACGTTACGGCAGATATTCGCCTTCCGGGAGACTACTTCACGATGAAAGACGCCACTAAAGCGACCCATGGCGGGCGCAGACCCCATGATTTCAACGGCGTGGTCAACCCACCCGTCATGCATGCCTCCACCATTCTGTTTCCGACGCTCGAAGCCTTGCGGGGATCTCGGCACGTCCGCTCGGGCGACGGGCATACTTATGGTGTGCACGGGACGACAACCACCTTTGCCCTGGAGGAAGCGATCCGGGCTCTCGAAGGCGGCTATCGCACGCGCCTGCAATGCTCCGGCTTGGCGGCGTGTACACTGCCGTTGTTGGCGTATCTCGATTCGGGGGATCACTTGCTGGTGCCCGACAGCGTCTATGGACCCGTGCGAGCCTTTTGCGACGGCATGCTGCGGCGGATGGGGGTGGAAACAACCTACTACGATCCACTTTTAGGCGGCGAAATCCGACAGATCATGCGCCCGAACACCACAGTTGTATGGGTGGAAAGCCCCGGCTCATGGACCTTCGAGATGCAGGACATTCCGGCGATTTCCGAGGTCGCCCATGCAGGTGGCGCGACGGTCATCATGGACAACACATGGGCATCCCCCCTGTATTTCAAGCCTTTCGAGCATGGCGTGGATGTGTCGTGTCAGGCGGTGACGAAATACATCTCCGGGCACTCCGATCTGGTCATGGGCAGCGTAACCTGCACCGAAGAGGCCTATCCAAAATTTCAAAGAGCGCAGCAGGAAACGGGGATATGCCCCTCTCCCGACGATGTTTTTCTCGCCATGCGGGGCATTCGCACGATCCACGCCCGCCTGCCGCACCACTGGAACAGCGCGCTGACGGTCGCGGATTGGCTGATGAGCCGCGATGAGGTGGAGCAGGTGCTCTACCCTGCCCTGCCGGATGACCGGGGCCATGCGCTCTGGAAGCGAGATTTTCTCGGCGCATCGAGCCTGTTCGGCTTCGTTTTGAAACCAGGCTATAGCGGCGAGGCCGGATTGGCCGCGATGCTCGATAACATGCGGCTGCACGGGATGGGATTTTCGTGGGGCGGGTTCGAGAGCCTGCTGATCCCTGTCGATCCGCCGAGCATCCGCACCGCAACCCGCTGGCCCCGCTCAGACGTTGCGGAGGGACAACTCATGCGTATCCATGTAGGGCTGGAACATACCGACGATCTGATCGCCGATCTTTCGGACGGATTTGATCGCCTGCGCGCTGCCGGTTAGTGGCGCTGACGATCAGGTCGGCTTGATTGCCAACTACTAACGCTGGCTGCCGCGACCACGACGCAAAGTCCGAAGAAAGTTCGTGCGGCTCCGCTGGGTTCTAACGGTGGCTGCAACGACGTCTTCATTGCTCTTCGCGCGCTTGGAATGGCGTTTGCCACTCCCTTTGTTGCGCATGGAGTGGCCTTTCCGCCCCCCACGTTTGCCGCCTCTCTTGTAGTCACCCTTGGAAGCATCGCGATTGCGGCCTTCGCCCTTCTTGCGCTTGCCCCCTCGGCCTTGCGAGTGATCGTTTCTCTTGTGTCCTTTACCCCTGCTGCGATGTGAGGAGCGGCGGTCGTCATAATATCGACTCCCGAAGAACGTGAAATCGAGCGACGTTCTCCCATAATAAGGATACGGACCATAGGCATAGCCCGGTGCATAATATACGGCCGGTGCCCCATAATAGGGCTCGGGAACATAGGACGGATCGACATAATCGGCTTGATAGCCTGGTTGGGGCGCATAGGCCGTCGGTCCGGGAGACGCCGCGCAGCCCGATATGAGAACCGATACCACGCATAATCCAATTGCGCGCACAAATGCAGGAATGATGGTCATAGGTCGCAATCCTCGTGCCGTGTCACTGTTCCTCATCTCATATAGGAACAACCGAGGCAAAATCACGTCCGCAAAGTAGAAATCATTTATTTTACAGACAACTGGATTCCGGTAAGTCAGAAATATACCCGTATACTGGTACCGATACTCCATACACTCAACGTGCAAACATGGAAAACCCCGCCTGACCCTGGGTCGAGCGGGGTTCATTCTTCGTGATACTTATCCTAGGGTCAGCTTCGCAAGATACCAGCGTTTCCGCCAAGTTCGATGCGCCGTCGCGCATGAAATATCAGAGTCGCGGCGAAACGCTCACATCACTTCTTACCCTTGCCGCCATATTTTTTGCCACCGTGCCTCTTCCCATAGCCACGGTTCCTGTGCTTCCCCCGATAACGGCCCCCATAGTAACGGCGACCGGAATAATAGGAGAAGCCGAATGAAGATCGACCGAAATACGGCCATGGATAGTAGGGACGGCGATACCCGTAGACCGGGACGTAGACTACCGGAGCGGGGCGATAGTATGCCTCAGGCGTTGCCGCATAGGCAGGTGCCGGAGCTGTCTCTGCGTTGACCGTTGGAGGCACGGCATTCGCATATGTGCCTTCCACCGGCGCAGCAGGTTCCGCAGGCGCTGCACTATACGCAGGAGGCGCCGCATACGTCGTCCCCGGTGCGTAGGCCGTCGGGGGCGGTGCAGTCGTACACCCGGCGACGAGAAGCGCAGTGCCGAACACCCCGACAGCCCGAAGTAATCCTGAGAAGAAAGTCATGAAGCGTGATCCCCTAACGTGTCATCGGATTTGTTACCGTAACATGAAAGTGGGCTGAATCACGACAGGATCGGAAGCATCGATATTTTTTCGAGAATTAAGAGCCTAATTCCCTCGCTGATTGTCTAAGAGCCTGACTCAAAAGTTCATGAGGGATAGCAATATCTTGCGAGTCTTCTGGATGTGACCCTGATGCTGGCGATGAGCGTCCATGCGGTCGAGCTTTCTATGGAACGCTCCCAATCCTTTGCCAGTCTGCGGCATC
>CALHLW010000220.1 GCA_938034615.1 uncultured Neomegalonema sp. | reverse complement strand
AGGAGATCGGGATCAAGAAATCCTCAGCTCAGATCACGGTGCATTACGAAGCAGAAGCGCTTGTCGGGCGACAGGTCATGGCCGTTGTAAACTTTCCACCCCGTCAGATCGGCCCATTTATGTCAGAGGTCCTGACCCTCGGCGCAGCGGATGGCGCAGGCGACGTTGTACTGCTAGGCCTTGATCACCCCGTGTCCAATGGCGCGCGGATGCATTAGGTGCATCTTCCCGGCATGTGGTGGTTTGGATCGAGCCCGCAACGCAAGCTGCGCTAAACGACCGTTAGCCAACCCTGAGCCTCGTTTCTAACAACATCGACCAACATATCGATATGGTCGTCACGATCATTGAGGCATGGCAGGTAGGTGAAACGCTCGCCGCCGGCTTCTTCAAAGGCTTCGCGGATTTCCTCGTTGATTTCCTCCAGCGTTTCGACGCAATCGGCGGAAAAGCCGGGGGCAAGGATGACGAGGTCTTTTTTGCCTTCCTCAGCCAGTTCAGCGACCCGCTCGACGGTATAGGGGCGCAGCCATTCCTCGCGTCCGAAGAGGGACTGGAACGTGACTTCCATGAATTCTTTCGACCAGCCGAGCCGCTCGCGCAGCAGGCGTGTCGTCTTCTGGCATTGGCAGTGATACGGATCGCCGGAGAGGAGATAGCGCTTCGGAACCCCGTGATAGGACGTGACGACGACATCCGGTGCGGGACGACCATCGGCCTTGCGCTCGGCCATATGCGCTTCGAGCGATTTGGCCAGCGCCTCGATATAAAGCGGATGCTCGTAATAGGCCGGAACCGTGCGGATATAGGGCTGCCAGCGGAGATCCATCAGCGCACGGAACGCCTGATCGTTCGCCGTGGCCGTGGTGGGCGCAGCGTATTGCGGATAGAGCGGGAAAAAGAGGATGCGTTCGCAGCCCGCCTTCTGCATCCGCTCAATCACCGATTTCGTGGACGGATTGCCATAGCGCATACAATAATCGACCACGACCGCATCGCCATATTCTGCCGTGAGTGCAGCGCGCAGCTTTTCAGTCTGCTCTTTCGTGATCGTGAGGAGCGGCGATTCCCCCGCTTCTTTGTTCCAGATCGACTTGTACGCCTCGCCCGAACTGAACGGGCGTTTCGTCAGGATGACACCGTTGAGCAGCGGCCACCAGATCGCACGGTTCACATCGACGACACGGCGGTCGCTCAGGAATTCCTTGAGGTAGCGGCGCATGGGCCAATAGCTCGTATCGTCCGGCGTGCCGAGATTGGCGATGAGGATGCCGACCTTCGCACGTGGAACCGGAGGGTGATCCTGCTCCGCATGGGCGAGCCTGCCTTCACCGGGATGGTCTGAGAGAGGTGTCGGAGTCGCGTCGAGCATGGGTCTTCCTCGTTATCGAATGTCGCAAAGGCTAGGAGTGTGCGTACAATCGTCAATGGTTCTCATCGTCGCGCAGCGGATGCTCCGCCGTCTTCAGCGCATCGGCGAGGCGCATCTTGGCGCTGCCGGGGCGGAGGGGCTGCTGCTGTTCAGGGGAAGGTGCCCAGCCGTGCAGGAAGGCGATGTCGAAGGGGATCGGTACCTTACCGTCTTCGTCAGCGTAATCCTGCGCGAGGATTTCCATCGCTCGCATCAGCGTATCGCGGCGCAGGAAAACGCGCCGTCGCTCGGTCAGGGCGTTGCTTTCGCCCATGGCGCGCAGGTCGTGGAGCAAGCGCAGCGGCGAAGAGTAGCGCACCGACACCGTATCCTTATCCGCGACCGGCAACGCCAGTCCCGCGCGCTGGAGCAAGCCACCGAGATCGCGGAGGTCAGCCATGGGAGAAACACGGGGGCTGATGCCGCCGACCGTGTCTATCTCGGCCCGCCCCAAGGCATCACGCAGGGGGGCAACTGTTTCCCCGGTCAGCATCGCGGCAATCAACAAGCCGTCAGGGACGAGGGCGCGGCGCATCTGGATCAGCGCACCCGGAAGGTCGTTGACAGTGTGAAGCGTGAGGGGAGCGACGATCAGGTCGAAGGAGGCTTCGGCGAGAGGCAGGGCCTCCTCGTCGCCGACGAGTGTGAGGATAGTCGGACCCTTCGCGCCCCTTGCCATCGCTTCGGAAAGATCGACTTGCACCAGAAGATCGGGATCGTATCGTCCGGTCAGCATCCTCGCGATGGAACCATCACCCGCGCCGATGACAGCAATGCGCGAGAACTGCCGGTTCACATCGGCCAGCCGCTCCTCCAGCGCCTCGCGCACATGGGCGAGCAGGAAATCGGCCTCCGCCAATGTCGCAGCGGCCCGGTCACGTCGATGGCGGACGGTGGCACGGTCGAAGGGAAGAGATTGGGCGGCACTCATGAGGCGTGGTATAGGGTTTCTTGATGGAAAGGGCAGGGCAAATTTTCGAAATGGCCTCGCGAATGCGGCGTCACGTCGGGGCGCGGTTGGCTAGTGTCGTCTGGCCACCTGCCTGCATGACCTGTGGGGCCGACGTATCCGATCCGCATGGCCTTTGCACCGACTGCTGGCGTGAGCTGCGATTGACGGGCGGCGCGCAATGTCTGCGTTGTGCGCTGCCCATGCCCGAGGGGTATGGCGGAGACGGGAGTTGCGAGGAGTGTGTGGGGCAGCGATTCTCTTGGGGAAGCGCAAGGGCGGCGACGTTTTACGGCGGGGCATCGCGGCAACTCGTGCTGTCGCTGAAGCACGGGGACCGGCCCGATCTCGCCCGCCCGATGGCGACATGGATGCGGCGGGCGGCGGTGGATGTTCTCGCGAGGGCTGATCTGGCGGTGCCCGTGCCGCTGCATTGGACTCGTCGGATCAAACGGCGAATGAACCAGTCGGCGGAGCTGGCACGGCGGATCGCGGCGGAGCAGGGCATCGATCACGGCCCCGGCATCCTGTTGCGCACCAGAGCCACGGAGACGCAGCACGGAAAGAATGTGGAGCAACGCCATCGCAATGTCGCGGGAGCCTTTGCTTGTCGGGTCTCCGAGAGAGTAGATGGGCGGCGGATCGTGCTGATTGATGACGTGATGACGACGGGAGCGACGTTGAACGCTGCGGCGCGGGTGTTGCGCTCGTCGGGGGCAGTATCAGTGGATGTGCTGGTCTTCGCGCGGGTCGTGCGCGATGAAAGTGTTCACTTTTAGTTCATGTTGCTTTATTCTTACCCTGAAATCGGCTACCGGTTCTCCCGGTTTTAAAACAGCGGGAATCACTATGGCCAAGGTCGAAATCTACACGAAGGCAACCTGCGGGTATTGCATGATGGCCAAGCGCCTGCTGACGCGCAAGGGGATCGAATTCGAGGAATATCCGGTCGATACCGATGCCGCGAAATTCGACGAGATGGTCAAGCGGTCCGAAGGGGGCCGCACGGTGCCGCAGATTTTCGTTGATGGCACGCCGCTGGGCGGGTTCGACGATCTGAACGCGCTCGACAGGGCGGGGAACCTCGATCCGATGCTGGCGACCTGACAATGACCCGCGTTGCGCTGATCCAGACCAACGCGACCGGCGATGTCGAGCGCAATTGCGAGCGGGCCTGTGCGTTGATCGGACAGGCGGCGGATGCGGGGGCGGATTTCGTGGCGACGCCTGAAGTCACGAACCTCATCGCGCCGGGACGTGAGGCGCTGTTCGCGTCGATCCGGGACGAGGCGGACGATCCGTGTCTGGCCGCTATCCGGGGGATCGCTGCCGAGTGCGGCATCGGCATCCTCATCGGATCGCTGGCCCTGAAGGCGGAAGGCGAGGAAGGGCGTGCGGTAAACCGCTCGTTCCTGATCGACCGCAAAGGCGAGATCACGGCACGCTACGACAAGATTCATATGTTTGAGGCTGATCTGGGCGATCAGGGGCGGTTCCTTGAGGCGGCGTCTTATCGCCCTGGTGATCAGGCGGTCATCGCGGATACCGGATGGGCGCAGATGGGGTTGTCCATCTGTTACGACCTGCGGTTCCCGGCGCTCTATCGCGCACTGGCCAAATCGGGCGCGCAGGTGTTGACGGTGCCCAGCGCCTTCACCGCGCCCACGGGCCGCGCGCATTGGCACACATTGCTCCGCGCACGGGCCATTGAGACGGGATGCTTCGTCATTGCCCCGGCCCAATGGGGGCCGCATCACGGCAAGGACGAAACGTCATTACGCGAAAGCTATGGCCATTCGCTCATCATCGACCCGTGGGGGTTGATCCTCGCCGATGCGGGCGAGGGCGAGGGAATCGTCCATGCCGATCTGGACCTGACGATGATTGAAAAAGCGCGCAAGCGCATCCCGTCTTTGTCGAATGATCGGGACTGGAACCTCTAGCTTTCCTTGACGACCTCCATCGCCATGAAGGTGGAGGTCTGCGAGACATGGGGCAAGCGCGAGATCGTTTCGCCCAATGCCCTGCGATATGCACCGACATCTTTGGTGCGGATTTTCAGGAGGTAGTCGAAACCCCCTGCGATCATGTGGCAGGCTTCGATTTCATGCGTATTGCGCACGGCGGCGTTGAATGACTCCAACGCCTCGGATGTCGTGTCGGAGAGCGTGACCTGCACGAAGGCGACCTGCGCTTCGCCGAGTTTCGCCGGGTCGAGAACCGCGCGGTAGCCGAGAATATAGCCCGCCTGTTCGAGTCGCCTCACCCGCGCGGTTACCGGAGATTTCGACAGGCCTACCCGCTCGGCCAGCGCGGCCATCGAGAGACGCCCATCCGCGCGGAGGGCGGCAAGGATGCGGAGGTCCGTGCGGTCCGTATCGTCGGTTTGATTGTCCATGGCGGTCAGATTAGAGCGCAGAATGGCATAACAAAAGTCCATCCGTTTTGTTTTGACGCGAATTGCGGGCCACATGCTTATCGGAAAGCATGTACACCTATTGCGTCCCAGAAGGAGAACGCTCATGCCTGCCCTCGCCCGTGACGACATCCGAACGAAAACCCTGCTTGATGACGAGGCGACGACGGTTGCCGGGCTGGTCGATCTAGCCGGACTTTCCGATAATGAACGCACCCGCATTTCCGAACGCGCGGCGGGGATGGTGCGCGATGTGCGTAAATCGGGCGATCCGGGCATGATGGAGGCGTTTCTGGCGGAATACGGCCTCTCGACCAAGGAGGGCGTCGCGCTGATGTCGCTGGCCGAGGCGTTGCTGCGGGTGCCCGATAACGAGACGATAGACGATCTGATCCAAGACAAGATCGCGCCCCATGACTGGGGGGCGCATGTGGGGGATAGCGGTTCGCTGATGGTCAATGCCTCGACCTGGGGATTGATGCTGACGGGCAAGGTGCTGGACGAGGAAGATGATGACGGTGTCGTCGGCGCGCTGCGCGGGATGGTCCGTCGCCTCGGCGAGCCGGTGATCCGCACCGCTGTGGGCCGCGCCATGCGCGAGATGGGCGCGCAATTCGTGCTGGGACGCGATATCAAGGAGGCGATGAATCGCGGCTCGGCGATGGTCGAGCGCGGCTACACCTATTCTTACGATATGTTAGGCGAAGCGGCGCGCACCGAAAGCGATGCCGCCTATTATCATGGGGCCTATGCGCAGGCGATTGCGGCCATCGCGGCCCGCGCATCGAGCGAGCGGATCAAGGACAATCCGGGAATTTCGATCAAGCTGTCGGCTCTGCATCCTCGCTACGAGCGGGGCCAGCGCGAGGCGATGCTGCCGGAGATGACGGCCCGCGTACTGCAACTGGCCCGCGCGGCCAAGGAAGCGAAGATCGGGTTCAATATCGATGCAGAGGAGCAGGACCGGCTCGACCTGTCGCTCGATGTGATCGAAGCCGTTTTGTCGGACCCGAGCCTTGACGGCTGGGACGGGTTCGGCGTCGTGGTGCAAGCCTATGGCCCCCGCGCTGCGCCGGTGATCGACTGGCTGAACGATCTGGCCGAGCGGCTGGATCGCAAAATCATGGTCCGGCTGGTCAAGGGCGCGTATTGGGACACGGAAGTCAAACGCGCGCAGGTTTTCGGGCTGGAGGGCTTTCCGGTCTTCACAAAGAAGTCCAACACAGATGTCAGCTATATCGCCTGCGCCCGCAAGCTGTTGTCGATGCGGGATCGCATCTATCCGCAATTCGCGACGCATAACGCGCATACGGTTTCCGCCGTGCTGGAAATGGCGGGAAATGACCGCGACGGTTTTGAATTTCAGCGCCTGCATGGCATGGGCGAGGTATTGCATGATGCGGTGTTGAAGGCCGAAGGCACGCGATGCCGCATCTACGCCCCCGTGGGCGCGCATCGGGATTTGCTGGCCTATCTTGTGCGGCGGCTTTTGGAGAACGGGGCGAATTCGTCCTTCGTAAACCAGATCGTCGATGAGAATGTTGCGCCCGAAACCGTGGCCCGTGATCCTTTTGCGGAAGTGGATGACGCACCGAACGAGGCGATCCAACTGCCCGTTGCTATCTTCGGCAAGCGGCGCAATGCGAAGGGCTGGGATTTTACCGATCCCGTCGATCTGGCGGAAATTGAAGCAGGGCGCGCGCCCTTCGCCGCACCTCATCGCTGGGAGGCGGGGCAGGGCAGCGGCACGGCGCGCAATATTGTGAATCCGGCCAAACCGGACGATATCGTTGGCACCGTGATCGAGGCGACGGCAACGGAAGCGACGACGGCGGTCGATACGGCGTTGGCAGCGCAACCTGACTGGGCGGCGATGGGCGGGGCAAAGCGTGCAGCGATCCTCGAACGGGTTGCCGATCTCTATGAGGAGCACGCCTGTGAATTCTTTGCGCTGGCGGCTCGCGAAGCCGGGAAGATCGTTCTCGATTGTATCGCCGAAGTGCGCGAGGCTGTCGATTTCCTGCGCTACTACGCCGCCGAGGAACGGGCCGCGAAAACGGACCACACCGCGCGCGGAGTGATCGTCTGTATCTCGCCGTGGAACTTTCCGCTGGCGATTTTCACCGGGCAAATTTCGGCGGCGCTCGTCACCGGCAATGCGGTGATCGCGAAACCCGCCGAGCAGACGCCGCTGATCGCTGCGCGGGCGTTCGAGTTGATGCGCGAGGCGGGGGTTCCCGACGGCGTGATCCAGCTTTTGCCGGGGGACGGGCCGAATGTGGGCGGGCCGCTGACCGCCGATCCGCGCATTGCCGGGGTGTGCTTTACCGGCTCGACGGAGGTGGCGAAGATCATCGACCGGCAACTGGCGAAAACCGCGCCCGATGCCATGCTGATCGCGGAGACGGGCGGCCTGAACGCGATGATCGTGGACAGCACGGCCCTGCCCGAACAGGCCATTCGCGATATCGTGGTGAGCGCGTTCCAGAGCGCGGGCCAGCGGTGTTCGGCCCTGCGCGTCCTATACGTCCAGCGCGATGTCGAGGAGCGAATGATGGAGATGCTGTTTGGGGCGATGGACACGCTCTCCATGGGTGATCCATGGCCGCTCTCCACCGATGTCGGGCCGGTCATCGATGCCGAAGCGTGGAACTCGATTCACGATTATATCGATGTGGCGGAAGGCGAAGGGCGCGTTCTGAAACGGATGGACCCGCCCAAAGACGGCCTTTTCGTCGCGCCAACGGTCGTGCGGACGAGCGGGATCGAAGCGATGGAGCGTGAAGTTTTCGGTCCCGTGCTGCATGTGGCGCGGTTCGATCCCGAGCATCTGGACGACGTGATCGACGCGATCAACGGGCGCGGTTATGGGCTGACCTTCGGCGTGCATACGCGGATCGACCGGCGGGTGCAGGACGTGGTGGATTCGATCAAGGCGGGCAATCTCTACGTCAACCGCAACCAGATCGGGGCAGTGGTCGGAAGTCAGCCCTTCGGCGGCGAGGGATTATCTGGGACTGGCCCGAAGGCGGGCGGGCCGCATTACCTGTCGCGATTCCGGCGCGAGGCTGCGCAGGATGTCGATGTCGCCGATGCGCGCGTCGTCGATGCCGGGGCTGCGATGGCCGCTTTGCAAAAACTCGATGCCGGCAAATGGGCAACACGCCGCGACCGAATCGGTGCCCTGCGTGCGACCCTGCGGGGCAAGGCGGCGGCTGCCATGGCGGCGGCAGCGACCCTCGATATGGGGCCGATCGACCTGCCCGGACCAACGGGAGAATCGAACCGCTTGTCGCTCGTGCCACGGGGCCGGGTGCTCTGCCTCGGGCCGGATGCCGAAACGGTTCTGGATCAGGTGGTGCAGGCATTGCGATCAGGCAATGCGGCCCTCGCGCTTGCACCGGGGGCGCGAAAAGCCGTGGCACCGTTAATCGAAGCGGGGTTACCCGTAGCGGCGCTGGACGGACGGCTGGATGCGCCTACGGTCGGTGATCTGCCTGTCGATGCGGTGGCGTATCTTGGTGGAGAGGCGGCACTGCGCGAGGCGCTCGCATCGCGTGCGGGGCCGATCTTTTCGCTCATAAGCGCGCGGCTCGATCCCGTAGCCTATGCCCATGAGCGGGTGGTATGCATCGACACCACGGCGGCAGGCGGCAATGCGACTCTGCTGGCGGAGGCGAGTTGAGCCATGGTCTTGTTGATCGATATTCGCCAACCGACATGGATGCAGGAAGATGCCCTGCGCGATGTCCTTTCGCCCATGCTCCGTGACGTGCCGATCCTGTGCGGGTTGGAGGATGGCGATCTCTCCACCGTCACGATGGCCGCCGTCTCGCGACTGCATCCGGGCATGGTAGAGCGGTTGCCGAACCTGAAGCTGGTGCAGAAACTCGGAGCTGGAGTGGAGACGATCATGCGTGAGAAGGGCCTTGCGCCCCATGTGCGTGTGACGCGGCTGATCTCGGAAATGCCCGCGAACGAGGTCGCAGAATATTGCCTAACCTATGCCTTGGCCTTTCAGCGCAACGTCTTCGCCCATGACGAGGCGATGCGCGAGCATCTTTGGCAAAAGATCGCGCCCCGCAAGACCCATGAAACGACCGCCGCAATTCTTGGCCTGGGGCATATCGGACGCCGGGCCGCGCGGATGTTCTCACAGGCTGGGTTTCGCACACTTGGCTGGAGCCGGACACCGAAGACTATCAACGGAGTCGAATGTCGGAATGGGGACGATGCGCTGGCCTCCATGCTGGGCGAGGCTGATATCGTCGCCTCAATTCTGCCCGCGACCCCGGAAACGCACGACCTGTTCGATGCGAGTCTGCTGGGGCGGATGAAACCGGGGGCACTGCTCATCAATGCGGGGCGGGGCGATCTGATCGTGGAGGATGATCTGATTGCGGCCCTAGAAGCGGGGACGCCGGGTCATGCCGTGCTGGATGTGTTTCGGACAGAGCCGTTGCCGGAGGGCCATGCGTTCTGGTCGCATCCGAAGGTGACGGTCACGCCCCATGTCTCGGGCTGGCATCTGGATGATGGTCTGCGGGATGTAGCGGAGAATTATCGGCGTTTGACGGAAGGACGACCTCTGTTGAACGAGGTAGATCGAGGGCGGGGGTACTGAGCTCAGAGCATCCATTTCCGTAACCATATTGCCAGCGCAAGACCATCCTTAAATGTCAATGCTACGGGTTGCTGTCCGACGACGGGCAAGGCGTCACAATAAATCTGGCCGGTGATGATCTTGGGAGAATATTTCTACGTAGGCGACGAGGTAACCTTAAGCGTTGACCCATATGATCCCTACCACTTCGAAGAACGCAGGCATTAAGCGCGCGCTGCGAACTTCGAATGCTATCACAGAGCCGTCGCTCTCCCTGTCCTTGTGATGTCTTGGACGAAGCGTGGGCGAAGAAAGTCTGAGAGGTTCAGCCTGTTATCGGAAAAACATGTTGACCCGGCACTGCTGGAACCCTAGGAAAATCGCCGATGAGGGGGATGCGCTGCAAGGTGCGGCAGCGGACTGTAAATCCGCCGGGGAGACCCATGCCTGGTTCGATTCCAGGATCCCCCACCACCCACCGCTCCCATTTTCGTGTCATTAGCCTGCCTGAGAAGAGCGCCGTAATAACCGTGGGTTAGCGCCCGTATTGCGGGGATAAGCAGCGCGCAGGTGCTCAGTTCCGGCTCTTCAGGGCGCATTTCGGGGTCACGTCTCAGAGCGCGATGCGGTCTATCATTCTCTCGGTTATGTTGGCGTCGGCGAGGATGAACTGCCCGAGATACTGGTCGCCTGTTCCTGCTTTTGATGCATGAAGACCCATTGCAGCATGGCTGGACCCGTGCCGGTATCGCTGCTGTGGGAGGGCGTATTTTCTCAGGCCGGAACGATCAGCCGGTGTCAGCGGGGATCGAATCCCAGCAAGTCCCGCTGCGCTTGCCAGTCTGCGGGGATGGTCTTGATCTCGCGCAGACGTGTCGCTGTGAGAGAACGCGGCTGATCTCCGGCGAGGATCGCGTCAGTGATGTCCGGCGCGAGAAAGGCGAGCGGGAGCATCCTGCTGATGACGCCGTTGGCCTTACCTTCGGATGTCGTCAGGGCATCGACGGATGGGGCGGTTCCGGATCGGAGCGCTTTGAGCCAGCGCCGGGCATCGGCGATCATGGCAATGAGATCGGGATCACGATTAGCCTTCCCGAACTCGGTGGAGATGATGATGGGCTTGTTCCTTCCGAACTGACGCATGTGCAGCGGAACCGTGATGGACGGTAGGTCAAGACCCCGATCGTCTTCATGGGCAGCGAGACAACCCGGTTGGAGTTTCAGGGTCAGACTGTCAGACCCAAGTTGCACCCGGTCGAGGATCGTCTCCACGAACGTTGCGGTGTCCGGAGCCTCGGCATTGCCCAGAGCATCAAGCCGCTCCGCAACATCCGCTGCCCTTTCCAGACACTCCGCGAGATGCTCCGCGGCGTACCCCGCCTCTGCAATCGCCATCGCGATCCAACTGCGATCCCTGAGATGCGATAGAAGCGTCTCGACGACGATGCGCTCGATCTCCCCGGCAGGAATACGAAGGACGCGGGAGGTAGACCCATCACCCGTTCGGCTTGCGCGTGGGATCTGATAATACCAGTAGCGCTTCTTGATCGGTCCCTCCGCAGTCTTCACGGAGCGTACTGCAAAGCTGGTCTTCAGGGGGCGGCCATCGCGATCGACAATCAGCCCATCCAGCATCCGCCTTGCCTTGCGCCGTGCTGATGCGCGGGGACCACCACCTTGGGTGTCGAGGTGTCGTTGCACAGCATCCCATTCCTCGCGGGGGATGATCGGCTCATGCCGACCGGGATAGATTTTCTCCTTGTGCCGGACATCGCCGCAATAGACGGGGTTACGTAAGATCCAGTAGAGCGCGCCATGGCTGAAGCCCTGCGCTGAGGCCTCGCCTCTGTCATTATTGGGGGTATTGATCTCCCGATCCGCCAACTCCGTTTGCAGCGCCCGTACCGAGCCGAGCGATGCATAGCGCCGGTAGATCAGGCGGATCAACTTGG
>CALHLW010000219.1 GCA_938034615.1 uncultured Neomegalonema sp. | reverse complement strand
ATAGCTTGTTCCGGCGGTCGCGACCGACCACAGCAGTGGAATCCACTCCCAGCTTTCGCGCTGTGCCGGTTTGTAGACGCCAGGCGAATCCGGTGCTCCGCCCCGAAAAATACGGCGGGTTCTGGTTCCTGCGGAATCGTGGATGAAACCGATATCCGGAGTAACCCGCTTTTCAGGAAATAAATCGAATATGGATGAATCCATTGGGGGAACATTCGTGGTCATCTATCTACCTGTATGTTGAAACAACTATTGAAAACTCACGAATTTATCTCGCTCTGAGTTTTTCAGCAGTGGAATATGCAGCTTCCAGCTTTTCGCGGCCGCATGCATCATAGATCGTCATGGACCGGTCGATCATGACAGCCAAATCAAATTGCTCTCCAGTGCCACGCGCAGTAGAGGCGCGCCATTGCGCAGGAAATGCTTTGATTCCATGATGTTCTGCAATTTCCTTATAGACCGGCCAGTGCACACCCTCTTCCAGGTAATCGTCCATCTCGGCGCGCGCCTTTTGCATGACCTCCGGCGAAACCTCCGGTGGAAGGTCATTTTCCCTCATGCGATAGTCCATAAGATCGAAAAACAACTCGATTTTAGGGTGCGATGGATAGTAGAGAAATTCCTGTTGTTTAAGCCAAAATTCCAATACAGGAGTAATATCACTCTTATGCTGTTGAAAATACTTTAAAGTATTCTTGACAGCAATGTCGCGTTCATCGAAATAACCAAGCTTGGCATATGTTTCAGCATTAAACCGTGCTTCGGTTTGGGCGCGATCTAATCCATCAAGATAGGACGATACCGTTAGCCGTGAATGACAAAGGCCCCGCTCTAGAACAGAAGGAATACCACCCAAGAAAATTGCGTCTGGATGATAGCCAAAAAAAGTGAAGGTTGGGACAGAAATGCGCTGGGTTTTTGCGGGAATATATTGATCTATATTATTATTATTGGTCAATCCGATAAACACATCCAAATCAGCCAGAAAAGTCAGAAACTTTTCTTCTTTTGCATTGACCCATTGCTCTGCGGTATGCGGAACAACTGCGCGTACATCCCATCTTGGGTGCGCCGCCTTCAAATACTCAATATACGCACGGTGAGCACAGCCGGAAAGGACTAGAACTTTCACTACAACCTCGTATCATGCATGAATTGGCAGAGCCATTCGGCATTTCTGTAAAAATCGGATCAGATCGATATTCAATGTCGGGATTCTGCTAGAAACCCACGCTGTTTTCGATTTCGACATCATCGCACACTATGTCATCATCGGATGCCGAGTAATCGACACTGCCATCGGACACAATGTAATCTTCCTCGAAGTATCTCATTACGGCTTCGATCGGTTCGGGCTGCACACTCCGCAAATTGCTGGCATAAGCGGATCCTGCAGTGAAGGGGTTTGCTATCATCTCATAGGATGGAAAGTAAAAGACATTGGCGATCCGCGATTCGAGGCTACCACAAACAGTCCGTAAAATGGCCTTGGAATGCATCGTCGCCGTCACCACGTCATCCTTGGTATAGGTTGCCGTCAGCGGTACGGGTGATACTGTCAGAAGAATTTTGATTGCTGGGTTGATCGCCGTCAATTTGGCGATGAAATCTTCCATATCCTTCACGATTTCTTCGTAGGTGAAGTTGTGGAAAACATAATCGGTTTCAGGAAGGTCCGAATACACACCGGGGCAAACGGGATAAACTTTCCCGGTTGCAGGGTTTTTCCATCCTTCAGTCAGGCCAAGCGTGAAAACAAAAACATCGGAGTCCTGAAAGATTGGTTTGATCGCTGAAATATGGTCAGCACGGGCATTGATGACCGCTTCGGGGCTTTCATACCCCGCTTTTTCAATAAAGGGACGGTTGATATCGACATAGCGGTTGTCAGCACTGCGCAGAACCGCACAATCGGCATCGGGCGAACCGGATTGAACCTCATCGAAAAGCTGCACCATCTGTCGGGCGGTGTAGATATTCCCGTATCGACCGGAGAAGACGGGATCATCCGCCTGCAACAGTTCTGACTCTATGAATTTTACGCTTTTCGCATCTCGAAGATATTTGGCGACATTTTGCGCAAAACAGCTTCCTGCCGTTACCACTGCGTCTGTTTTCTCCATGGAAAACCGCTTTGCAGAGCGGGGGTGAATACGCGCTGCAGGCATGTCCGCGACAGCGGTTTTCCAAAACTTGGACTGATCAAGAGACTTATACGGGTTCGGCACAAAAAGATTCCCTTTGTGTTTCTGCAAGGTGATCGCACTTGGTCGAACTGTGCTGCGACATGGGGGATCGGGATCACCGCGTAAGGAGATTCACGTTAGGCACTGCGAAGAGTTTGATCAAGGTGAATGCTGTCCTGATCAGCCCCCACACTTCTTTCCGGCCAGGTTCTTGGAGCCCGATCCGTCAAGGGATTGCCGCAGGCCTACTCCCTCGGATTTGGATGATGTACAACCGTTTTGATACGAGGGGGAAGCGGATGCGATACTATCAGATTAAGATCCAGGGCCGGACACCGATGTTCCGGGGATTTCGACTTGAGAAGCGCTGGCTTGACCGGACGCAGCCCGAAAACACCGGTGTGTTACGGTTGATGGGCGTGGGGTCTGCGGAGGTCACGCCTGATCTGGTCGACCGCGCGGGAATTCCGATACCCTGCACTGTCGAACCGGCAATACCGATTGCCGAAGATGGTCCCTTGATGAAGCAGCCCGAAGACCGGCGGCAGCTCATCCAGATTTCATTCACGTTTCCTGACGCGCAGCCCCTGACCGTCATCGATACGCGCGACGGTTCGGCACTCGTGGCGGTGGAGCCCTATATCGACCATCCTGATTTTCTTTTTGCCCTCATGAATGAGGCCCGTGAAGCTGGATTTGCCCCGGACGGTTTTATCAATTTCGTCGAAACCGGCACC
The DNA here is from genome assembly GCA_938034615.1 of uncultured Neomegalonema sp. GTDB lineage: Bacteria > Pseudomonadota > Alphaproteobacteria > Rhodobacterales > Rhodobacteraceae > JAHDDY01. Next base: position 13,036 of record CALHLW010000219.1, on the reverse strand, counting down.
CTTTTCGGCCACACGATCCTGCATGCCAGTTACTGGGTCGAGAATGCCTTCACGATTGAGTTGTCGAAAGATCTGCACGCGCAGGCACAGCACAACCTGGCTCACCGGTCGAATGTGACATGCATCCAAGGCAATTCCGGCGTCCAGTTGCCCCATGTCATCGCCGGTCTGGCTGGCCCTACGCTCTTTTTCCTCGATGCGCATTGGAGCGGCGATTCCAGCGTGGACTGGGAAAACTCCAAATTCGGCGGTTACCCGGTCGCAACGGCACGTATCGACGATGCAAGCTTGAGCGAAGGGGAGCGACAAGTGCCGTTATTGCAGGAACTTGAACACATCGCCGAAAATCATGCAGCCGCCGCGATGATCGTGATCGACGACTGGCAGACACCGGGCCTCAAAGGCGCGAATTTCGTCGGAGAGGATTGGAGTCATATCAACCCTGGCAAGCTGATCGACTGGATGGACAGGCACCCCCGTACCTTCAATCATTTTCAACCCAGTTGGAACCGCTATGTCTGGATGTTAAAGTCAGCTTGATTGATCGTCACCACATGTTCGGAAAGAGCTTTAGCCATTGGAAACATTTTTGATTTTGTTTCGACCCTACCGAGGCCTGCCCCCTCGCCGAGCGCTTCGGGTGGTGCTATGCGCCAAAGCACAATGCGCAATTTTTCCAGGTAGGCACAAGTATTCCTGCCTTCGGGATGCGGCCTGCGAATGCTGATTACAGCGAATGTCGAACAGTTTCTGAATGCCTGCGAGGTTGTCTCGTGATCAAACGCAAGGGGATCATTCTGGCCGGCGGCTCAGGCACGCGCCTTTATCCACTGACCTTGGGTGTGTCGAAACAATTGCTGCCGGTCTACGACAAGCCGATGATCTATTATCCGCTATCGGTGCTGATGCTGACCGGCATACGCGACATATGCCTGATTACCACCCCACAGGATCAGGAACAGTTCAGACGTGTGCTCGGCGATGGAAGCCAATGGGGAATCCACCTGGATTACGTCGTGCAACCCAGCCCTGATGGATTGGCACAAGCCTTTATCCTGGCGGAGGACTTTCTGGGTGGTGCGTCTTCCGCCATGATACTCGGTGATAATATCTTTTACGGTCATGGGCTGCCGGAGCTGCTCGCAATGGCCAATGCAAAGACGACGGGCGGCACAGTTTTCGGATATCAGGTCGCCGACCCGGAGCGATATGGCGTTGTCGATTTCGACGAGGAGGGCAAGGTCGTTTCGATTATCGAGAAACCCCCTGTTCCCTCTTCGAACTATGCAGTGACAGGGCTTTATTTCCTGGACGGCACGGCCCCGGACCGGGCGCGCCGTATCAAGCCGTCCTCACGTGGTGAACTGGAAATCACTACTTTGCTGGAGATGTATCTGCACGACGACGCCTTGGATGTAACGCGCATGGGGCGAGGGTATGCCTGGCTGGATACCGGCACACACGCTTCTCTGCTCGATGCGGGAAATTTCGTCCGGACATTGGAAACGCGTCAAGGCCAGCAAACTGGTTGCCTCGAGGAAATTGCTTACAACAAGGGCTGGATCGATCACGAGATCATGCTCTCGCAGGGCAGGAAATTTCAAAGTAACGGATACGGACAATATATTATCAAGCTGCTGAAAGGATGAGCATCCTTGGTGGCGGCGCAAATGCGCAAAACGCTTGGAGTGATCGTCGATCAATTCGAGTCAGGAATTGCGCCAAGAGCCGCGCATTTCCCGACACTCTGTGGCTTAACCTGATCGGCGATCACTCCAGGTCAATGGGCGAAAGATGACCATTGCGCAGCGACCTCGCCTCGGGATGTGGACTGGGTCATGCCGAACAACCGGTTCGGTACCCTCAGACGTGCCCCGCCATCACGCTGGATAGGCCTGATGGTCAAAGCACCTTTGGACTGCGTATCTCGGGGCAATCCCCAGTCGAGAGGAATGGCGAGGGTGAGGCCCTTGTCGAAGCTGCCTTCGCCAAACTCGTCGAAGGGAACGTCGGTCAGGGTCGCAAAGGCACCGACCTCCCAGCCATTCGGAAAGCGCCGTTTTACCTCTAGTGTGCCACCCCAGTCTCCGGCGAGATATCGGCCCAGATGGAGAGCGGCATTCCAGTCGTTATAGGGCGTATCCCAGTAGATGCTCGCATGGCCCGTCAAGACGTCGTAGTCCCGGAAAGTGAACAGCGTATCGAAATCCCGTTGGCGGGCATAATAGGCCTCTACCCCCCAGGCGAGGCGTGAATTGGAGGGGCGCCAGAGCAGTTCTCCTCCGACGGCTCCGAACATCTGCTCCGGTAAACCCGCTGATATCCTGGCATAGGTGTTGGGATAGGGGCTGAAGACGTAGTCGGCATTCAGGCGGTAGAGGCCGATATCGGTTTCCTCGTCATAGCGCGCAAATTCCGAACGGACCCTGGGAAGCACGGAATTTGACTCACGGTCGTTATTGCCGAAATTTCCGATCAGTTCGGTGGCAAGAGACGCTTCGACATGCAAGCCACGGATCAGCTCGACCTTGGCCTTGGCCTCCAGATCGATCTGAAAGCGCAAGGGGTCGTCGGGATCGAAGGCGCTGTAGCGCAGGTCCGGGCCGATGCTATAGGTGAAATCGGGGTATTCAGCGAAATCGGTGGTTGCTCCGGTGACGGGCATGCTGCCCGGTGTGATATAGGTAGAATCGAGGAAGGGCGGTTTGATCGAATAACCGACCTCCGCGGCGGAAGCTTCGAGAGCGGCGCGGTCGAAGAAGAATTCTGCCGTATCGACCCCCCTTCGATCGATAGCGATTTGAAACCGGTCAATCTCGCCCGGCGTGAAGCGGGAGAGGATACGCACGGCCCGGCCAACTGCCTTGGGATAAGGGCGGTAGCGGTCATTCCTGATGACGATGCGCAGGGTATCATCCCCGGCCTGCATCCGCAGGAGGTCCAGACCCTCGTTCTTCAGGGCCTCGGAAAGAGTTGCGGGCAGGGCCTCGCGCGAGACTGGCGTAAAGAGCAGCGGTTGGACAGGGGCAACAAGCCCATCTGGGCCGCCATTGGCATCATCCTGTTCTGCGCGGGCGTAGAATGCCGGGCCGGGTTGGCCGGGCGGTTCGTCCTGAACCGCTTCCTTGGTAACCGTGGAGAAGGATGCTGTAAGGGAAACCTCGTCCATCGCCAGATAGGACGCCCCCAACTGGATACCCGGTGTCACGTTATAGACCATCCCGAAATTGAACGGGTTGTCCTCCAGACCTTCGACGCTTTGGTTCCGGTCGCTGTCGTATTCAGCGATCAGTCGCAACCCGTCGATGGGCGTATCGTAGACCACACCCCCGAAGACACCGATATTATCCCCCCGGAAATATTGCCCGAAATTGACCTCGCCCCCCTGACCGGAGAAATTATCGAAGGTGCTCCGGTTCGCAAAGCCGTCGGCAACCGCAGTCAGGGGGTTGGTCGCGACATTCCGTGCCGCGAGGCGGCCCCAGCCGACACCGAGAGACAGGTCGAGCGGACCGATCCGTTTGCTGGCGACGACATACTCGCCTGAAAAAATTCCTGTCCCGAGGAAATCCTGCAAGCCGACAGCGATTTCCGGGATGTAGAGAGTTTCCTCCCACAAGCGGACCTTGATGTCGAACTGACGGTCGAATGTCGAGCCGTTGGGCAGATCGAACCCCGAATAGCTGAAGGTCGTCTCCAGCCATGGCGCGGCCTGAAAAGTCAGGGAATAACGCTGTTGCGCGTTGTTCCACGCAATCGTGGTTGCCAGGGTGGAATCCGGAGCCATGCGCGCACTGCGCGTTTTCAGGAGACCGACCCCGCCATAGTGACTATGCAACGGGGGGTTCGGGGGCGCAGGCTCCGTGCCGTAAATATAAAAACGCTGTGGGCCCTCTTGCTGCGCAAGTACGGCGGAGGGGATCGCGAGGCCCATTGCGATCAGAATAGCGGTGAACGCGGTGGTATGCAGTGAAGCCATAAAAACCCTAGTATGCCGCTTTCCGATACATTCGAAAAGACCGTATAACATATCCCTTATACCGATTTTCCAGAAAATGAGCCAGGTATTGTGCTGTAGGTTAATGGAAAACGGTTATTGTCCTCAAAGACCTGAACTGTCCAGGGTTTACGGGAGGGTGGTTGGTTCAAATGCTATCCATTGAACCCCTTCCGCCCCACAACCAGAAGATTCTCAAGTCGTTGTTATATTAAGATTGAATTTCAATTCGGGCACTGGATTTTGGTGCGAACCCTGTTGGCTGCTTTCGACACGTGGACATGGCGTAAGTTCAGCCATAGTATCTGGTTTTCCTTGCCTGACCCAGAGGTTGCTGCTTCCGTGTTATCGCGCAGAACGTACCTGATCTTCCTGCGCTACGCGGAACTCTACGTCGCCCTCAACCGGTGGGGAGGACTGCCTGTGGACGCGACGAGGCGCGATTTTGGGATCACCTCCCGCGTCTGTCTGCACGGCAACCATCTGATCATCATAGGCTGGTCGGCTGCAATGCGAGCGCGCCTTGCCCCCCCTTATGTCGGCACGCCCGTAATCAGCATCGATCTCGCGACTCCTCTGGCCGCCTTGCAGCCCCGGTTGGAAAGGTCCTGACGAATGGTCCGCCGCCCGCACATGATTCTGCATATCGGGGCGCCCAAATGCGGCAGTTCCGCCCTGCAGACCGCGCTGAGCCTGACACCTGATCTGCGCAGTGCGGATGGGCAACGCTATCGCTATACGGCGGCGAAATGGGGCGCAGGCACATGGTGGGTGCTGGAGGGGAATACGCTGGTCGAAGGGGCGAGGCTGTCACCATACGGCTATGCCTCGTGGCCCAATCTGGGACCGCAGCATGACAGCAATACCATTTTTGCGGCCATTCACCAGGTCCTGGCCAAAGGGCGCCGCCGGGGGCATATCCCCATTCTCTCGAACGAGGGATGGATAAACCACGCTCCGGCCTTTGCGGCTGCCCTTGCCGAATGGGGTAATCCCCCCGTCGATGTCGTGGCATTCCTGCGCCCCCCTGTCGATTGGGTGAATGCGGCCTTCTGGCAATGGGGCGTGTGGCACCAGCCCGATCTGGACAAGTGGATAGCGCGATCCAACATGCACTACAGTTTCGCCGAGGATCTCAAGGCTTGGGCGACCATTCCCAACCTGCGCCTGACCGTTCGTAGCCAAAAGCCGAATGTTGTGGCCAAGTTTGCCGGGTTTTACGACCTGCCCCTTGAGCCGGAATATCAAACGAATATGGCCTCGCCAGCGATCCTGACAGGGGTCTTGCTGCGCAACCGCACCTTCCGGCCCACAGGGCATGAAGGGGCGATCGAATTCCTGGTACAGCGCTGGTGTCCGCCGGTGCCGGGGCGCAAGCTATGGGCCGTATTGTCGCGCCATGTTCTGGCGCTGCGCCCGGTGCGACTAAAGGCGATCGAGACGTTACGCCAGACCCTATCTCTCGAAGATCAGGAAGATCTGTTTGCCGACCCGCGCTGGACGCGTGAGGTGCCCTACCACGAAGATATTCTCGAAGGGATTTCACAGCTTGACGATCCCGAGCTGTTTGCGCCGCTCTACCATGCCCTCTGCGCCGGGGTGACAGCTGCAGCCCAGGCGGCGGGTAAGCCGGTCCCGCCCTTACCCCCCTGCCCGCCTGACAACGCGGATATCGCCACATGGGACGGTGCAATATGCACCCTGTTGGAAATGCTGAAACAGATGGATGCCTGTGTACGCCAGAATACCATACCCGCCTGGAAACGCGCGATCCTGACCCGCCTGCCTCGGAGTAAGGAAACCTGATGCCACAGTTAAATCCGATCAGCTTGGGTCGCAAAGCGCATCGAAATGCCCCAAGAGCTGCACATTTCCTGACACTCTTTGGCTTAACCTGATCGCGTTTCACTCTTAAGGTGTGCTGAGATCAATGTTCCACGCCGATCCACACACAAATCTGCAGAAAGGTTGCGCCGTAAATCACGAATTCTGATCCATTGGCACGAGGTCCTCGGTTATATCCGGCTCGACCTCTAAATCTATATCTGCCCTCATGTCTTCCTGTATGGGTGTTGATGGCATGAATACCAGAGAATGAAGCATAAAGCCCAGTTCACGGCCATCATCAGAGAGTCCCTCGGCGGCAGGGCTTGTCACACGATCAATATCTATCCGCAAGACGTGAAGGTCTTCATCGCTGATCTTGCTGAGATCAATGTCGAGCTCCATTGCATCGTCTCTCGAAACTTCCCGCGTTAAACCCATATTGAGGGCAATCATAACCTCGTCGTCATCAAATACAGCCGGCAACACCTTACTCTTGGGGACAAGTGATACACTGAGCTTGCGCGGCGTCTCGAAGAAATTCGAGCCGAAGAAACTCATTTTCAAACGCAGCTTTTTCTGTTCGGGCGTTGCCGCCGCCAGTTTTTCCGCATCAATCGAAACGACAACCGACCCTCCCGATCCACGCGTCCACACACCATTCTCTTCGGGTTCGAAAAAGCCTATACTGGCACTCGTGAAGACTCCGGCGAGGGTTGTTCCAATGTTCAACGTCTCGCCGGATGGCAAGGCAAGAGCCGTTGCCGAGTTCAATTCGGGTATGCTGACATAGTGCCCGCTGGCATCCATCTGCCAAGCGGGGTTGTCGTGCTTCAAGGTCGGATCGGCCCGCTCCGAAGGCGTTTGCGAAAGCTGCGCGTACAGCATGTTCAGAAAAGCCATATTCGAACCACTGTCATGGTACAGTGCTTCGCGGGGGCCTTTTTGATTAATCCACCACCGATCATTGTGGCGCTTGAGAACTTCGTAGTCGTTGCGTATGTCGATCAACCCGAACAGAGGATCTCTGGCTGCGTCCATGAAGCGGGCAAGCTGATCTGCATGAGCATCGTAATTCTTATTTTCATCGAAATTGATGATTTCTATGCGTCCTTCGGCCCGGAGTAGCAGGTGTTTCAGGACGGCGGCAACGCCGAGATTCATGAGCATTCCGCTGAGCACAAGCGCTTCCAGAGCAAAGGGATCACGTTTGTCGATCCGCCGCACGGCATTGAGAATGAATTTGTCACCACTATAATAAATGAACTCTTCGACCGCATAGCGTATGGTTTTCGGCTCTACCTGCGGAACCTGAAGATGGTCCATCACGAAATGATCGGCCAGGGAAATTTCTTTCTTGTTGGCCTGTGCGATTAGACGGTTCATTTTTTGTGCCAACCCGTGCACCGACTTCACGGATTCCAAGTCTTGCACTGATAAATCGCACGAAGTCTCGATTTCTGAAAACATTTCCTGTGGAAGCAACATTAATTCAATCAGATTTGTTACAACCCGACGATTGCGCGACGAAGGCCCGACAATATCGAGAATACGTCTCTTGCGTGCGGTTTTTTCAGTCGAGTATTTTTCAATACGCTCCGCTGACACGGCAGTACGCCAATCAGATGCAAGAGACCCGTTCTCCAAAATGGCGATCTCGGGATCCTCGAACAACCCGCCCTTGTTACCCATAGCATCGAGGATCGCTTCGTGAATCGTTTCTCCGAAGGGATAAGAAGAATTACTATCCGCGTTAGTAACTTGGGAGAGCAGGCGGATAATTTCCTTGAAAGTTATTGGCCGTTTCGCGATTGCAATATAGGCGGTGTGGATACTTTCCAAGAGAGTATCGTGTACCAGATCACCTAGCTCATAATGCTTGCGCCAGTATTGCAGCTTCTCTGGCATCCGGTAGAATGCAGGCAGATGCGGTATAATATCCTCGAGCGATGTATCGGGCGATACATCATGGGCCTCGGCAAACGATCCGCGTGAGGCCTCATCCAACTCCTCAAAACGCTCTGCCGAAGACAGGGCGGGTGATGCGAGCAACTGTTTTCCGACATCCGAGAGCTTTTCCGGGATCTCGCGTGTTATGGCAACCGCCGTGTTCGCCATTTTCGCACGATTGCGGAATTTGCGGACGCGCTCGACTGCACGTTCATAAAACTTGCTTTCGCGAATGTATGCCACAATGCGTGGTAAGTCTTCTTTCGACGCAAAAATTGACCCATCGGCCATGTCGAGAAATGGATGATGGGGGGGCAGGAACAAAGGGCGATCAAGATTTGCGACAAACCGCGCTGTAGCCGAGTTGTTCCAATGATCGTAATCGTTCTGAGGCAGATAAAAATAATCAGCTTCAGAAAGCCTGCTCATCAATTCAGTATCCTCGATCCAACCCGACCCGAGTTCATGCGCCAGGCCGAGAGATTCAAGGGCTTCATTGAAACGTTTTAGTTCATCGTTATTGCTGGTCGCAACAGAGCCGACAAGCTTGCCACGCAGTTCGCGGACCAGATGAAACAGAGAATCGAAATCCTTGCCACCATATTGGAAAAATCCGAAGAACCCGATGGTCTCCTGTTCTTCCTCGCGCTTACCAATGTATTTATCGTCGGGAACAGAAACCGGCGAGATTCCCAGCTCGACCATTGGCATGAAAAAATGCCGCCCTGCAGAGGAGATGAACGCTACGGACGGGATATCTGAATTCATGATCTGTTGCTGGCGCGAGAAGATCATATGATGTTCGGCACCGATCAGCGAATGGTGGAGGATCATTGGAATGGCCCCCCTCTTGTTCGCGAGCAAATCAAGATTGTGCAGGAGTTGGGTTGTGCTTTCGCCCTGTGACAGTCTCGGGTTCAGACCATCGAACAAGCCTGGACCATGATTCACCAGAACCACGGCCTCATTCAAAAAATCTTCAGCCAGATCAAGAGCCGCGCCTGAGGTGCGAACGACACGGACCTCCTCGACGACTTTGGAAAGCTCCGTCTCAAGATAGCGACCGTACTCGCCGATTCCGCATTGCTTGCGGTAAGAGGGTGCGATGATGACGACGCGCGAAACAGTCGATGGCAACCTCAGCAGATGCGCCCTGCCCTGCTGACGTCCGTAGAGAGAAAAATGCAATTCCGGATCATTGATGATTGAAGAGTTCTGGGCGTGGCCGACATCGGCGAAGCGCTCGACATAGCCGAGCGGGACATCCAGTGGTTCAATTACAGCGGCATCGATAATGTTCGAAACAGCCGTTTCCGGCGCTTGAAGATCCGCATACTGACTTCCAAAAAAATTAGTGGCGTAATCCGCAATGAGGGAAGCGTGTGATTTTTTCATGTCAACCGTGAACTATTCGTTAATGATTACACTGAGCAAGCACGTGAGATTTTTAGGCCAAGCTCTACATTTGCTTACTCCTATAGCACAGCATGTACAGAGGCATTTTTCCATCTCTACCATCAGGGCTCACGCATCAAGCCTCGATATGGATTGCTGCTTGAAACCACTGCTATTCCGGTCGTTCCGGTAGCGCTGAAGTGGTTTAGATTCGAGCAGTTTCCAGCGAAGGCTTTGAGTTGCTAGCTGAACCAGCTCGGGTTTGCCAGAGGGCGTTTATAGCATTTTGCGTATTTTTTGAATCCTCTTTCGCGGCCTTCCGCCTTGCAGACTCAAACGCGAAAGAGGATGAGGTTGCCTTGCCCGTTACGCAAAACACATCGGCTACGTGGATACGATCTCCGAAACCTGCAGGATCTTCCCGATGGCTGTTCTTGTTTTTGGCCGATCCGGTCAAGTCGCAACGGAATTAGGGCTTTTTGCGCAGGTCAGGGCCTTGGGGCGTGACGCCGCGGATCTGCGCAGTCCGGCCCTCTGTGCAGCGATCATCGAACGGAGCGATGCCCAGGCAGTCATCAATGCGGCAGCCTATACTGCCGTAGATCGTGCAGAGGAAGAAGAAGCGCTCGCCACCGTGATCAACGGCGAGGCCCCCGGAGCCATGGCACGGGCGGCGGCATGTCGGGGTATCCCGTTCATCCATATCTCGACCGATTATATATTCGATGGTGCCGGGGAAGCCCCGTTCACCGTGGATGATCCGACAGCTCCTCTGAACGCCTACGGACGCTCCAAGCTGGCAGGAGAGCAGGCGGTGCGCGCGGCGGGTGGAGCGTATGCGATCATACGGACCTCCTGGGTGGTCTCGGCCCATGGCAGCAATTTCGTCAAGACGATGCTGCGCGTGGGTCAGGACCGCGATCGCCTGAATATTGTGGCGGATCAGGTGGGCGGGCCAACCTGCGCTGCTGATATCGCCACCGCCTGTCTGGTCATCGCCGATCACCTGATCGAGGAGCCGGGCAAGGCGGGCACCTACCATTTCTCGGGTGCGCCGGATGTAAGCTGGGCAGATTTCGCGCGGAGGATCTTCGAGCAGAGCGCTATGGATGTCGAAATCGTGGATATCCCGTCATCGGATTATCCGACGCCTGCGACGCGTCCGTTGAATTCGCGGCTGGATAACAGCCTGACGCAGAGTGTCTTCGGCCTCTCCCGCCCTGACTGGCGCAAGGGGTTGCACACGATACTTATGGAGCTTGGATAAAGCCTTCGTTTGCGGCGGCACCGTCCCGGACACCCCAAGCCATATCGGTCATGTCGTTTTCAGGGCAGCCAGAATATCGGCGATGTCGATGGTCGTGCCATCGCGCAGGGGCAACACGGCGCCCGGTGCACCGGCAGCCACGGCGGCGGCCACCGCATCGCCCTGGGCGCCAAGATCGAAGCTGATGACCGGCATGCCCGTGGCCAGGGCCTCATGTGTGGTGAACGAGAATGTCTCGGGCCAGATCGAGGGGATCAGCCATCCTGAAATGCCGTAGCGGCTCACCAATCCCGGCAGGTCGTGCAGTTCATAGGTGCCATGAACCTGCGCCGGGGCAGCCAGTGGCCATGCCGGATCAAGATGTCCAATCACCACCAGCCGTGCCGCATTCGTCCGCGCCAGTTCCCTGCTGAGCTTTTGCAGGGCCGCCGCTCCCTTTTGGTAGCCGATATTGCCCAGTACACCGATCACCGGGACGCCCTGCTGCACCGCCTCGATGCGCGGGACAGGCTTCAGCAACTGGTGCGGTTCCACGACAATATTCGGGATCGCCTCGGGATAGGCTTCGGCCAGCAGATCCCGGCTGTTCTCCGAGAAAACTACGCAGCGTTCCGCTGCAGCGACCAGAACGCCCCATTCTTTCTGCCAGTCGATCAATGTCGCCTGTGCACGACCGGGGCGCGTGTAACGATGCTCGGGATCGTCAGACAGATGCCCGGATGCTCGGGGCACACCGCGGTATACCCCGCCCTTGCTGAGCAAGGTGTAGGAGGGGCTGATGGGAAAGAAGTCGTGGAACAGCATCTCGATCGGGTGATTGCGTCCCTCACCACGGGCAATGTGCCACAAGACCTTTGGCAGGGCCACAGCATCCCGGGCGCCGACGCCGCAGGAATACACCAGCCGCAACGATGGCAGATAGGTGAGAAGCCTGTGGATCAGGACGGTATCGTTGGTGCGCCCCTGGGATATGCCGAGCCGTGTATGCAGCTCCAGTTTCCACACATGGCTTTGTCCGACCCGCAGTACCACGGCGGACCCCCCTTCGGCGATATCACGCGTAATGCGCGCCAACAGGTATTTCTCGGCACCACCCCCCATGGCATGCGCCACGTAAAGCGGGATCTCGTGTCCCGTCTCGGCCGCCCAGGCCAACCCCAGCGCCAGCCGGGGCGTATTAAGCGGATCGGTGCGAATAAAGTTCTGCACCTGCCTGTCATACTGGGGATAGCGGCGGGAGATCTCGGCACCGTTGCGTTCGATCAGCGCCCGTTTTGCCTCTGAACCGAAGGAGGTGCCTCCGCGATGTTCCACGAATAAATGCGGCGTGCAGATATGGCGTCCGCCAAGGGCACGGGTTTTCTGGCACCAATCCGTCTCTTCGCCGTAACCACGGCCAAAGGCCGTATCCAACTGGGGTGAGCGCGCCAGGAATGCTGGCGAGAGCGCCATGCAGAAGCCGACACCGGTGGGGGCTTCAACGATCCCCTCGACGGGGTTGAGCGTTGCGGCGGCCCGATCAAGTGCGGCAGCCTGCCCCTCGTCCAGGTCGTGGCGCTGGCAGATCACCGGGACGGTGAAGATTTCCGCATCATTGGACATCGGTGTGACGCTGGCCACCTCCGCATCGGCAAGCGGGGCCAACAGGCGACTGGCCCAGCCATCGGGTACCAAGGCGTCCGAATTGAGCAAGACGACAGGGTCATCCCGCGTGCCTGCTTCCGTCAGGGCACGGTTCACGCTGCCGATAAATCCGAGATTTTCCGCATTGCGCAAAAGCGTCACGCGCTCCTTTTGCGTGACAGCCCAGTCTTCAAGCATCGGCCAGACGCGGTCATCGGTCGAGCGATCCTCGATCACGATCATATGCCAGTCGAGATCGGTATGGGCCGCGACCCGCGCCAGACACTCTTCCAGCACCTCGAAGGCGTTATAGACCGGCAGAATGATCGTGACCGCCTCATGGGGCCGAGGCAGAGGGGAGGAGGCGGGCAGCAATGCCCCGCCCAGCATATCGGCAGAAGCAGGAGGGGGCACGAGCCCCAGACGCTCCTTGACCACCTCCCGCGCGCCAAGATCGCTATGATATTTCCAGCGCCATATGATGGGCAGCAACAGGAAAAGCGTGCAGATATAAGGCAAGGCAAGGCGAATGCGCGCGCGCATGATCTGCCCTGGCGTGAAACCGGGTAAAGTGCAGGTTACAGGCCCTCCTCCGTCATCGGCCTGGAAGATCACATCTCCCGTTTCGAAGGGAATATCGAGCGTGAAGCCCCGTTCGTCGCGACCCGGTTGCGCCAGTTCGGGCACCGTCCACAATCGCGTCCGGTTCAGGAGGAGACCGACCCGCGCCGCGGTCGACCATCCGGTGATGGCAAGGCGATTGCCATGCAGACGAATGGTGTCGACGGTCCCGAAATTACGCCCCGTTTCCCCGACGAGTGGTCCACCAGCAAGATCGAGGGACGTGTTGATTTCCGCATAGCGCAGGAAGATCAGGTACAGTCTGCGCAATAACACGGGCGTGTCAGCCTTTAGTGAAGACGGGGCACGCGGATGTTATCTGCGAAAGCATATCCTGTCCATGGTCAGGGCGACGTCGC
>CALHLW010000218.1 GCA_938034615.1 uncultured Neomegalonema sp. | reverse complement strand
CCCCGCCTGATACACACCCCGCTTCACATCATCGACCCGCTGCCGGAAATGCGCGTGGCACTGGTTGATATCCGACCACGTATTGATGATCGCGATCACCGGCTTTCCGGTCCAGTCCTCGGCCCCGTAGCCCATCTGCATGATCCGCGAGCGATGGTTCCACGACCGCTGCTGATCATCCTGTGCCAGCCAGCGTGCGGAGCGGAAGTCTTCGTAGGCTACGTGTTTACGGTCCGTGCTCATGGTCGCGCTCCTGTCATGGTTACTGGGATGTTAATGCCCTTTCAGGCGAGCGCGCAACGACGGCAACCAGATCGTCGATCATGGGGATGGGACCGGTCGTCCCACCCGGATCAACGTGCCATCGGGGTCGACGCAATGAAGCGAGTCGAGGCAGAGCGCAGCGATCTGCTCTTGCCGTATCTGGACCGGTTCATCGACGAGATCGGCGCGCTGGATCAGGCTTCGGCCCGGTGGACCTTGGCGCAGCTTTTCGGGCGCATGGCCGACGATCTGACCGCTTCACAACGAAAACGGGCGACTGAACTGATGCAACGCAATCTTACAGATCAGGACGACTGGATCGTGCTGAACAGGGCGATGGAGACGCTTACGGATTGGGCGGCGGAGGAGGTGTTGCGCAATTGGCTGTTGCCGCAACTCAAGCGCCTTGCCAAGGACCGCCGGAAATCGGTATCCGCACGGGCGCGCAAATTCGCGGCGCGACTCGCGGGAGAGACCCAATGACCGTAACAGCACTTCTCGCCTTTGCGCTCACGTCCTTCCTGATCGCCGTGGTCCCCGGCCCGACCGTCACCGTGATCGTCGCGAACTCCCTGCGCGCGGGCACACGCGCGGGCCTCCTCAACATCGCCGGAACGCAGGCGGGTTTGGCCCCCATGGTCCTGATCGTCGCGGCGGGGCTGGAGACGGTGGTGGCGCTGATGGCCGAATGGTTCTTCATCGTGAAGATGCTCGGCGCGGCCTATCTGGTCTGGCTCGGCATCAAGCTGTGGCGCTCGGGTGGTGAGATCGGCTCGGGGGATGTCGCCCCTCCGAAGGGCGGGTATTTCTGGCAAGGCGTTCTGGTCATCTGGTCGAACCCCAAAGTTCTGCTGCTGCTCGGAGCCATCGTGCCGAACTTCGTGGACCCTGCGGGAAGCGCGTTCTGGCAGACCCTCGTTCTGGGCGGTGTCTTCATGCTCATCGCGACCGCCTGTGACATGGGCTACGCGCTGCTGGCCGGTAGGGCAGGGCGCTTGTTGACCAAGGGCCGCGTGAAGCTGGTCGAGCGGATCAGCGGGACGCTGCTGATCGGTGGCGGGCTGTGGATGGCGGCGCTGAAGCGGGCATGATCGAAGCACCGGACGCCCTGCGCGCAGCGCGGGAAGGGTGGGACATCCCGCCGGATGCCACGGCGACGCTTATCAATGTATCGGAAAACCTCACCTACCGGCTGGAGGCCGCAGAGTGGCGGCGGATCCTGCGCGTCCACCGCCCCGGATACCACACGCGCACCGGGATCGAGTCTGAACTCGCATGGCTGGCGGCGGTGCAGGGGCAGACGGGTCTGAGCACTGCGGCGGCACTGCCGGGGCGTGATGGGCAGTTGGTGCAAGAGGCCCGTCTGGATGCCCCGCGCCACCTTGTCCTGTTCGAGCATCTGCCGGGCCGTCATTTCGCCCCCGGCGAACCGATGGAGCCGTTGTTCCGGCGATTGGGTGAGCGGACCGCATGTCTGCACGACCATGCAAAAGGCTGGACCCGCCCCGACTGGTTTGAGCGGTTCGCATGGGACGAGGCGGCAGTCTTCGGGACGGCGGCGACCTGGGGCGATTGGCGCGCTGCTCCCAATGTGACCCCGGAAATCCGGGCACTGCTGGAGCGGGTTGAACAGACTGTGACGCAACGACTCGCCGCCTACGGCAAGGGCGCGGATTGCTACGGCCTCATCCATGCCGACCTGCGACTCGCCAATGTGCTGGCCGAGGGCGAGACGCTGCACCTGATCGATTTCGACGATTGCGGGTTCGGCTGGTTCGGCTACGATTTCGCCGCCGCCATCAGCTTCATGGAAGACGACCCGCAAATCCCCGCGCTCGAGACTGCGTGGGTGGCAGGATACCGCGAGGCAGGCGTTTTGCCGGAGGCTGATGTTGCCATGCTCGACACCTTCGTCATGCTGCGCCGCATGGCCCTGCTGGCATGGATCGGCAGCCATAGGGATTCGACCGAGCCGCAGGAATTGGCTCCCCATTTCGCGGCAGGGACGGCACGGTTGGGGGCGCGGTATCTTGACAGCGGCACGGTCTGCGCATAAGTCGCCGGAAGACAAAGTGAGAACCTGATATGAGCTTCCGCACGATCGTCCTGATTTGGCACGATTTTGTGTGTTAAACTCAAAGCCGAAACCGTCGCCTATCGCGGTATCGCAGGCGGAATGGCGCTTTACACGAATTCGTGAAGTCAGTATCGTCCCATTATGGGATTTTAACACGCATGTGTTCGAAATGAGGACGGTCACGATGAGAGCGACAGGGTGTGGATTGGCGTCTGGAAAGCAGGCGCAAGAACGTCGAAATGGCGGCGACCGTTTCGGAAAGATGCTCGGGCAGGATCAGGGGGCTGACGAGGCATCACGGAAAGACCGCTCGAAGACCAATCGTCAGAAAGAACGCACTGCCGAGCGCACGAACAGCGCGTCGACGGTCACAAATACTCCCCGATCCGCGTGTAAGGGCAACAAGGCGGATGCGCTGCGTGAGCTGGGAACCGTCCTCGAAGACCTGCGCAATGTCATCAACGGCATCGTCGAATTGCTGCTTCCCGGTGGCGGTGCTGCCGATTCCACGCAGTCCTCGACCGATGCCGGACAGCCGCTCCGCCGTCTGATCCCGTCGAATTACGCCGATGGCCGCAGCGAGCCTGCCGGTGCAGATCGCCCCGGCGCGCGGGAGGTTTCCAATGCGGTTTCCGCGACGACCGGTGACAAGGGCAACGCGGCGGATGCAAGCGATATGTTCTGGCTCTGGGGACAGTTTCTCGACCATGACATCGACCTCGTGAAGACTGGCGATACGGAAATGTCGGTTCCGGTTCCCGGAGGGGATCAGACCTTCGAGCCCGGCAGTTCGCTCCATTTCCAGCGATCCGACTCAGTCGCGAACCCGCTTGGCGCGGAACAGCAGATCAACGTCATCACCGCTCTGATCGACGGCTCGAACATCTATGGTTCCGATGCCGAGACGACCGAATCCCTGCGCAGCGGGGAGGGCGGTCGGCTGTTGATGCAGGACGACAGCACGCTCCCCTACGATGAGCGCAATTTCTATCGCGCGGGTGATGAGCGGGTGAATGAGAATATCGGCCTGACCTCGATGCACACCCTGTTCGCACGCGAGCATAACCGTGTCGCCGATGGCCTTGCCGCCGAGAACCCCGACTGGTCGGACCAACAGATATTCGATGTGGCGCGGGCTCAGGTAACGGCGACGTTGCAGTCGATCACGGTGAACGAGTTCCTGCCGGTGCTGCTGGGCGGCGATGGGCTGGGTGCCTATACCGGCCCGGTAGCAGGGCTGGACGCGCAGGTGTCGAATGTATTCGCCGCCGCCGCCTATCGCTTCGGGCATTCCATGGTGTCCGATACGATCACGCCGGTGGATGCGAGCGGGCAGGCGGGCGAGGCGATCCCGCTCAAGGACGCCTTCTTCAATCCCGAGCAGTTCGCTGAAACCGGGATCGATGCTATCCTGCGCGGATTTTCCTCAAATGAAGCACAGGCGATGGATACCGAGATCGTCGATAGCCTCCGCAACTTCGTTCTCGACGGGCCACATAGCCCCCGGCTCGACCTTGCGGCGCTCAATATCCAGCGCGGGCGCGACCATGGCCTGCCGACGCTGAACGAGGCGCGTCAGGCCCTCGGCCTTGCGCCCATTACCTCCTTCGACGATCCCGCGTTCCGGGACGGAGCAGGGGAGAGGCTGGCCAGCGTCTACGACTCGCCGGATCAGGTCGATCTCTGGGTTGGATTGTTGGCGGAGAAGCCGACCGGCGATGGCCTCGTCGGCCCTACCCAGAGCATCATTCTCAAGGATCAGTTCACCCGGCTGCGCGATGGCGATCCTGACTGGTACGCCAATGCCCTGCCTGCGGACACGGTTGCGGAGATCGAGTCCACATCGCTGGCCGATATCATCGAGCGCAATACCAATGTCGATATTGCATCGGATACGGCGATGATCGTTCCGGCCTTCGCGTAGAGCGAATTATGATCTGACCTTCTTCCCTGCCCCGCACGTGATGCGGGGCCAGTTGCCGCGAAGGCACATTGCCTGAAGAGTCCCCGCATGAAGTGCGGGGCAGGAATAGTGGAAAGAGCGGTCAGGATTCAGGGCCGTTGGCATCAAATCGCCGCAAACCGGCTCGCCACCCAGTCGTGGAAGTTGTGCGTCGGGGCGTCCATCGCGGGTGAGAACTTGCCGCCATCGAACAGATCTCCGCTCCGACCCTTCTGCATTCCTTCGACCACGCCGATATCCTCGACGAAGATTTCCTTCCAGAGTGCCGCATTCTTTACACGCAAGTCGGCGTAGTCATCCCCGGTCATGTCGGGTGAAGCGTAGTACAGCTCGATATGCTCGACCGTTGCCGTTGGCCCCTTTGGCTCCAGCAGGATCGCGAAGCTGTGGTCACGATGCACGCCGAACAGGACGTTCGGATAAAACGACACGTATTCCGCGCCGGTATCCCATTTCTCCGACAACCCCGCAAAGTTCTCGAATTTGCGGTCGCCGCCGAGATCGGGATTGTAGACCACCGTGCCCTGACCCGAGAACTGGCGTGATTCCACGATGTCGTAGTGATCCTCCAGCCGGGAATAGGCGTTGAGGCCGGGATGGACCCAGGGCAGGTGATACGCCTCACAGTAATTCTCGACGGCCAGCTTCCAGTTGGTCTTGACCTCAAGCTTGAAGGACGAATCCGCGCCGCCGTGGTAATTCGGCTGCTCCAGCTCGGCCCAGCGATCCAGCAAGGTTGCCGCGTGGTCCTCGAAGGGCGGGGCCTTGCCGTCCATGTTCACGAAGATCACGTCGCGCCAGACCCGGCTGCGCACTTCGATCAGGCCGAGTTCGTCGCGCTTGATCCCCTCATGCGCGTTCTGACCCGGCCCGCCCACATGCGGCGTCGCGCGCAGCTTGCCCTGAAGATCGTAGCACCACGAATGATACGGACAGCGGATCGCGCCCTCGATCTTCTTTGGCTCCTCCAGCAGGATCATCCCGCGATGGCGACAGGCGTTGAGAAAGACGCGAACCTCGTTATCCTTCCCGCGCACGACGATCAACTCGCTGCCGCAGAAACTGACAGGCCGCGCATCCCCCGGCTCCGGTACGTCCTTGGCAAAGCCGAGGCCCGCCCATGTGGCGGCGAAGACAGCGCGCCGCTCTTGCTCGAACGTCGCGGGGTCGGTGTAATATTTGTTGGGCAGGCCGCGCGCCTTTTCGATAGGGCCGGTTACGGCATCCAGCATGGATTTGTCGTGGATCGTCATGGCGCACTTCCTCCCGTTGGTTATCTGAGCCTAATCTCCCATCCTGCCTGCGGTCGTTTCGATTCCGACCTGCACAGGTCGCAAATCGTCCTCGCATCCGAGCGAAACCCTATTCGGAATCGGGCAGCTTCGCCTCCACGCCGGTCAGGTCTTCATAGGCCTTGATGACGGCGGTACAGCCCTCGTCGCCATGGCCCATGATCGAGGCCAGCGCATAGGTCTGGTGGACCGATTGCGCCATGAAGCCGGGCAACCCCGCACGCTCCAGCCATTCGGCGTAATAGCGCACGTCCTTCTGAGCGTTGGCCAGCGACATATGCGGGGTGAAATCGCGCATCAGTGTCATCTCTCCATAGAGGTCCATCATCCCTGACTTGCCGCCCGCAGCGGAGATGATGTCGATGACCTTGGTCATATCCAGCCCCTCTTTCGCGGCCAGCGCGAAGCCCTCGCAGAAGGTGGCGACATTGGCGAAGGCGATATAGTTGTGGATCAGCTTGAGCCGGATCGCATGGCCCGCCGGGCCGACATGGAAGATGTTCTCGGCATAGGTCTCGAAGACGGGCCGCAGGCGCTCCATCAACGCTTCTTCGCCACCGAAGAGGATATTCACTTCGCCCCGATCCGCGTGCGCGGGGGTGCGTGTCATCGGCGCTTCGGCGTAGTGGACATCGGCGGCGTCGCAGGCATCGCGCATTTTATCGACGTGATCCGCCGAAACCGTGGTGTGATCGACCAGCACATCGCCGGGACTCATCGCCGCCAAGGCCCCATCGGGCCCCAGCATGACTCCCTGAACCGCCTCTGCTGTCGTGATGCAGATCATCAGGACAGTGCAATCGGCGGCCATCTGCACGGGCGAGGCCCCGGCAACCGCGCCCTGTGAAACTGCCGTATCCACACGATCCTGCGCCAAATCCGTGACGGTCAGGTCTATGCCCTTGGCCGCCATGTTCTTGGCGAGTCCGCGTCCCATCCCGCCCAGTCCAATCAATCCAACGCGCATGTCGCCTCCAATCTGTTAGAACAACAGGA
This sequence comes from uncultured Neomegalonema sp., assembly GCA_938034615.1. Taxonomy (GTDB): domain Bacteria; phylum Pseudomonadota; class Alphaproteobacteria; order Rhodobacterales; family Rhodobacteraceae; genus JAHDDY01. Next base: position 22,969 of record CALHLW010000218.1, on the reverse strand, counting down.
AGCACGAAAATAACGGTGATGGCAAAGTGTCGTATGACTTGCGTGGATCGGGCCGGGGCGTCAGAAAGCGGCCATGATAACGATCCGTAATCTCAACTTCGCCATGGAGGGCAAGCCGCTCTTCGAAGGGGCCAGCGCTTCCATCCCTCCGCGCACGACCGTCGGGGTCGTGGGGCGCAATGGGTGCGGCAAGACCACCCTGTTTCGCCTGATCCGGGGTGAGTTGGCCCTTGATGGCGGCGATATCGACATTCCGAGGAACGCCCGCATCGGTGGCGTCGCGCAGGAAGCTCCGGCGAGCGATCAGACGTTGCTGGAGACCGTGTTGGCCGCGGATACCGAGCGTGCCGACCTGCTGACCCGTGCCGAGACGGCGACCGATGCAACGGAGATCGCCGATATCCAGACGCGCCTGGTCGATATCGACGCCCATTCGGCGGAGGCGCGTGCCGCCTCGATCCTTCAGGGTCTTGGTTTCGACAAGGAAGCGCAGAACCGCGCCTGCGCCGAATTCTCGGGCGGTTGGCGGATGCGCGTGGCTCTTGCTGCCGTGCTGTTCTCGGCACCTGACCTGCTGCTGCTCGATGAGCCGACCAACTATCTCGACCTCGAAGGCACGATCTGGCTGGAGAACTTTCTCGCCCGCTATCCCCATACCTGCCTCATCATCTCGCATGACCGGCAATTGCTGAATCGGGCCGTGAAAGGCATCCTGCATCTCGCCGACGGGTCGCTGACCTATTACAAGGGCGGCTACGACGCCTTCGACGCGATGCGGACGGCGCGGCTGGAGCAACAGGTCGCTGCCAAGCGCAAGCAGGATGCCCAGCGCGCCCACATCCAGAAATTCGTCGACCGCTTCCGTGCGCAGGCGACCAAGGCGCGGCAGGCCCAGTCCCGCCTGAAGATGCTGGAACGCATGAAGCCCATCGCGGCCCTGTCCGAAAACGCCGTGGCGGGGTTCAACTTCCGCACGCCCGAAGAACTCCCGCCACCGCTGATTGCCATATCGGAGGGAACGGTCGGGTATGACGGCACGCCTGTCTTGGGAAAACTCAACTTCCGCCTCGATCAGGATGACCGCATCGCGCTCCTGGGCGCGAACGGGCAGGGAAAGTCCACGCTGTCGAAGTTGGTCGCGGATCGCCTCGACCTTATGGCGGGCACCGGGACACGCTCGAAGAAACTCCGCATCGGCTATTTCGCGCAGCACCAACTCGACGAGCTGCACGAAGACGAAACCCCGATCCAGCATATCGCCCGTCGTTTCCCCGAAGAGACGCCCGCCAAGCATCGCGCCCGCCTCGGCGCGGCGGGTTTCGGGGCGGATGTGGCGGAGGTCGAGGCACGGCGGCTTTCCGGTGGTCAACGCGCGCGGCTGCTGCTGATGCTCGCCACGCTGGATGCCCCGCACCTGCTGATCCTCGATGAACCGACGAACCACCTCGATATCGAGAGCCGCGAGGCCCTGATCCACGCGCTGAATGATTACGGGGGCGCGGTTATCCTCGTCAGCCACGACGCGCATCTGGTCGAGATGGTCGCCGACCGCTTCTGGCTTGTCCATGACGGACGGGTGAAGCCCTATGACGGCGACATGGCAGATTATAAACGCTTCCTCCTCTCCCAGCGTGGTGCACCGGGGCCGGTAGAGGAGAAGCCCGCAAGGGCAGAGCCGAAGCCTGTGAAGGCACCGACCAAAGCTGCCCCCGCCACGCGCCGCTCGCCCGCCAACTTGAAGGCCGATGCCGAGAAATGCGAAGCGCGGGTCGTTGCGTTGCAGAAGATGCTCGACCGGATCGACGAGCGGCTCAACGAAATCGCTCTGTCGGATACCATCTCCCAGACCGATCTGGAGAAGCTGGGGATCAAGCGGGCCGAGATCGTCGAAGGCTACGAGCGGGCGGAAGAAATGTGGATGCGTGCCTTGGAGCAACTTGAAACGGTCGGGTGATCCATCCGTGCCGATGTGATGCAGAATTCTTTGATTAACAAGATATTATCGCCATCGACGATTATCTTGCATCCGTAAACCATGACGACCTCACGACGCCGTGAACGGGCTTTTAGAGGCCGTCAGGGCAAATGAGGAACTGACCCGATTCGGGAAAGTGCGGCTTCCGTCGGGGTTTGGCCCTTCCATTGCAAAGTTGGGGATACGAACCAAAACCCCGGCATGGAGAAACATACTATGACCCGCAAGATCCTCACCGCCCTTGGCTTTGCTGCCGCGACGATGTTCGCCGCGAACACCGCATCCGCCACGGTCTTCACCAAAGACTACCACGATGCAGGCGTCTGGAACGCCTATGACACCGTCAACCAGACCTATTCGATGAAGTTCAAGGACGATGGCTCGAAAGACGGTTTCTGGCTCGTCGTCTCGTCTGGCGAGAACCCCAAGACCAACGCCGAAGAATACGCGATCCTCTACGGTGATCGTGCCGCGAACCGCATTACGGCCTATACCTACGATGGCGTCAACAGCAGCACGAGCTATGACGGTGGAACGCTTCTGGGCACCTTTGACAACGCCTTCTCCGATGGCGGTATTCACCCACGGTACGACTACGAAATGACGATGTTCACGCTCGATGTCGGTGCGATCAATGCCGCCTTCGACACCCCGGAATGGGACGGCGTTGAGTTTGGCGCGGAGAGTGGAATCTGGTTCCACCAGTCTGCCGGCACGGATTTCAGCTACGGTGCCGACGGGTCGATCGTCGACTACACCTTTACGGATCAGATGTGGCTGGATCGGGCGTTCGACACGACGGCTGCCCGCGCTGATTGTACGACCAGCGATGGCCGCTATTTCTGTGGTTCCGCGACGGAACTCGCATCAGGTACGGGCCTTGCCGGTGGCGGTGGCACGGGCGGCACTGGCGGTGGCACGGGCGGCACCGGTGGTGGCACGGGCGGCACGGGCGGCACCGGTGGTGGTGCGGTTCCTGCGCCGGGCGGCCTTGCGCTGATCCTCCTCGGCCTTGCCGGTCTTGGCTTCCGCCGCCGCGCCTGATCCGCGCAGACCTTCGATAGAGTACCCAGCCCCCGGCCTTGTGTCGGGGGCTTCTTTGACTCTTCGATTGGCTGGTCGAAGGAAACCGCGTCCCGCAAGTCTCGCATTCATCTTCTTGTGGTGAGGTGGCTAAACGCAATCCCCGCACGGAGATAGACGCCATGACCCGCACCATCCTCACCGCCATCGGCTTGGCCGCCGCGACGATATTCGCTGCCACGACCGCCTCCGCAACGGTCTTCGTCAAGGACTATCACGATGCGGGCGTCTGGAACGCCTATGACGACGTCAACCAGACCTATACGATGAAATTTCAGGATGACGGCAACAGGGATGGATTCTGGCTCGTTGTGTCCTCCGGGGCCAACCCCAAGACCTACGCCAATGAATACGCGATTCTCTACGGTGATCGCACCGCGAACAAGATCACGGCCTATACTTATGACGGCGTCAACAGCAGCAAGAGTTACGAGAGCGGCACTCTTCTGGGCACCTATGAGAACGCCTTCTCAGATGCTGGCGTGCATCCGAAGTATGACTACGAAATGTCGATGTTCACGCTCGATGTCGGCGCGATCAACTCCGCATTCGACACGCCTGAATGGGATGGCGTCCGGCTTGGGGCGGAGAGCGGTATCTGGTTCCATCAGTCGGCGGGAACGACTTTCAGCTACGGCACGGACGGCTCGATCACCAATTTCGAGTTTAGCGGTCAGATGTGGCTGGATCGGGCCTACGACGAGACAAGACTCCGTGAAGACTGCTCGGGCGCTGAGGCACGCTATTTTTGTGGTCCCGCAACGCAGCTAGCTTCCGGTGTCGGCGCCGGAACCGGCTCTCTCGGTGGCGGGGCGGTTCCTGCGCCCGGCGGCCTTGCGCTGATCCTGCTCGGCCTTGCCGGTCTCGGCTTCCGCCGACGCGCCTGATCCACACTCCACTCCGATGACAGTGACCAGCCTCCGGCCTTGTGCCGAGGGCTTCTTTTTGCGATTTGCAGGGATGCGAGCGCTCAAGATGTGAGGATTGAAGCATGACCCCGGCACGGCGACCGCCCCACACCCCGCTCTGGAAAAACCCCGAATTCGTCGTGTCGCAGATCCTGATGGTCGCCGCGACGATCATCGGTGTTTATCTCGCTGCAAACGAGGGATTCCGTAAAGCGGTGGAGTTCCAGCTTCTCGATGCTGACCGCACCGCTTATCGCCACATGGCGGCCTTGCGCGACGAAATGGCTTTCAATGCCGAGACGATCTCTGTCTTCGCTGCGCAGTACCGTGAGAGCGGTGCGAATATCCACGATCAATTCCTGCCAGCCGTGCGGACCTTCGTGTGGGATTCCTCGTCGGAGCACCCGTCGCTGTTTGAAATGCCGCCTGAGGTTCTGGGCGGCGCAACGGCGATCTATGACGAGTTGAGCGATCAGATGGCGCGGGGCGGGCGCGGCCCGGATCGCCGCATTGAACTCTTGAAAACATTCGAGGAAGAAGCTGAGCGGATTAAGACGGTCATGCTCCCCGCCTTTGACAAGCGCCTGCGCTCGCTCGAAGACCGTATGCAAAGCAATGGTATGACGCTCGAATAATCATAACAGTGTGCCTGCGAACGAAAAACGCCGCCCCTTGGGGGCGGCGTCTGAAGATCAGTTCGCGCTTGGGGTCGATGGAAGGGGCGGTGCGTCCGTTCGCGCGGGTCCGGCACTGGCACCACCGCCGCCACCTCCGCCACCACCACCAAGGAGGCCACCGACCGCACCGGCAATCCCGAGACCGGGGCCAGCGAGCCCCCCTGCGGCTGCACCAAGTCCAGCACCTGAGCCGCCGCCGTTGTCGGATTCTGGCAGCGCACCCGGCTCGGTATTCGGATTCGGCCCGGCCTGAAGGCCGATGGCGGTCGTATCAAGACCAAGATCGGTCGAGATGACGTTCGCTCTTTCGCGATAGGGGACCGTCGAATCGCTCTGGGTGAGCGCCCGCTCGCAATTCGGCGCACACTGGTAGTTTTCGATGGCCCCGCCATTGTTCAGGACGACGCGCTTCGTGCGCGGTTCGCGAACGAAGACCTCATATGTCACCATCTCGTTGCCCTGCTTGTCGAGCACGATGATGTTGGTCGATCCGATGCTCCGTGCCGAGACGAAAATCGTGTCGTTGCCCAGTACCGTCACATCTGCGATCAGCGGGTTGCCGACAAGGATCGTGCCCGCGGGCCGTTCCAGACGCACGCGGCGCATGTGGTCGGAGAGGATGACGAGGCATTTCTCGCCCGTGATCGCCCCGCCGCAGGCATGGCTCTGTTCATAGCCGAACTGCGCGTTCCCGCCATAGCGGCTCTCATCGTAGAAGCCGTCCTTCACCGTCTCGGTGACGATAGGCATCGGCGCGGCCATCATCGGCTGGGTGTAGGTTTCCATCACGGGTGGTGCGGCGGCGGTGAACGTCGTCACGGTCGGCTGCGGTGCGGGCTCGGCATTCGCATAGGAATCCGAAGATCCCGCGAAAGCGGGCGACGTGAGGCCCGCAACCGCTACGGTCGCAAGCAGGGCCATGCTCAGGTTACGGTGCATTGTATCCGCCTTGTTCGAGGGACATTGATTTAAGATCGGACACACTATGCACGATCCGCTTTGACAGCCGGTTAAGCGGGACAGGATTTGTTTCGCGTCCTGCTGATCGGTGATCGGGCAGTGTCGCGCAGGGGCGTTAACCGCTCGTAAGGCATGACAGGCGATGAGAGTAGTAATCGGCGATGAGGGAATCGTGAATTGCGACCCCTGTCAGATGGATCGCACGATGGTCATACGCCGAATGGAATTTCCCGAGAGGTTTTGCTTCCATGCTCCGTCTTCAAGTCGCCATGGTCCTTCTGATGCTCGCAGGATGCGCCGAGCGAGTCGTCCACCGCCCTGCCGAACCGCGCATTATCCCGCGTGTTTCGATCCCGGAGGCTCAGCCGCAGGAGCGAGCCGTTCCCAAACAGGCCCTTGCGGCCACCTGCAACGCCCGGCCCGATGGAGCCTTCCAGAACCGGATACCGGCGGGGGCGCTGGACACGGCGTTGCTGGACAAGGCGATCCTGTTCCACAGCAACCGCGCCCGGTGCGGGATGGGCCTGAACCCCTTGGGGCCTGACCCACGCCTGCAAGCCACTGCGACAGGGCACAGCGCGGATATGGTCCGGCTCGGGTTCTTCGATCATACCTCCCCGGTTCCCGGCAAGACGACGATGAGCGAGCGGTTGAGGGCAGGGGGTGTCGCCTATCGCACGGCGGCGGAGAATCTGGCGACGGCAAAACGGTTGGAGATCGGAGATGGTCAGCCCGTCTATCCGGTGGGGCGAGACCGCTGCGCCTATACCTATACGCCAAGGGGGCAACGTGTGCCGGTCCGCACTTATGATTCCCTTGCGAACAACCTTGTGACCCGCTGGCTCGAATCGCCCGGACACCGCCGCAACCTGCTCAACGCGGACTATACCCGCCACGGCGCATCCGGGGTGATCGACCCGGCAGGCCAGCTCTGCGACTCGATCAGCGCGACACAGCTTTTCGCGGGGTAGGGAACTACTTCTTCTTCTCGTTCTGCTCGACGAAATCGCGCATGAAACGGCGGATTTCGCGGGAGGCCGAGGTATCCATCTCTTCGCAGAGATCAACGAAGGCGTCCCGCTCCTCTTTATGGATACGGATAACGAGCTGGCTGTCGCGCTTCTTCTTCTTGTCCTTGGCCATGTGGTCCGCCGTCTTCGCCTCGTTGCGGGTCGTATAGACAGCCCCTCGGCGACTCGCAAGGATATGCCAAGCCATCGAGCCATACCCCGCGAACGAATTTGACCGATTTGTCCTGCTTCGCTACAGCAAGTGCGACATTTCCCGGAGCCGACCATGACCGAAGCCCCCGCGCCGCCCCGTTCCTTTCAGGAAATCCTGATGCGCCTTCAGGCGTATTGGGCCGGGAAGGGCTGCGCGATCCTCCAGCCCTATGACATGGAGGTCGGTGCAGGCACGTTTCACCCGGCGACGACCCTGCGCTCGCTCGGCGCGCGGCCATGGGCGGCGGCCTATGCCCAGCCCTCGCGCCGCCCGACCGATGGCCGGTATGGCGAGAACCCCAATCGCCTCCAGCATTACTACCAGTATCAGGTGCTGATGAAGCCCTCGCCGCCTGACCTTCAGGATCTCTATCTCTGCAGCTTGCGCGCCATCGGCATCGATTTCACGCTCCATGATATCCGTTTCGTCGAGGATGACTGGGAAAGCCCGACCTTGGGCGCGTGGGGGCTGGGCTGGGAAGTCTGGGTCGATGGCATGGAGGTCTCGCAGTTCACATATTTCCAGCAGGTAGGTGGCCATGATTGCCGCCCCGTCTCTGGCGAGTTGACCTATGGTCTCGAACGCCTCGCCATGTACGTTCTGGGCGTCGATCACGTCATGGAGATGCCGTTCAATGATCCCGAGGCCCCCATCGCGCTCACCTATGGCGATGTGTTTCTCCAGACCGAACGCGAGTATTCGCGCTGGAATTTCGATGTCGCCGATACCGACACGTTGCTGGGTCATTTCGAGGATGCCGAGGCCGAGTGCCAGCGTATCCTCGCGGCTGAGCCAGAAGACCCCAAGACCGGCCAGTCGATCATCATGGCGCACCCCGCCTATGACCAATGCATCAAGGCCAGTCATATCTTCAACCTGCTCGATGCGCGGGGGGTGATCTCCGTGACCGAGCGGCAGGCCTATATCGGGCGCGTCCGGGCGCTCGCCAAAGCCTGTGCCGACGCCTATGTGGCGGCGGAGCAGGCCGCTGAGCAAAGCGCAGCAGCCTGACGACCTGCTGGCAATACCTCTGCGTGTGCTTTAGAGTAAACGCGATCAGATTGAGCCATGATGCGTCGGAAAATGTGCACGCTTGGCGCAATTCCCGACTCGCGTTGATCGCGTTTTGCTCTAGGTTCCCGTTCGATTCCCCATTCACTGTTCCACCCGAGGCCCCATGACCATCACATTCACCGATGCAACCGCCGACATTATCAAAGCCGGAGGCACGGCGGTCGTCCTGGTCGGCGGCGACGGCAAGCTGTCGGGATCGGCAAGCGCGGCGAACGAGGCGATGGGCGGGGCGCTTCAGCGTGCGCTGGATGCGAAATCGTTCAAGGCCAAGCATGGCGACACGATGACTTTTCCCTTTCCCGGCGGGATGAAGGCCGAACGCCTGATCCTCGCGGGTCTTGGCAAGGACAAGCAGAAAGCCACCGATGCGCGCGTACTGGGCGGCAAGATCGGCGCAGCCCTTGGCAAGCTCGACGACCCCGGCGCGACCGTCTTCGCCGGTGATCTGGATGCTTCTCTGGTCGCGGAACTCGCATCGGGCATCAAGCTGCGCCGCTACGCCTTCACGACCTATAAGACCGGCAAGGATGCCGACAAGCTGGGCAAGGGCGGCGTGACCATTGCGGCTGCCGACGAGGGCGCGGCGACGGCGGCGTTCACCGATACGGATGCGCTGGCCGAAGGCACGTTCTTCACCCGCGATCTCGTCAGCGAACCGGCAAATGTCCTCTACCCGGCGACCTTCGCCGAGCGCCTCGAAGACCTGTCGCAGCATGGCGTCGAAGTCACCGTGATGGGCGATGCGGAACTTGAGAAGATCGGCATGGGGTCACTGCTCTGCGTGGGCTTGGGCAGTCAGCACGAAAGCAAGGTCGTGGTGATGAAATGGAACGGCGCGGATGATGCGAAGGCCGCTCCCTTCTGCGCCGTCGGCAAGGGCGTCACCTTCGACACGGGCGGTATCTCCATCAAGCCTGCGGGCGGTATGGAAGAAATGACGATGGATATGGGCGGCGCGGGCGTCGTCTCCGGCCTGATGAAGACCGTTGCGCTGCGCAAGGCCAAGGCGAATGTCGTCGGCATCGTGGGTCTCGTTGAGAACATGCCCGACGGTAAGGCGACCCGCCCCGGCGATATCGTAACCTCGCTCTCGGGCAAGACCATCGAGGTCATCAATACCGATGCGGAAGGGCGGCTGGTTCTTGCCGACCTGCTGACCTATGCCCAGCGCGAGTTCAAGCCTGCGGCCACCGTCAACCTCGCAACCCTGACCGGTGCGATCATCGTGGCTCTGGGCAACTATAATGCGGGCCTGTTCTCGAACAGTGACGAACTGTCCGAGCAGCTTGCCGATGCCGCCGAGGCGGAAGGCGAGGGCATCTGGCGTTTGCCCCTGTCGAAGGAATATGACGACCTCATCAAGTCATCCCTCGCCGATATGAAGAATGTGGGGGGCCGTTCCGCCGGATCGATCACCGCTGCGCAGTTCCTGCAACGCTTCGTGAACGATACCCCTTGGGCGCATATCGACATCGCGGGCGTCACGCTGATGAAGGAAGCCAAACCCCTGCACCCCAAGGGTGCCTCGGGCTGGGGCGTGGCCACGCTGAACCGGCTGGTGCGCGATAATTTCGAGCCAAAGAGCACCGCTTGATCGTAGAGTGTCATTCCCGCGCAAGCGCACTAACATCCGGGATTCGGTTAGGCCGAAAAAGCGTTGTCATACCGCGACTTGATCGCGGTATCCATGGTTCAGGATGTTCTGAAAAATGGACCCCGCGATCAAGTCGCGGGGTGACAGAACCCTCGATATTCCATTTGTTTCAGAATTCGGAGTATTGGGCAGAAATACGACAAATATGTCGTCGTATTCGGTTAAGAAATGCCAAGGTAAAACCCCGGTCGCCAATGCGCGCAAGCGGGAATCGCATCACGCGGAGAGCGTTCCCATGGCCGAAGCCCTCTTCTACCACCTGACTGCCCAACCCCTCGAACGGGCGCTCCCCGATCTGCTGGAGCGCACCCTCTCGCGCGGCTGGCGGGCGGTCGTTCGCTGTGGCAGTCCCGAGCGGATGGAAGCCCTCGACACGCATTTATGGACCTATAAGGACGAAAGCTTCCTGCCCCACGCCGCCACCGGATGCGCCGCGCCGGAGCGCCAGCCGATCTACCTGACCACAGGCGATGAAATCCCCAACGAGGCCGACGCGCTGTTCCTCGTCGATGCCGCCGATACGCAGGATTTCACCGGCTTCGAGCGGGTCGTCATCATGTTCACGGGCGATGACGAAGCCGCCCTGACGCTGGCCCGCACCCAATGGAAACGCGCCGTCGAGAGCGTGAAGGCGACCTATTGGCAACAGCAAGACGGTCGCTGGATCAAGAAACGCGAGAGCGAAGCGCCAACCACATAGTAGTGCAGCCCCGGACTACGATCCGGGGCCTCGACGGCACGACGCGGAGACTCTCCACCATGATCAGCGAGGCCCCGCATCTGCGTGCAGGGCTGCGGCTACTCGGGCATCACCCCCGCTTCGCCAATGCCTCCGGCAACGCATTGGCCCAGGCCGTGATCGTCCCGGCCCCCAGACACACCACCATATCCCCCGGCTCCACCTCCGCCGCGATCAGGGCGGGCAGAGCGGTTTCGTCGGACAGAGCCAGTGCGCGGCGATGGCCACGGTCGGTCAGCGCTTCGACCAACCCGTCGCGGGTCGCGCCCTCGATGGGGTTTTCCCCGGCACCATAGACCTCCGAGATGATCGCCACATCGGCATCGTTGAAGCAGGTGCAGAACTGCTCGAACAGGTCATGCAGCCGGGAATAGCGATGCGGCTGATGCACGGCGATGACGCGGCCTTCGGTGCTGGCGCGGGCGGCTTTGAGGACGGCGGCGATTTCGACCGGGTGATGCCCGTAATCGTCGATGATCCGCACCCCGTTCCAGTCGCCCACATGGGTAAAGCGGCGTTTGACGCCCGAGAATCCGGTCAGGCCCGCCCGGATTGCCTCTTCCTTGATGCCCAGATGCCGTGCGACGCCGATGGCGGCCAAAGCGTTGAGAACATTATGTTCCCCCGGCATCGGCAGGGTCAGGTTCTCCATCCGCAGGGTGCTGCCATTACGGATCTCCACGTCGAAGACAGCCTTGCCGCCCTCGAACCGCAGGTCTTCAAGGCGCACATCCGCTTGCGGTGAGCGCCCGTAGGTGATGATCCGCCGGTCCTTCACGCGCCCGATCAGCGCCTGCACTTCGGGATGGTCGATGCAGCACACGGCGGCCCCGTAGAACGGCGTATTCTCGACGAACCGGAGAAACGCGGCGCGCAGGGTTTCGAAATCGCCGTAATGCTCCATGTGTTCGGGGTCGATATTCGTGACGATGGCGATGGTCGCGGGCAGGCGCACGAAGGTGCCGTCACTCTCATCGGCCTCCACCACCATCCACTCGCCCTCGCCCTTGCGCGCGTTCGAGCCGTAGGACTGGATGATCCCGCCATTGATGACCGTCGGGTCGATCCCGCCTGCATCAAGCAACGCGGCGACCATCGAGGTCGTCGTGGTCTTGCCATGGGTTCCGGCGACGGCGACGTTCAGCTTCAGGCGCATCAGTTCGGCCAGCATCTCCGCCCGCCGCACGATGGGCAACCGCCGCCCCCGCGCCGCATCCAGTTCGACATTACCGTCTTTGATCGCGGAGGAGATCACGACCACTGCCGCCTCGCCGAGGTTTTCTGGGGCTTGCCGTGCCGTGACCGTCGCGCCCATCGAGCGCAGGCGGTCGAGGGTGGGGGAATCGCGCAGGTCCGATCCCTGCACGGTATAGCCGAGGTTCAGCATAACCTCCGCAATCCCGCTCATGCCGATGCCGCCGATACCGATGAAGTGGATGGGGCCGAATTCTTCGGGGGCGGTGGGCATGGCGGCGTCTTTCAAGTGGCAGGGTCGCCCCTGCCGGAGCAGGGGCTTTCGGTACAGGATTTATCGTCGCAGAGCGGTCTGCGCGTTCAGCGCGACCACCAGCCAGTGCGCTTCGGACGATCGGGGTCGGGCTGGGCTTCCACGACCGGCGGTGGGGCAGGGGCCTCCTCCTCGACAGAAGTCTCGGGCTCGGAAACCTCGGGTTCGGGTTCGGGTTCGGGGGCTGGGGCCGCCTCGACCGTTTCCTTTGCCTCGGCGACGATTTCCTTCGCGCGGGTTTCGACTTCCGGTTCCTCGACAGCCTCGGGCTGGGCCTCGGGTTCCGGTGCGGGGTCTGCCTTCGGCTTTGGCTTGCGCTTCGGTTCAGCTTTCGGCGCGGATTGCTTCACGACGATGGCGTCTTCCGAGTGGAAAACCTCCGGCAAGGCCCGGTCGAGGGCGTCGCGGCCCGACAGCATCGAGAGGGCCGAGGCTTCGCCGAATTCACGCGGTGTCTCGTTGCGCTTGCCACTGCGCTTGCGACCTCCCCGGCGGGAACGGCGGGAGTTGCCGCGGCCACCGGCCTCATCGTCGCCATCGTCCTTCGCGTCCTTGCTCTCACCATAGGCAAAGGGCGCATCGCGCGGGTCGTCCTCACCGTCGGGGTCGATGACGGGCAGCGGATCGCGGGTGCGGCTGCGCGCCTCCGACTTGCCGTCACCATCGCGGCGGTCGCTGCGGCGACCCCGGCGGCGGGAGTTCTCGGCAGGGCGCTCTTCTTCCCTCGGTGCCTCGGCTTTCGCCTCCTCCGCGCCGTCGTCGGCTTCCGTGTCGGCGTAGACGCTCTCCATGCTGACCGCTGTGGAGACCGGGCGCAGGTGCTCGGGTGCGTCGTCCATCTTCATCTTCGTCAGGGCGAATTCGGGGCTGATCTTCGCCGGATCGCCTTCGATCACCACGCGGATGCCATAGCGTTGCTCGATGGAGAGGACGCGGTCGCGCTTGTGGTTATGCAGGAAGTTGGCGACCGACACCGGTGCCTCGACCGTGACGACGGCGGTAGTGCGGCGCAGACCCTCCTCCTCGATCTCGCGCAGGATCGTCAGCGCAAGGGTGTCATCCGAGCGGACCAGCCCCGTGCCGTGGCAATGCGGGCAAGGGTTCGTCGTCGCCTCGATCATGCCGGGGCGCAGGCGTTGGCGAGACATCTCCAGGAGGCCGAAGGAGGAGATGCGGCCAAGCTGGATGCGCGCCCGGTCGTTTGCGAGGCTGTCCTTCAGGCGGCGCTCGACGGAGGCGTTGTTCCGCCGTTCGTTCATGTCGATGAAGTCGATCACGAGCAGACCGGCCAGATCGCGCAGCCGCATCTGACGCGCGACCTCTTCGGCGGCTTCGAGATTGGTCTTCGTCGCGGTATCTTCGATGGAGGACTCCCGCGTCGAGCGGCCCGAGTTTACGTCGACGGCCACCAGCGCTTCGGTGACGCCGATTACGATATAGCCGCCCGATTTCAACTGGACGGTCGGGTTGAACATCGCAGCGAGTTGATCTTCAACCTTGTGTTCGATGAACAGCGGCGATTGCCCTTTATGCAGTTTCACATGCTTGGTGTCGTCGGGCATCAGCATGGCGACGTAGTCATGCGCCTCGCGATAGCCGGTCTCGCCATCCACGATGATCTCATCGATCTCGGTCGTGAAGAGATCGCGGATCGAGCGTTTGATGAGGTTGCCTTCCTCGTAGATCGTCGCCGGAGCGTAGGAATCGAGCGTGAGGGTGCGGATCGCATCCCATTGACGCAGCAGGTATTCATAGTCGCGGCGGATTTCGGGACCACTCTGCTGTGCGCCCGCCGTGCGGATGATGAGGCCCATGCCCTTGGGCACCTCCAGATCGCCCGCGATTTCCTTGAGGCGCTTGCGGTCGGGGGCATTGGTGATCTTGCGCGAGATGCCGCCGCCCTTGGCGGTATTGGGCATCAGCACGCAATAACGGCCCGCGAGCGAGAGATAGGTGGTGACGGCGGCACCCTTATTGCCACGCTCTTCCTTGTTGATCTGGATGAGCATGATCTGACGGCGCTTGATGACGTCTTGGATCTTGTAGTCCCGCAGGCGGACGCGCGGGACGGGGGTGTCGTCCCAGTCATCGCCGCCGCCGATAGATTCGGGGGTGTCCGAGGGGCCGTCATCTGAAGTGACACGGTCGAGATCGCTGGACGCAGCGGCCATCGTCTTGTCGCCGGTGTCATCGCCGGTTTCTGCTTCGGGCGCTTCCGTCTCGGTGGTGAGTGCTTCCGCTTCAGCCGGGGCATCGGGAAGGCGCATGACGCGCACGGGGATCGAACCGCCGATGGTGAATTCCCGTTCCAGCAGCGAGAGATCGACGCTGTCGTTCTCGTTCACCACGCGCACACGGACTCCGCCGCCGATGCGAAACTCACGCTCGATATAGGCACCGCTGCGGGTGCGCTTGCGAGAGCGGGTCGTTTTGCCTCGAGTAACACGCCGCGCGCCCCGGCGGTCGTCGCCGTCGCGATCCTTGCGGTCGCTCTTGTCGTTCCGATCACCGCGCGAGCGGGTTCTGCGGCCCCGTTCCTTGCCGCGATCCTTGTCTCCGCTATCGTCGTCGTCGCGCGTTGCTTCGCGGGTTGCGCGCTCCTGCGCGGCCACGAGCGCGGCGCGCTCGGCGGCGGGGATCTGATAATAGTCGGGATGAATCTCGCTGAAGGCGAGAAACCCGTGCCGATTGCCGCCGTAATCCACGAAGCAGGCCTGAAGCGATGGCTCCACGCGCATTACCTTCGCGAGATATATATTCCCGGCCAGTTGTTTCTTGTTGATCGACTCGAAATCGAACTCATCGAGTCTTTGTCCGTCCACCACGACAACCCGAGTTTCCTCCGGGTGGGTCGTGTCGATAAGCATTTTCTTCGCCATGCTCTTGTCGATTCGGACGGCGCATGCGCGCCGGACGGCCCTGGCGGGTTCCGCAGGAATAAAGTCTTCATGCGGCGGTTCTCGCCGGGGTCGCGGCGATGCGCTATGCACCTCCGCCTTTCCTCTAATGCTGTGATCGCGTACGGGTCTGGCCCGCATCGCCACGCCATCGGGCGCGTGAGCGTCTTCGTTCCGATCGGGAGACGCGCACTGTGCGCGTGGCAGATGCCATCCTTCCGTCGCTTCGAATCGCTCGAGATCACCGTTTCAACTTTCGCCGAGCGCCTTCGCTCGGAATGGATCGGGCATAGCCTGCAAGGCCGTTGCCCGGAAAATTTTGGATGTCGTTGCGCGCGGGTGCCGTGCCGAATTGCCGTGCTGTCGCCGGTGCGCTGCGACCTTGTCGTCATTCCTTCGCATAGATCGGACAACGATATATTAACCGCCACCGA
The DNA here is from genome assembly GCA_938034615.1 of uncultured Neomegalonema sp. Classification (GTDB taxonomy): domain Bacteria; phylum Pseudomonadota; class Alphaproteobacteria; order Rhodobacterales; family Rhodobacteraceae; genus JAHDDY01. The sequence goes on along the minus strand of CALHLW010000218.1, from coordinate 7,837 downwards.
GGCACCTTAATGCATCAAGCAAGGTCGGGTTGTCGATGCTTCTTTTCACCTCGATGCCATGTTCACGACATGGAATGACACGAGGCTGCGTTGCAGAGAAGAATCGTTACCCGTCCGCAGGTGCCTTTGGGAAAGATAGCATCAAATGGTTTTTTACAAGAGGCAACTTTGTGTTAGGACAGTTTCCAAAGAGCCCGTCGCAAAGAACGGAGCCGAGGCAAAGAGGGCAGTAGGGATGGGCGCATTCGCTGGGCTTCGCCAGCTGATTCGTGTCGCCACAATTGCGGTGTTAACGGGTCTTTCCGCGGTCGGCGTTGCCGAAGCGCGCGGGCAGATGCTTGCCTCCGTCGATGCGGTCAGGATCGGCACCTATGACGATTTTACCCGCGTTGTTATGCATGTGAACGTGCCGCTCGCGCCGAAGTTGCTGACCCTGTCCAATCCTGACCGCCTCATCATCGACATGCCCCGCATGGGCTGGAACATGCCGCGCCCGAGTGGCAACGTGAACACCCGACTGATCAACAGCTATCGCTTTGGCCTTTTGACGCCGAGCGTATCGCGGCTGGTCTTTAACCTCAGTGGCCCGGCTCAGATTATGGACTTCAAGGTCTCGCCGCTGGTGGGCAAGGTCGGCTACGAGCTTGATATTCGCCTGATGGAATCTTCGCAGGAATTCCGCCCCTTCGACCGATATCGTATCGCGAAGGTGGACGCGCAGCCCGAGGCCAGCGGTTTGCCTGTCGCCCCGGTGGTGGACGACACGACCCGCGAGGCCTTCCGCAAGCGTCGTTTCGATCCTGAAACCGCTGAATACGGGGCACTCGGTGCCCTTTTCGCCGGGATGGGCAATGCCATTGAACCGACGCCCGAGCCGGTACCCTCCCGCCCGCCGAAAGATGTTTCGGCAGAAGTCGCAAAGCTGGTGGCACGGACGCCGCCGCGACCTCAGCCCGCACCGGAAAGACTGGCGGTTGCACCCAAGGTCGCTCCGAAAGATACGCCGAAAGACCTGAAGATCGGCGAGGGCGACAAAGTGACTGTCATGGCCATGTCCGCCCCTTTGAAAATTCTGAAACAGGAAGAAGCGATAAAGCCGCCCCGCCGTAAACCCCGCCGCAAGCCGTTTCGCATCGTGATCGATCCCGGCCATGGCGGGCGTGATCCGGGTGCGGGCGAGGGTGTGGGCCTTCGCGAGGCAAACACGGTTCTGGCGTTTTCCGAGGAGCTGATGGCTCTGCTGGAAGCGGACCCTGAATACAAGGCTTACGCGACCCGGCGCAGCGACCGCTTCGTGGCTCTGCCCGACCGCGTTGCGTTTGCGCGCGAAAAGAACGCCAATCTCTTCATCTCTATCCACGCCGACTGGTTCCATGACGATGATGTCGGCGGGGCAGGGGCCTATATGCTCTCTGAAAAGGACTCGATGCGCTCCATCGACGAACTGTTCGATCAGGAGGATGCCGGCAAGGTCGCCGGGATCGACATCGCCAAGGAGCGCGAGGATGTCGTTCGCGTGCTGCTTGATCTGGAGCGCCGCGAAACGCAAATCGGCTCGCGCCTGTTTGCCGAGATGATCCGCGACAAGCTTTCGCTGGTCACGCCGGTCAAGCGCAATTTCGTGCGACACAACAATTTCCATGTGCTCAAGGCACCTGACATGCCCTCCGTTCTTCTGGAACTGGGATTCATGTCAAACCCAGACGACCTGAAGCGCCTGACCTCCGCTAAATGGCGCAAATCGGCGGCTAAGGCGCTGAAAGAAGCAATCGACGCATGGCGGATCGAGCGCGGAACGCGCGAGCTTGCGCAGCGCTGAATTGGGGTAATACGATCGTGACCTGTCGGTTACAGGTTGCGTGTCTTCGGTACACTGCCCATATCCGGCCATGGTTGGCGTGAAAATGGGTCAACGGCAGCGCAGGGCGCGCATCATCGGGACGCTGACATGTTCATTCGGTTTTTCGGCCACATCTTCAGTGCCTTGGCACTCCTGCTCGTCGCCGGAGCGCTGACGGTTGCCGGGGCGGTCTGGTATTACGGCCGTGACCTGCCGGAATACGAACAGCTTGCCGATTACAAGCCGCCGCAATCCTCGCTCGTCTATGACGACGACGGAGCGGTCATTGCCCGCTTTGCCCGCCAGCGCCGCGCCTTCGTTCCCATCGATGAAATCCCGCCGATGGTGCAGAGCGCCTTCATCAGCGCCGAAGACAAGAATTTCCGCGACCACGCGGGCATCGACCCGGTCGGCATCGCCAAAGCCATGGTCCGCAACGTCAACACGCTTCGCAATGGCGGGCGCATGAGCGGGGCCTCGACCATCACGCAGCAGGTGGTCAAGAACATGCTGCTGACGAACGAGCGCAGCATCAGCCGCAAGGTGCGCGAGGCCGTGCTGGCCGTGCAGATCGAGCGTGAACTCTCGAAAGACCGCATCCTCGAAATCTACCTGAACCAGATCTATCTCGGTGCTCGGTCCTACGGCGTCGGGGCGGCCTCGAAGACGTATTTCGGCAAGGATATGGAATTCCTTGCCCCCGAGGAGGCGGCCTATCTCGCCGCGCTTCCCAAGGCCCCGTCGGCATTGCACCCCGAACGCAACGCTAAGGCCGCACTGGCCCGGCGCAATTACGTCCTCACCGAAATGGAAGAGAACGGCCATCTCAGCGCCGAGGAGGCCGAGGCCGCAAAGGCCAAACCGCTGCTGACCCGCCTCAATGATAACGAGCGCGAAGAGAGCTACGACTTCTCCTCCGCCTACATGATCGAGGAAGTGCGCGGGCTGCTGCTGGAGGAATTCGCCAAGCAGGCTGTGGACGCGGGCAATGCGAAGCCTGAAGAAGCGGCAGACAGCGAACTCTATGGTGGCGGTCTGAATATCCGCACCACCCTCGACCGCGAAATGCAGGAATATGCCTCCCGCGCCCTGCGCGAAGGGCTGTTCTCCTATTCCAAACGTGGCGCCTATAAAGGGCCGCTGGGTACGACCGATCCCGATGGCGACTGGCGTGAAGCGCTGGAAAAAAACGATTTCCCGAAGGATTTCGACGACTGGACGCTCGGCGTCGTCCTGACCGTGCGCGACGAGAAGGGCACGGCCCTCGTTGGTCTGCGGAATCAGGAAAAGGCCGTCACCGTCACGTTCGATGCCATCAAATGGGCGCGGCGGCGGATCGAAGGATCGGGTCGTGGTCCCGATCCCAAGGTAATCAGCGATATTCTGGAGCGTGGCGATATCGTCTATCTCACCCCCGGTGAGAAGGCCAAGGATGGCGACGTGCAGACCGTGTCGAATGCCAAACTCGCCGATCTGGACGAAATCGTCTGGGGCCTGCGTCAGCTTCCTGATGCAAACGGTGCCGTCATCGCTATGGAGCCGGATACGGGCCGCGTGCTTGCAATGCAGGGCGGCCTGAGCGTGCAGCAGAGCAAGTTCAATCGCTCCACCCAGGCCAAGCGCCAGCCCGGTTCCTCCTTCAAGCCGATCGTCTACGCGGCGGCGCTCGACCATGGCTATACGCCGGCCTCCATAGTGCTCGATGCCCCGGTGACGGTCGACCAGGGTAACGGGGAAGGGCTCTGGAAGCCGTCGAACTACAACGAAGGTGAATTCTACGGACCTATCCCCCTGCGTATCGGGTTGGAGAAATCCAAGAACCTCATCACCGTGCGCGTGGCGCAGGATGTGGGGATGGATGTTATTTCCGACTACGCGCGCCGTTTCGGGGTCTATGACAACATGCCTCCGCTCATCTCCTTCTCGCTGGGTGCGGGAGAGACAACGCTGATGCGGATGGTGACGGCCTATTCGATGTTCGACAATGGCGGCAAGCATATCGCCCCGCGTCTCGTCGAGAGCATCAAGGACGATGCGGGCGAGCCGGTCGATCTCGGTGTCGATTGGGTGGTGCCGACAACTCCCGTCGAGCCGGTACAGGTGATCGACCCGATCACGGCTTTCCAAACCGTCTCGCTGATGGAAGGCGTGGTCCAGCGCGGCACGGCGACCAAGCTGACACGGCTTGGTTTTCCGGTGGCGGGCAAGACCGGTACGACCAACGATGCGCGCGATGCGTGGTTCGTGGGCTTCACGCCCGACCTCGTCTTTGGGTGCTATATCGGCTACGACACGCCAAAGTCTTTGGGCAAACGAGCCTCCGGCGGCGCGCTCTGTGGCCCGGTCTTCGAGCAGTTCATGCGCGAAGCCATGACCGACCGCACACCCCGGAAATTCGAAGCGCCCAAGGGCGTCAGCCTCGTCAAGATCGACCGCCGTAATGGTGAACGCGTGGGCGAAGACGTGTTCGGCAAGAACGTGATCTGGGAAGCCTTCCGCTCTGGCACCAGCCCGAATGATGTCGGAGCTGGCAATAATGGCGATACCGTTGCGGGAGGTGGCTTCGTGCCAAGCATCGGCGGGATCGGCGGCACGGCGATGCAGCCCGATCTGGCGGGGGCGTCTTACTCGGGCGGCTTTGTTCCGTCCGGGCCATTGCAACAACCGGATGAACAGCCGGGCCAGGTTAACCCACAGCAGCAGGTAAACCCGAACCGTCCGATCACGCGCTCGACTTCGACCGTGCCGAGCGGGAACGAGCCGCTGATCCGCTTCGACCCCAACACCGGCGAGATGATCGTGTCCCAAGACCCCGCGATCTCGGTCGAACCGGCTCCGGGTGTGGTCTATCAGCAACCCGAAACGGGGGCGTATCAGCCGATCCCCCGCGCGCCGGAACAACAATTCCAGCGTCAGGGTATTGCGCCGTATGATCCGGCATCGGTCGCGAATGCGGCACCGGCCAATGGCTTTGTGCCGGGGCAGGTTCCCACGCCGAACGCAGAAGATGTGAGCGGCGGTCGCGGGCTTTACTGACCCGCGCGCAGCCGCTACATCGGGGGCAGTGGCCATTCGGGCCTGATCGTCCCCCCTTTCGCGAGTGTCGTCCATGCGTGCGGAAACCCAAGCCATCGTCACCGCCATCGGGGAATCGCTGGCACTCCTGCGCCGTCGTCTCGACTGGGAGACGGCGCTTACGCGGCTGGAAGAATATGATGCCCGCGCCGAAGACCCGACCCTGTGGGATGATCCGGCCAATGCCCAGAAGATCATGCGCGAGCGCCAGCAGCTTTCGGATTCCATGGACCGCTATCGCGCGCTCGAAAGCGGGCTTAATGACAATGTCGAACTGATCGAACTCGGCGAGATGGAAGACGATGCCGATGTTATCGCGGAGGCCGAGGCCGCGCTGGTTGAAGTGAAAGCCAGCGCTGAGACTGCCGAACTCGAAGCCTTGCTCTCGGGCGAGATGGACGGCATGGACGCCTTCATCGAGATCAATTCCGGTGCAGGTGGCACCGAATCCTGCGATTGGGCGCAGATGCTCTCGCGCATGTATACGCGCTGGGCGGAAAAGCGTGGCTTCAAGGTCGAGGTGATGGAGTATTCCGGCGGCGAGGAAGCGGGCATCAAATCCGTCACCTACCAGATCAAGGGCGACAACGCTTTCGGCTGGATGAAAGCCGAGTCGGGCGTCCACCGTCTCGTGCGGATTTCGCCCTTCGACTCGGCGGCGCGGCGGCACACGTCGTTCTCGTCGGTGCAGGTCACGCCGGTTATCGACGACACCATCGAGATCGAGATCAACCCTTCCGATCTGCGGATTGATACCTATCGTTCCTCCGGGGCAGGTGGTCAGCACGTCAACACCACCGATTCCGCCGTCCGCATCACCCATGCCCCCAGTGGGCTGGTGGTGACGTCATCCGAGAAATCGCAGCACCAGAACCGCGATATCGCCATGAAGATGCTGCGCTCGCGTCTCTACGATATGGAAATGCAGAAACGGCGCGATGCAGCGGATGCCCAGCGAACGGAGCAATCCGACATCGGCTGGGGCCACCAGATCCGCTCCTACGTCCTGCAACCGTACCAGATGGTCAAGGATCTGCGGACGGGGCTTGAAACCTCCGATACCGGCGGCGTCCTCGACGGCGATCTCGATGCCTTCATGGGCGCGGCATTGGCTGCCGAAGTGTCAGGCAAGAGCCGCGCGGACTCGGAAGGGTAGGGTGCTTCGCGCCTTCATCCGCGTCGTCGATGCCGTCAATTACCGCCTTGGGCGGATCGTAATGTACGGCATCTTCGCGATGGTCGGCATCCTGCTTTGGTCGTCGATTTCGAAGACCTTCTTCCTGCCCTCGCTGTGGACGCTGGAAATCGCGCAGTTCGCGATGGTTGCCTATTATATCCTCGGTGGCCCTTATGCGATGCAGATGGGATCGAACGTGCGGATGGACCTGTTCTACGGGGAGTGGTCGATCCGCCGCAAAGCGTGGTTCGATGCCTTCACGGTGCTGCTGTTGATTTTCTATCTCGGTGTCCTGCTCTACGGGGGCCTCGGCTCGACAGCCTATTCGCTGGGTTATTGGGGTGACGAGCCGGTCTCGTTCTTCGCGGGGCTTGCCACAGGCAGCGAAGAAGTCGGACGGCTGGAGCGTAGCCCAACGGCGTGGCGACCGTTCCTGTGGCCTATCAAGGCCGTCATGTGTCTGGGTTTTGCGCTGATGCTGCTACAATCGCTGTCGGAGCTGGCGAAGGATATTCTCGTGCTGCGAGGGGAGGAGGCATGAGTCCGCCACCCTTGTCCGGCGTCATTCCGGCGAAGGCCGGAATCCATTCATCCGATCACTCTGACAGATCGAACAAGAGCGCGCGCGTTGCAAAGGGTCTTTGCGGTATCCAGCCGGTCGGACGGGTGGAAGAATGGACCCCGGCCTTCGCCGGGGTGACGCCGCATTTCGGGCGCTGCTGATGTCCTACGAACTCATCGCCATCCTGATGTTCTCGTCCATGATGCTGATGCTGATGACCGGCCAGCGCGTTTTCGGGGCCATCGGCGGGGTCGCGGCGGTGGCGGCTATGGCGCTCTATGGCACGGGGGGCGTGGACTTGCCCTTCGCGGCGGCGATGAAGCTGATGAAGTGGTATCCGCTGCTGACCCTGCCGATGTTCATCTTCATGGGCTATATCCTTTCGGAATCGAAGATCGCCGACGACCTGTATCGCATGTTCCATGTCTGGATGGGGCCGGTCAGCGGTGGGTTGGCCATCGGGACCATCGGGTTGATGGTACTCGTCTCCGCCATGAATGGCCTGAGCGTTGCGGGTATGGCCATCGGCGCGACCATCGCTTTGCCGGAACTGCTCCGACGAGGGTATGACAAGCGTATGGTGACGGGGGTGATACAGGCGGGGTCCAGTCTGGGTATCCTCGTTCCACCGTCGGTCGTGCTGGTTCTTTACGCGATGATCGCGCGACAGCCGGTAGGGCAACTCTGGCTCGCGGGCGTCTTTCCCGGCCTGCTCATGGCGACCCTCTTTATCGTCTATATCTACATCCGCTGCCGACTTCAGCCGCATCTTGGCCCGCCCCTGCCGCTCGAGGAGCGCGATGTCAGCCGGGCCGAGAAATACCGGCTACTCGCTGCTGGCTTGCTGCCCTTCGGCATCTTTTTCGCCATGATGATCCCCTTCGTGAATGGCTGGACGAGCCTTGTGGAAAGCTCTGCCATAGGTGCGATGGCGGCTTTCATGGCGGCGGTCCTCAAAGGGCGCATGAACCGCGAGGTCTTCGAGAATTCCGTGCGGAACACTCTTGGTATCTCCTGCATGTTCATGTGGATAATCCTCGCGGCGCTGGGCTTTGGCGCGGTGTTCGACGGGCTGGGGGCCGTGAAGGCCATCGAGAACCTGTTCACCGATCAGCTCGGCCTTGACCCCTGGACAATCCTGATCCTGATGCAGTTGTCGTTCCTCGTGATGGGCACGTTCCTC
>CALHLW010000217.1 GCA_938034615.1 uncultured Neomegalonema sp. | reverse complement strand
AGCGGCGGGAGCAGTAATCGCGTTGCCGATGGATGCAAGCCCAGCATTGATGGGTGCCAGCGGATTAGGGATCGTGATCGTCGGCGATGTCGAGCAGCCTGCGACGACCGTAGCGACGGCGACGAGGCCGAGGGGCAGACGTGTCGATCGGATCATGGGGACGTTCCTTTCAGGAAAACGGTCAGGTCGTATGAAGCGCGAAATATCGCTGTTGGGTTGCACGATGGCAGTCGCATTCTGCGATACGGTTTGTTGTTCGAGTTTGCGGTACACCGGATTCGCACCATCGATCCCTCGCAACAGTCGAGAGCCTGAAGGCCCTGAGTCGCTAGGGTTCGAGGGGAAAGGTGCATGATCCGGCATATCCACTATCGTTGGCGACAGTATAATTTATACAAGTCCCATGCCATTCGACCTGTCGCTCCTTGATGCGCTACAGCGCATCATCGGACGATCAGGCAAAAAAATTCCCGGATGGCAGAGCCATCCGGGGAGAGGGGGAGTTCAGGTGGTGAACAGATCGCGATGAAGCGCTAGAATGGTTCGTCTCGATCATCTTCAACTACTCAATTCCAAAGCGGCGAATTGGTTCCCGCGTCCCGGAAATTTTTTCACCGTGACATCATTTTTTTCGAAACTCAGTCGTCCGCGTCGGGTGTCACGTCGAGGACCTGGGCGCGCATGGTCACTTCTACGGGGCCATCGGTACAATCACTCATGCAGGGTTCGCCGGTTGCCGCACCCTTCGTCACCGTCATGATGTCGGGGCGATCATCGGGAATGAACCCCCCGGCATTAGGCATCACCACATCACCAAAGCTCTCGCGAGACAGGACGGCATCCTCATCTTCGAGAATATCGTTCATGTAGAGGAGATAGGCGACGATGGCATAGACATCGTCATCGGAGAGGGACTGTGCCTCACCGAAGGGCATGGCGCGGTGAACGTAGTCCCAGACCGTCGAGGCGTAGGGCCAGTAGGAACCGATGGTCTTTACCGGGCGATCCTCGGTCAAAGTGTCGAAACCGCCAACGAGAATGGGCCAACGGTCCACGCCTTCGCCGAAATCGCCATGGCAGACGGCGCATTGCTCGGTGTAGATTTCCTCGCCTTCCGCCGGAGCACCCTGCCCTTCAGGCAGCCCCTGGCCATCGGGGCGGATATCGATATCCCATGCCGCGATTTCCGCCTCGGTGGCGGGACGGCCAAGGCCATAGCCATCTGCGAAGGCGGGCGTCGTGATCGCGATGAAGGCGGCGGCGATGCCGAATTCAGCCCACTTCGACATTTTCGACCTCCCCGCCCTTGCGTACATGCCATGTCTGGATGGAATTGTTGTGGTAGATTGACTCGGTGCCGCGCACTTCCCGCAGGGCGCCTTTCGTCGGCTGGACCCAGCCTTCGGAATCGATAGCGCGAGACTGGAGCAGGAGCGGAGAGCCTTCCCAGTCGAATTCGTGATAGAAGCGGTGCAGCGCCTTGGAATGGCTCGGGCCGTCGATGCGGGCGGTCGTCCAGTTGCGTCCGCCGTCGATGCTGACATCGACGCGCTCGACCGTGCCGCGACCGGACCATGCAAGGCCGCTGAGGACTGTGTGACCCTTCTCGTGGGTGATCGGGGCCTGTGGTGACGGGTTGGTGATGACGGATTTGACGTCCATCTCCCATGTGAAGCGGCGGGCCTTGCCGCTTTCAAGCAGGTCCGTGTATTTCGAGGTTTCCTCGCGGTGATGCCATGGTTCGTCGCCGACTTCGATGCGGCGCAGCCATTTGACCCACATATTGCCTTCCCAGCCGGGAACGACGATGCGCAGCGGATAGCCCTGTTCCGGGCGGAGCGCCTCGCCATTCATGGCGAAAGCAACCATGCAGTCGTCGAGCGCCTTTTCCAGCGGGATCGAGCGGGTCATGGCGGAGGCATCCGCGCCCTCAGGCATGATCCACTTCGCGCTGGTCTTCACGCCCGCTTCTTCGAGGATATAGCGCAGCGGCACGCCCGTATACTGGACGCAATGGACCATGCCATGGGTGAACTGACAGCCATTGAGCTGCGCCCCGCGCCATTCCATGCCCGTGTTCGCGGCACATTCGAGGAAGTAGATTTTGTTTTCGCGCGGGAAGCGTTTGATATCGTCCATCGTGAAGACGAGAGGCTTATCCACGAGGCCGTTGATCATCAGGCGGTGTTCCGCCGGGTCGATCTGGGCAACGCCGCCATGATGGCGCTCGAAGCAGAGGCCATTGGGCGTGATGATGCCCTCCAGCTTGTGCAGCGGCGTGAAGTTGACCGAGGAAACCGGGTCGGCGGTAAGCCATGGCACGTCGCGCCGCACGGCATCGGCCTCGTATTCGGACGGTACGCCGTAGGGTGCGGCATCGACGCCATCGCCGAGATAGACGGTCCAGTCCGGCAGTTCGGTGATCGCAGGATCATCGGCGCGGGCGGTCGTGGCGAGAGCTGCGCTGCCGACTGCGCCGGTCAGAAGCTTGCGGCGGGAAAGGGTCATGGGAGGTTCCTTCTTGCCGGTCAAAGGACGATTTCGATGGCGTTTTCGCCCTTCGGCGAGACGGTGCCGTGGGCGGTAAGATGGGCTTCGACCACATCCCAGATGGGCGGGCCTTCGACTTCCGGATTCACGGAAGCCCAGCCTGCGACGGCATATTCGCGGGTCGGCTCAATGGCGTCACCGGTGGCGAGCAGGGTCATGTCGGAAATCCGATCACCCTGTTTCGCATTGATATCGATGCGATAGCCCAAGCCCCCGACACGCACCATATCGCCGCCCTGCTGGTAATAGGGATCAGGATTGAAGATATTGTCGGCCACATCTTCGAGCACGACCTTCAGGAAGTCGCCCGTCATCATATTGCGATAGGCTTCGGGATAGGTCATCGCGGTGGCGTTGTGCAGGTCTTCGACCGTGATGTCCTCGCCTGCGGGAAGGCTCGCGCCCCAGCGGAAGCCGGGGGAGAGGGCGATTTCGGCATCGCGCTGTTCCAACAGGGCGTCACAGATCACATCGTCCCACGTGCCGTTGAAATTCCCGCGCCGGTAAAGGGCGCCTTCGGTCTTACCGAGAACGCGGGCCAGCTCAGCCGCATAGGGTTCGCGGACCTCGTCGATCAGAGCGGCAATGTCGGGCTCGGGGGCGATCACGTCGGAAAAGATGGGGATCAGGCGGTAACCAACGTCTTTGACAGCACCCTTCTGCACGTCGAGATCGAGGCGCGAGACAAACTTGCCGTGGGAGCCAGAGGCAATGAGGAGAGTGTTGCCGACCTTCACCGGCACGGGCAGCGCATCATGCGTATGACCCGTCAGGATCACGTCGATGCCCTTCACCCGACTCGCCAGCTTCCGATCCACATCGAAGCCGTTATGCGAGAGCAGCACGACGAGCTCGGCCCCCTCCTCCCGCGCTTCGTCCACGACTTCCTGCATCCGGCGCTCGCGGATGCCGAAACTCAGGTCCGGGAACATATAGCCGGGATTGGCGATGGGCATGTAGGGAAACGCCTGTCCGATCACAGCGACTTTCACGCCGCCGGATTCGGTCATCAGCGTCGATTCGAATGCGGGCTCGTCCCATTCGGCATCGAAGATATTCGCGCCGAGGAACGGAAACGGCAGGTCTTCGACCACCTCGCGCACGTAATCGCCGCCATAGGTGAATTCCCAATGCGAGGTCATCGCGTCGGGTTTCAGGGCGTTCATGACCGTAATCATGTCCTGCCCCTTGGTCTCATTGGCCGTATAGCTGCCCTGCCAGGTATCCCCGCCATCGAGCAGCAGCGCATCGGGCCGCTCCGCGCGGATCGCGCCGACCACCGTGGCGACGCGGTCGAGACCGCCCATCCGCCCGTACTCTCCGGCCAAAGCCGAGAAATCCTGCGGGGTAAGGGCGTAGGCTGACCGACTGCCCGCTTCGATATCGAAGGTTTTGAGAAAATCGGCCCCGGTGATATGCGGCGGCTGGCCCTTGGCCTCGCCGACGCCGATATTGACCGAAGGTTCGCGGAAATATACCGGCATTAACTGCGCATGAATATCGGTGATGTGCATGAGCGTGACATTACCGACGCTCGGCATGTCGAGCAGCATATCCTGCGTCACCGCCTGCTGCGCCGCCGCGCGCGACCAGCCGCCGGAGAACCCCGTCAGGGCGGTCGCGGCCATGGACGCCTGCATGAATTCTCGTCGCGTGATCATCGGTGGCCTCCAGGGAATATGCTGTCACATGCGCGCATGACTTCGGGAGCGGCCCCCGACAGGGGCCGCGCGCATCGCGTAAAACACCGTAAAGCGTTAGCTGACTTTGATCTTCTTCTCGGTTTCGAATTCGCCGTCATTATCCGTGACCCACAGGAACTTCACCGTTCCACTTTCGGTCACTTTGAGCGTGAACTCGATATAGGGGTTCGTCGAGATCGCCGGGTCGAGATCGACCTCGAACACCGTCTCGTCGTTGAACGTCGCCTTAAAGTGCCGGACGATATCCGCCGGGATAACCTCGCCGGTCTTCTTGTCCTTGCGCTGACCCGATTCCATCGGATGCGAGATCAGCGACTTGATGGTGACGATCTCGCCCGCTTCGGCGGTCTTGGGCACTTTTACCCGTGGTTTGATCTTTGCCATGTCTCGTATCCTCCCTTAGCCGCCGCAGCCGCCGATGGTCACTTTCACCGCACGTTCGGCGCGATAGACGGAGCCGTCTTTCATCTTCGCCACGGCGACGACGTTCTGCGACTTGGCGAGACGGATGCGGGTGGAGGCGAGGGCCTCGCCGCTGTGCTTCGAAAACTTGAAGGTCGCCACGGCGGGGTTCGGGTTGCCATCCGCGAGGATCAGCACCTCCTCGACCATGTCGTCGCCTTCCATGGCGCTCTCGACTGACACCTCTATCGGCACGGAATTGCCATTCTCGGCGATTTCCGGCGCGGTGATCTCCACCTTGCCTTCCATGACCTCGGCATCGCCGACGAAGGCCTTGACCGCATCATCCGTCAGGCTCGCAAAGGCGGGCGTACCAACGGTGGCCAGCGCCACCCCTGCCACACCGAACGCCAGCGCCTGCCGACGCGAAAGCTCATTTCTCATGCTCATTTCCTCCCCGTATCGTTTCCCTGATACATTCAAGAAAGTAAATACATATCACGAGCGGCATTGCAAGCCGCTTTTCGATGATAGGGACGTATGTGAAGGGGCGATAGCTCATCGTCGGAAATTGTGCTGGATTCGCCGACGCAGAAATGGCTTCGTATAGTCGCTTGCCGGGTTTAGAGCGGATGAGAATGTGCGTCCGCACCCCGCGGCTCCAAAGTGACCCACTACCGGCATTATTGCCTCGTGGGCGCAAGCGGGCGTATCTGTGCACGAACGCGATGGCGATGGGCTCACCTCCAAAGCGGCTGATACCCGTCAAAGCGGTGATTGCCACCCAACGACACCACCCCACTAACAAAATCGACGACAGCGCCTCCCCACTCGCATAAAACGCGCGCATACCTATGATTCTGCCCTTCCGTTCGCCCGGACCCCGCTTCCGGCTGGAGATCGCCTTTGACCCCATCAACTCTCCATCGACTCCGCGAAGAATGGTTCGGCAATGTGCGCGGTGACGTGCTGGCCGGGCTGGTCGTTGCGCTGGCGCTCATCCCCGAAGCCATCGCCTTCTCGATCATTGCCGGGGTCGATCCGAAGATCGGTCTCTACGCCTCCTTCTCCATCGCCGTCATCGTGGCGATCACGGGGGGGCGTCCGGGGATGATCTCGGCGGCCACCGCCGCGACCGCCGTGCTGATGGTCACGCTGGTGAAGGAGCATGGGCTGCAATACCTGCTCGCCGCCACGGTGCTGGCGGGCATCCTCCAGATCGGGGCGGGATTGCTGAAACTCGGCACGGTTATGCGCTTCGTCTCGCGCTCGGTGATGACGGGGTTCGTAAACGCGCTGGCGATCCTGATCTTCATGGCGCAAATACCCGAACTCGTCGGCGTGCCGTATCTCACCTACGTGATGGTCGCCCTCGGCCTCGCCATCATCTACCTCTTCCCCTATGTCAGCCGCGCGGTCCCCTCCCCGCTGGTCTGCATTATCGTCGTCACGGCCATTGTGCTGCTGCTCGACCTCGACCTGCGCAATGTCGGCGATATGGGCGAGTTGCCCTCCACCCTGCCTGTCTTCCTGATCCCCGATATTCCGCTCAATCTCGAAACCCTGAAGATCATCCTGCCCTATTCCGCCGCCGTCGCTGCCGTGGGCCTGCTCGAATCCCTGATGACCGCCTCCATCGTGGATGAGCTGACCGACACCTCCAGCGACAAAAATCAGGAGTGCATCGGTCAGGGCATCGCCAACACGGCCACCGGTTTCATCGGTGGCATGGCGGGTTGCGCGATGATCGGGCAGTCGATCATCAACGTGCAGTCGGGCGGACGCGGACGGCTCTCGTGCTTCTGCGCGGGCATCTTTCTGCTGTTCATGTGCGTCGTGGCGGGCGATTGGGTGAAGCAAATCCCCATGGCCGCCCTCGTCGCCATCATGATCATGGTCTCCATCGGCACGTTCTCGTGGTCCTCCATCAAGAACATCCGCGAGCATCCTCGCAGCTCCTCCATCGTGATGATCGCGACGGTGGCCACGGTGGTCTACACCCACAACCTCGCCATCGGCGTGCTGATCGGCGTGCTGCTGTCGGGCATCTTCTTCGCAGGCAAGATCGCCCAGATTTTCCGCGTCTCCTCCACATTGTCCGAGGACGGCACCACCCGCCGCTATCACGTTGCAGGGCAGCTATTCTTTGCCTCGGTGGACAGCTTCAACGCCTCGTTTGACTTCCGCGAGTCGGTGGAAAAGATCGTGATCGACGTCAGCGACGCGCATATCTGGGATATCTCCAGCGTGACGGCCCTCGACATGGTCGTGCTGAAATTCCGCCGCGAGGGGGCCGATGTGGAGATCGTCGGCCTGAACGAGGCAAGCGAGACCATCGTGGACAAGCTCGGCGTCCATGACAAACCCGGCGCACTCGACGATTTGCTCGGACACTAGGGGTTTTACTATGGCCAGACTGATCGCCTTCATCGACGGCTCGACCTATTCCGAAAGCGTCTGCGACCACACCGCATGGATCGCCAAACGCACGGATGCTGAGGTCGAAATCCTGCATATCCTCGGTCGCCGCGCGCTCTCCAGCGTCCCCGGCAATCTCAGCGGCAGCATCGGCCTTGGTGCCCGCTCCGCCCTGCTGGAAGAACTGGCCGAGAGCGACGCACGCTCCGCAAAACTGGCGCAGGAACGGGGTCGGTTGATCCTGCAAGAGTCCAAGGCGCGCATCGAGGCGGCGGGGGTCGCCGATGTCGGCACCCGGCTACGCAACGCGGATATCGTCGAGACGATTCAGGAATACGAGGCCGGAGCAGACGTCATCGTCATAGGCAAACGCGGCGAGGCGGCGGATTTCGCGCGCCTGCATCTGGGGTCGAACCTCGAACGGGTCGTGCGTTCCAGCACCAAACCCATCCTCGTCGCCTCCCGCGCGTTCAAGCCCATCGAGAAAGTGCTGATCGCCTTCGACGGCGGGCGCAGCGTCAACAAGGCGGTCGATTTCATCGCGGGGCTGAAAGGCTTCGACGGGTTGGACTTCCGCCTGCTTTCGGTCGGCGCAGAAAATGCCGATACCCAGCGAAAGATCGAATCAGCCCGCGATAAGCTACGCGAGGCGGGCTACATCGCCGACGCCCGCATCGAGGCGGGAGAGCCGGAAAAAGTGATCGCGGAAATGGCCGATGCGGGCGAGACAGACCTCCTGGTCATGGGCGCCTACGGCCACTCCCGCATCCGCAACCTCATCATCGGGTCCACCACGACCGAAATGATCCGGTCGTGCAAGATCCCCGTGATGCTGTTCCGCTAGACTAGGGCAGAGCCACCGCTGCAACCGTCGTATCCAGTGTGGCCCCATTGGCGAAGGACGCCGACACCGGCTGCGTTCCTGTCGGATTGAACCCGGAGCCAATCGTCAGAACCGCATCACCAAACTGCGAGAGCGGCACGGCGGTCGTTTCTTCACCATTGATCGTGCCGGAGCCTCCTGTCGCGATCAGCGGTCCATCGACCGCCAGCCCTGACGGATCGACACCCGTAAAGGTGAAGTTGGTGCCCGGTCCGATTAGAACGGCCTTTTCGCCCGTAATATTCAGTGACGTCGCGCCAAGCTCATTTGGGTTCAGGTCATAGAACGCCACAAAACCCGGATCGGTCGGCGGCTCCGGCGGCGTCACGCCGGTAAATTGCACCGATTCGATATTGCGGGCCGTAATCCGCGATCCATCGGCCGACGTGTAGACCGTGGTGCCGTTGTCCCGACCGCTATTGATCGCGTAGTCGCTCTCCACACCCTTCAGTTCGAGGATATCGTTGCCCTTTCCGCCGTTGATCTGCTTGTCGCCGGTGCCGGTCACGCTGATGACATCATCGCCCCGACCGCCGCGCACGGTGTCGTTGCCCTGGCCGGTGGTGATGACGTCGTCGCCATTCTTGCCCCGGATCAGGTCGTCACCATTCGTCCCATCGAGCGTATCGTTACCTTTAGTGCCGGTAATGACATCGCCGTCACGCCCTCCACCGATGGGGCCGCCCTCATCAATCGGGCCACCTCCACCATCTTCCTCACCGAGAGCCAGGGTCGTAAAGATTGGTTCCTTGTCATCGGGATCGACAGGGATCGGGCCACCGCCAATCGGACCTCCTTCGAACGGACCAATGCCAGGACCGGAGGCGTCGCCCGGAATCGGACCGGCACCGTCACCGATGCCACCGTCAGGTTCGACCGGGATCGGACCACTCGGAATCGGGCCTGCGCCGTCGCCGATGCCGCCATCAGGCTCGACCGGGATCGGGCCTGCGCCCCCATCCTCCTCGCCAAGCGCAAGGGTCGTAAAGGTCGGACCGCCATCATCGGGATCTTTCGGAATCGGCCCGGCACCATCACCGATGCCACCATCCGGCTCGACAGGAATAGGCGTACCGCTGAAACCGCCCCCGTCTTCCTCGCCGATGGCAAGGGTCGTCGCGATGGGTCCGTTACCATCAGGATCGACCGGAATCGGCCCCGCACCATCGCCGATGCCACCATCCGGTTCAACGGGGATCGCGCCACCGCCGGGCTGCTGTTGACCACCGGACGGTTTTTCGCCGCGCCCTTGCCCGGTATCAGGTTTCGACTGCTCCTCACCCTTCGCCCCTTTGACGAAGGAGTCGAAGCTGAAGTTGCTGCGTTTCAGAAGCTGCAAGCCATCGGTAATACGCATCGGATTCTCCATCGTAAGAAGACATGCGCTTCGTCAGAACGGCAGACTCTCTCCCGGTATGGAGACATAACCCGCATCTATTCCGCACATCTCATATCTACATCACGGAATAGTGTACCATAACGATACAATTCTGCATACCCGGCGATATTTGGCGCACGTCAATCGAGGTGCAGCGCTTCGCGCAGCGGATCGATGACGGTGCCGCGCACGAGCCATTGCAAACCGATCCACGCGCCGACAAACATCGACAGCAGAAAGACCGGCGCACTGAAGGCGAGTACCGAAGCGGCGGATATCCCCTGCCCCACCGTGCAGCCCATGGCAAAGACGCCCCCCGTTCCCATCAGCGCGGCGCCGACGATCTGGCGTTTCAGGGTGCGGGCATCGTCGCAGGCTTCCCAGCGGAACTCCCCGTTCCACAGGGCACCGGCTACGGCTCCGATAACAGTACCCGCTACACCGGCCACGCCGAAGGTAAGCGCCGTACCGCTGGAGGTCATGGCATAGATCATCGTGTCGCCGAGGGGCCGCACGAAGCTGTAACTGCGGATGGCTGTCTCGCCGAAGTCCTCCGCGCTTTGCCAAGCCGTAACGCTCCACCCGGCGATCACAGCGAAACCGACCGCCAGACCACACAACACATCGCGGCGAGCCAGTGCACGAGCGCTCGTCGCAAGAACTGTGGCAACAGCCAGCGAGACCAGCCAGACCGGAACACCGCCACGGGTCGCGAGGAACTGCGCGATCCCACTTTCGGCAGGCAGCGCCGTGCGTTCGGGCAACAGAGAAACGCGCAGCTCACCGATGAAACCACCACTGGCGATATAGCCAGTCACGCCAATCACAAGGAAAACCACGAGGCTGCTCAGATCGCCCCCACCCAACCGCGCGAGAGAACCAAAGCCACAGGTGCCGACGAGGGCCATGCCAAGGCCGAAGATCGCACCCCCGAACACCGTCGAGACAAGCGGCACAGGCCGCGACAGATAGAAACTCTCCGCCGGATCGAGTACGCCGACGAGATCGAGAATCGCGATCCCCGCTATCGACACGGCAATGGCCAGCGCCCAAACGCGCAAGCGGCGGGTGCCTGCCCCGAAGATCGCGTCCTCTATCGCCCCCAGCGTACAGAACCGACCCAGCCGCGCGGCCAACCCCAGAACCACACCGCCGAACAGACCGACGAGGGGGGTGAGCCAATCGGCGAGCATGTCACTTGCACTCCCCGTTCGCGCAGAACATCTCGTAGAGTGTGCCGACGAGGCGGGCGACCTTCGGATCGGATATGGCGTAATAGATCGCCTTGCCCTCGCGCCGTGCGCTGACCAGCCCGTCGCTGCGCAGCCGCATCAATTGCTGCGATACGGCAGGCTGGCGCATCGACAGCAGTTTTTCGAAATCCGTCACCGTCTTCTCGCCATCCGACAGATAGCAGAGCATCATCAGCCGCCCTTCATGCGCCAGCGCCTTGAGGAAGGTGGTCGCATCGCGGACATCAGTGACCATATCGGCCAGCTCATCCGGCTCCAGCGCGTCAAGATCGGGCAAGGGCATCATCAGGGCTTTCGTCAATAAATGTCATGCCCGCCCAAACGGGCATGACGGTCAGCGTCGGTTACGCCCCCCAGATATCCTGTGCGATGGCATCATACCAGTCATAGCCTTCGGCGGCGGTGGCGGCGCGCAGGTCTGCGGCGGCATCGGAAGGCGACAGGAAGCCTTCGGTCTTCGTCACCTTGTCGTCGCCCGCCACGTAGTCTGCCCCGACCTTGATGCCCCAGTCGTCGGCCACGAGGCTCCAGCAGGTATTGCGGAAGCGCGGCGGGAAGGCCCGCGATCCGGTCAGCGAGGCCCGCACGGCATTCGCGACGACCTTCGCCTGCGAGTTCGCCGAGAACCCGGATTTGGGCATATCGCCCTGCGCGCAGGCGTCACCGAGGACGTGGACGCCCGGAACGAGGGTTGATTCAAAGGTCGAGGGGTTCATCGGAGCCCAGTCGCCGTCACCAGTCAATCCGGATGCGATGGCCAGCATCCCGGCCTTCTGCGCGGGAATCATGTTGATGACGTCACCCTCAAAGGTCTCGCCTTCGATCGTCGTCACGCTCATAGCCTTCGCATCGACCGAGGCGATACCGCCCCCGGTGAATTCCGCCGGAACCCATTCGATCATGCCGGGATAATGCGTTTCCCAGCCTTCCTGAAAGAGGCCCTGCTTGGAATGCTTGTCCTTGGCATCCAAGATCAGGATCTTGGATTTCGGCTTCTCGGCCTTCAGGATCTTCGCGATCATCGACGCGCGCTCATAGGGGCCGGGGGGGCAGCGGAACGGGTTCGGCGGCGGGCAGATGATGACCGTGCCGCCATCGGCCATAGCCTTCACCTGCTTCTTGAGAAGCTGTGTTTGCGGCCCGGCCTTGTAGGCATGGGGGATGCGAGTCGCGGCGACGCCTTCGTCATAGCCTTCATAGAGATCGAATTTGAAGTCGATCCCCGGCGCGATGACGATGGCATCCGCTTCCAGCGTCGAACCATCGGCGAGCGTGACCTTGCCCGTTTCGACCTTCTCGGCCCGCGCATAGACCATGTTGACGCCATGGGTATTGGCGAGGTGATCGTAGCTGTGGCTCAGGTCATCGAAGGCATAGGCATCGCCAAGATAAACGTTCGAGAAGAAGCAGGTCGTGTGCATCGGGTTCTGCTCGACCAGTGTCACGTCGAGCGCGCCCTTGGAGTCCTTGGCGGCATATTTGGCGACGGTCGCACCACCGGGACCACCGCCGACGACGATCAGCTTCGGATTGGCCGCACGGGCGACATTCGGGGCAAAGAGCGTGGCGGCACCGGCGGCAAATGCCAGCTTCGCGGTTTCACGACGGGTAAAGTCCATGATGGCCTCCTAGTCTTCCTGAAGGGAAAAATGGGCGGAGAGCGCGATGCGCTGCTCTTCGTCCAGCGAACGGGCGACGAGGCCCATGGCGGCATTGCCGCGCAGGCCCGTCGCGTAGTCTTCGAGTGCGTAATAGATATGGTCGGCATCCAGTCCGTTGAGCGCCGGAACCGCTTCGGTATCGTCGCTTTCCCGATGGCAGGACGAACATTCCTGTGCCAGATACGCCCCATATTCGAGATCGGCACTGGCGAAATCAACCTTTTCCTGCTCAGCCTCCGCGTCCAGATCGGCCACGAAAGCCTCGATCAGATCGGCGGCATCATCCGTGAAGAAATCGAGGAACATATGGTCGGCATCCTCGACGATCTTCACGTCCAGCGTATCCCCGCGCAAAGGGACATAGGCGGCGGGAGCTTCGGGAAGGACCGCGTCCTTTTGCGCGAGGATCACGAGAACAGGCGCTGCGATGTCCGCCGCATAAATATCCGCGCCGGTGGCAGGGCCGTCATAGTAGGAAAGGACCGACGCCGCACTGGCCTTTGCATCACGGCAATAGAGCAGGTTCGGAACATCCAGCATCGCGTCAGGCTTGGCAGCGCGCGCCTCCGCCAGAACCGTATCGAGCGCGTCCCCATACCGAGCACGCCCCCGCTCCGTCGAACGCACCGTGGCCGGAGCCATCAGAACGACACCGGACAGATCATCACGGCCTGCCGCGACCCGCGCCACCTGCTTCCCGCCTCGACTATGGCCGATCAGGAGGGGTATTTCGTGACCCTCATCCCCGAGCCAGTCGATCCATGCGGCGATTTCATCGTCCGCATCCGTATCGAGATGCGTATGCGGGGCATCGCAATCGGCCATGCCTTCGCGCCGGTCGATCCCGAAGGACAGAGAGTGCGCGAGCGAAGAGATGCCGCGTTCAGCGAGGGCATCCTGCATCGTCTCGACCAGTTCCATGTCCTTATGCGCCAGCGTGCCATGGGTGATGAGCGCAACAGGCGCGGTCGTATCCTCGGCCTCCACGAAATCAGCCAGCAGAGTCACATCACCGTGGCGCAGGGTAACTTCCTGCGCATGGAGCGGTGAAGTGAGGATAATGAGGAGCGCAGCACGTCGGAGCATCCGAATCTCCGTTTCCATTCTGTAAAATCAAGACATGGCGATTGCATCAGCAAGTCATTCCCGCAAAAGCGGGAATCTGCAAAACTTCAGACAGATGCCCGCTTTCGCGGGCATGACACCGGTGGCGGTCGATCAGTTACGAACTGCAGGCGTCTCGATAGGCAGACCCTGCCCGCGCCATGCGGTGTAGAGTTCAAGGGCCAGGAATTCATCCTCGCCTTTCTTGAACGGATTACCCCGGATGTTCTTGATGCAGCCCGAGAATCGGCGGTGCAACGAGCCGACACCCTGCCACTTGAAGCGATAGGTCGGGAACCCGTTGGTCTGGCCCTGGCTCAGATGGTCCGCCCGGATAAACTTGCCGTAGTTCTCTTCGTGGCAATGGGCACAGGACATATCTAATTGACCGACACGGGTGTAGTAGAGTTCCTTGCCCTGCTCAAAATACGGCGCGGCATCGCCGTCAATGGTGACATTGACCGGCATTCCCCGGTCTGCATGGCGCACGAGGATCGTCATGCCGAGCATGTCGTTCTTGTCGTATTTCCACGCATCCGCCTGCATCCGTTCGGTGCGGCAGTGGTTGATCTGGTTCTCGATATTCCGGAAGGCGCGGTGATCACCCTCTTCCGTGAATTTCGGATAGGTCGCGCCGACGCCCTTCATCGATTCCAGCGGATCGTCGCCATGGCAATCGGCACAGGATTTACCTGCCTCACCGTCTGCCTCGGACCATACGTCCACGGCCTGATCGAGCAGCAGCATACCGGGGTTCTCGAAATCATCGTCCTGCGCGGCGCGGGTCGAAGCGATGCGGAACTGATAGCCGGAGATGATCTCGTCGAGCGGATGGTCCGCAGATGCGGGCTCAACGGCCACATACCCTTCTTCGAGTTCAGCAACGGCAAAGGATGCGCCAGCGATCAGGAAGACGGCGGCGGTAACGGATAGGATGCGTTTCATCATGCGTCTCCCGCTCAATCTTTAAGGGTCAGAAGGTAGGCGATCACGTCCTCGACCTCCTGTGCGGACAGGATGGTCTTGCCCTGAAATTTCTCAGCCACGCGATTTCCACCAACTCGATAGAAGGACGGCATGATCGTATCGGGCAGATCGATCTTAGGATTCACGATCCGGGCGCGCAACTCACCGGCGCTATACGTATCGCCGACCCCGTCGAGGGGCGGGCCGACCTCGCCGTGAAACTGCTGTTTGTCGAGCAGCGACGTTACCACATGACAGGCAAGGCAATTGCCCGCCTTGCGACCCGTGAAGGTGGCCAACCCGTTAACCGGATCACCATCCACCCCGGTCAGGGATTCGGTAATTTCGCTGTCCACGATCTTCACCGCTTCCGGTGAGATCACATCGGCGGCGGATGCGGCCCCGTAAAAGGCACAGGCCATCGCCGCGATCAAAGCGCTACGCAGGATCATCGGACCTCCCATTTCGCGGCTTTTCGCCGCCGTTAGGTTTTTGCTGGCCCTAGCGTTGCCTGAGACGGCTGGTAAATTCAAGTCTTTGAATGAAATAAATCCTGCGCGGGTTTGAGGAGGTATGCGCCGGGATGGTCAGGACACAGGCAATTCCACGTCCGGCACCCACGCGCGCAGGGTTTCGAGCAGCAGGAAAGGGGAAACGAGGCCGGTTTCTTCGGCCTGCATCGCGGCCATAGCGTCTATGGTCACGGGGGACCATACACCGGATTCGCCGGTCGTGATGCCCTTCGCGGCGAGGGCATCCTGTACCCGACGGATCATGGGGTTCCGGCTCGCAATCGCGCAGATCGCCTCGGCCTCGACCCTGCGAGAAGGAGTCTCGACGATCTCGATCTCGACGATCTCGATCACCGCAGGGATATCTTCGGTCGCAACGGAGGGCTGGGCCTCGACGGTGCGAACTTCGATCTCGATGGTTTCGGCGGGCACCGGCTCGCCTTCGCCGTCCCGGTCCAAGATCTTCGTGTCGATCATCTTCAGACCGGCATTGATCCGCACGGCCTGTATCGACGCCTTCTTTCGAACCATGCGAGAATCGGGGATGGCAGGCAGGCTGTCGGTTTGCTCCACCAGCTTGCCGTCCTCGACATACGGGCGGATGACGGTGCGGTCCTCGACGGAGTCATCGCTGTCGAAGACCGCGTCCATGGCGCGCAGACGGCGGGTGGGCTCGCTGATGATCACACGCCTAGGCTCGGCGAAGAACGTCGCCCCTTCACGGTGTTCAGGGACGATTTCGACAGTCTCGGTCCGCGTTCCGAAGCGGGCGGGCGTGACCGTTAGGCGTTTATGAGCCGGGGTCGTGACGATCTCGCGGGCCTGAGTGACGATAACCGGCACGGTCGCGACCTCGACGGTACAGATGTCGCTCGCAGCGAGAGCGAGCTTTGCATTCTCCGCCTCGCTTTCGGGCGCTCCCCCGACGATCGATTGTGCGGTGGCAATGCCGATCAGGGCAAGGACGACGAAGATTCCGGCGAGGCGCATGGGCTGACCCGTATTGATTGGCAACGCAAATGACAGGATGATTGCCATACCGCGAACGGGTTAACCTTCGTTGAATGCGCCCTGCCCGACTGCCAATTCTCGGCAATGCGACTCTACCGGAGACGCTTTCTCAGGGCAGACAGCGCAGCGTCGAAGGCGGCGGCGTTCTCTTCCGCGCGCGCCGCGAGTTGCGCGCCTTCCAGCAAGGAGAGGCAGGCGGCGGCCTCTTCCCGAGGGTCGGCGAGAGGATGGATCGACCCGTCCTGCTGCCCGAGCGCAAAACTGTCGCGCAGCCAGTCGATCATCCGCGACCGAAAACTGCGTATCGCGTCGATGGTCTCCGGCGGCAGGCTGTCGCGCGTTCCCGAAAACGAAACGCACAGACACAGAGTGCGCCCGTTGCCGACGGCATCGCGATATTGGGCGATCAACGCTGAAAGCCGTGCTGCGCCGGTTGCGTTCGCCCCCTCGATTTCTTTGCAGATCGCGAGGAACGTCTCGGCATAGCGCTTCATCATCGCGACCGACAGATCGGCCTTGGTCGGGAAATGATAGTGGATACTGGCTTTGCGGATGCCCACCTCTTCAGCGAGGTCGGCATAGGAGAAGCCATCGATCCCTTTTGCGCGGGCGGCGCGCTCGGCAGAATCGAGCAGCGCCGTCTTCGTATCCTGTTCCATCGCTCAGGCTCCCGGTCAGACCGCAGGCGGGGCGACATAGCGAAGATGCCCGGTCTTCATCCAGATCTTCGCGCCATCGCTGCCCGCCACGGCGGAGAGTGCAGCGCCCATCGGAAGCCTCAGCCATGCCCCCTTGCCCAGGGTTTCGCCGCTCTCCCAAACACTGCCGTCGATGACCAGCATCTCGATGCCGCCCGGATCGGTGTTCTCCAGCGTCGCGGCGGCGTCGAGGTGGCTGTAGGTCACGATCTCACGGTCGTCGCGGTGAAGCTCTGCCGTCGCCACACCATCGACCGGAGCGCCCAACTCATCGGCCATGGTTTTGTGGAACTGGTTCCGGTCGTCTGGGTCGAACTGCCACAGCTTCACGAAGATCGTGCAACCGGGTTCGGAACCGGGCGTATGCGAAGTCGTGGGCGGGTTACGGACATAGGTTCCGGCGGGGAAATCGCCGTAATCATCCTGAAAAACGCCATCGAGCACGATGAATTCCTCGCCCCCGGAATGCGTATGCTCAGAGAACTGGCTACCCGCCGCATAACGCACGATGGTCGTCGCGCGGGCGACTTCGCCGCCGATCCGGTCGAGCATCCGGCGGTCGACACCCGCCATCGGCGACGGCTGCCACTCGACGTTTTCCGAGTGGACGACAGCGCGGGCGGAGAAATCTGCGTTCAGGTCCATGTCATCGCCTTTCCGTGATGGGAGCGTGTCACGCACACCGCGCTACGCCTACCCATAGATAGTTATACAATCCTGATAGGTGATCTGAAAACCGAAATTGAATGAATCTCTATCACTTCAATGTGACTACCTACTGATAGGTAAATTGATAAAACTGACGATGCGGACCGCACGGGGCGTGCCGTATGAACCAGACAGGAAAGAGAACAACGATGTCTTCGATATTCACGCACACGACCGTCGGCTCGAACGACCGGGCAAAATCAGCGGCGTTCTACACGCCAACTCTCGCAACGCTTGGCATTAACCATCTTGGTGAATTGGGTGAGGCCGGAACGCTCTACGGTGCCGATTCTCCGCAATTCGTTGTCTTCACGCCCGTCGATGGCGAGCCTGCGCAATGCGGCAACGGTGTCACGATCAGCTTCGCGGCTACCTCACGCGAGGCGGTGCGCAAGTTCCACGAGGCCGGTCTCGCGAATGGCGGCACCGATGAGGGCGCTCCCGGTCCCCGTGCCTTCACTCCGACAGCCTATGCCGCTTATCTGCGCGATCCCGACGGCAACAAGATTTGCACCTACTGCTTCGCTGACGAGTAGTACGTAACGGAAGCCGTAGCGTCGCGACACGTTACGGCCTCCAGCGATGCCGATGAAGAATGGGTTCCAATTCGCCCCACCGCACGGTATTCTGTCAGTGCTTTGCACGATCAAACACAGGATACCCATCCGTCCATGACCGCCCGTATCTATCAACCGCCGAAAAGCTCGATGACCTCCGGCATGGGAAAATCGAAGACCTGGGTGCTCGATTTCGGACATGACGGGCCGCGACCGGTCGATCCGCTGATGGGCTGGACCGGCAGCACCGACACAGCGTCGCAGGTGCGCCTGACCTTCCCTTCGAAAGAAGCCGCGATGGACTACGCCGCCCGCCACGGCATCGCCGCCGCCGTCGAAGAACCCCAAAAACGCCGCCACCGCCCCCGTGGCTATGGCGACAACTTCTCCACCGCCCGCCGTGTGCCTTGGTCGCACTGAAAGTGGCCCACTGAAGGTGTCGCACGATAGTCTCCCGGTCCCGTAGCTCAACTGGATAGAGCAACTGACTTCTAATCAGTAGGTTTCAGGTTCGAGTCCTGACGGGATCGCCATTATCTCAAAGAGTTAGGCAACGATCTACCTCGCGAGAGAATTGCTGTCTTCCGCCCATGTTTTACGGCCAGTAATTTCGTCAGACTCCAGTGCGCTGTTGTAGATGGGCGGTGGCAGCACCGGGAATAGGTTTTACCACCGGGCAAACATCACAAACGCTTCAACTGTATTCGAAAAGACGATCTGCCGCCGCGAAGATGCCGGGATAGTGAAGGCAGGGCGTGAACCGGTGTCATGGCCGCACCCTGCCCGTCGCTCGATCACTCGAACAGGTAATCGACTTCCTGCATCGTGGCGAGGTCGGCACCGGCGAAGGTGATGGTGACACCCTGATCAGCGAAGCGGACATCGGGCCCGACAGCCGACATCTGCGCGCGGGCATCTGTCGCCGAACTGTAGCCGAAGCCCTCGAATTGCAGTGTATCCCACGGATCCAGTTGCAGCACCGTATCGCTTCCGTCCTCGCTGGCATCGAAGATGAAGGTGTCGGCGCCCGTCCCACCATAGAGCGTGTCGTCACCCACGCCGCCGTCGAGCGTATCGCCGCCCGTGGCCTTCATGTAAGCCCTGAAATCCGACGCCGTGTTGCCGACGAATTCACCGCTCTGGGCAAAACCTTGCACCACATCCTCGCGCGAGCCGCCGCCATTGATCACATTCAGCCAGCCCTGACG
>CALHLW010000216.1 GCA_938034615.1 uncultured Neomegalonema sp. | reverse complement strand
GGCGACCGAGATCGGCCAGCCGCAATGCCTCGTCGTGGTCGATGCCTCCGGTGAGGTGATGGGAAGCCTGCGGATGAGTGGGGCGAAGTATCTGTCGGTACTGAGCGCGACGGCCAAGGCCCGCACCGCCGCCTCCACGGGGGCAGCAACGGGGGGGATGCCCGAAGAATTCGCGACCAAGATTGCGGCGGCGACCGGGAACGCGGTCACGAACCTGCCCGGCGGGATGCCGGTGAAGATAGGAGGCCAGATCGCAGGCGCGGTCGGCGTCGGCTCCGGCTCGGGCGAGCAGGATATTGCCGTGGGCGAAGCGATGCTGGCGAGCGTGGGGGCGGACGCGCTCGGGTGACGAGTGGGCCGCTACTCGCCTTGTAACCACGCCTCGAAGCGGCGTTTGCGCAGGGCGCGGGTGCGGGCGTACCAGACGGTGTCGCCATAGAGCGCGCGGCTTTCGTGCTGCGGGGAATTGGGGAGCCGGTCGCGCATAGGGACGCCGCTTTCGCGGTGCAGCCCGATCCGCGAGAGGGCGGAGCGGCGTGTGGGGCCGTAGGGGATCAACTCCGCCAGTGCCGCCATTCGCTCGGGCGCGGTCGCGAAGCGAATGAAGCGTTTCGCGGCTTTCTCGCGTTCGGTTCCGCTCGGGATTGCCCAGACATCGGTGCTGACGACATGGCCGTCCCAGACGATGGTGATCGGAAAGCCCTCTTCCTGTGCGGCGGAGAAGAAGCGCCCGTTATACCCGCTCGCCATCACGGCGCGTCCATCCGCCAACATGGCCGCCGGGGTGCCGACCTCCTTCCACCAGAGGATCGAGCCGCGCAGGGTCTCCAGCTTGCGGAAGGCCAACCGCAGGCCCCGGTCGGTGCTCAACAGGTCATAGACCTGACCGATGGGGACGCCTTCGGCCATCAGCGCCCATTCGAGGATGACATCGGGGTCGCGAAGCAGTGCCCGCTTGCCCGGAAACCGCTCCAGATCGAAGAAATCGGCGATGGAGACGGGTTTTTCGCCCAAGAACGCCCGGTCGTCATAGGCAAAAACCGTGGCATAGACGTTCTGCGCGACCGAGCAGGGTCGGAACGATCCCGGCAGGAAGTCTTTCCGGGCGGAATCCGGTGCGATTTCTCCGGCGTCGATTTCGGTGAGCAATCCGGCGTCACAGGCGCGGATCGCTTGATCCTCGATCATGTCGATGACGTCCCAACCCGCCTCTGCGCTGCGGGTGCGAAGGGCATCGACACCGCCGCTGTAGGTTTCGGTCTCGACGGTGATCCCGGTTGCTGCCGTGAAGGGGTCGAAGATCGCCTGCCGCTGTGCCGCCTCGTACACGCCGCCCCAGGACACGACGGTGATATCGTTTTCTGCCCCGGCAGGCACCGGGAAGGCCATCAGGGCCATGGTGAGGAGGTTATGCAGGCGCATTTTCTTCCCGTCTCAGGCCATCGATGGCATCCAGATAGGCCCGGATGACGGCGGTTTCCTTGACCACACCGGTCATGCGTTCCGATGTCGTGTCGATGATGGGGATGGTGTCACCGACGAAGCCTTCCAGCATTCGCATCGCATCGGGCAGGGTGGTGGTTTCGTCGAAATGCAGGTTTGGCGGGGCCATTACGGAGGCGATGCGGGTCGAGGGATCATCGGCAAGGCTGCGCGTATCGACGATACCTTCGAGACGCCCTTCCGTATCGAGCGCGAAGACCTCGTTCCTGTGCGTCCGTGCCAGCACCGCGTAGGCGCGGTCGCGTGGAGAGCATCGGTCGAACGTCGTGCTGGACAGGCCCGACACGCGCTGTGTCGAGAGCCATGCCCGGTCCCGACCTGCGGACAGGTCGATGCCCCGTCGCGCAAGCTGCACATCGAAGAGAGATCGCCCGAAAACGCGATAGACGACGAGGTTGGAGAAGACCACGGCGACCATCGCGGCAATGGTCAGGTCGTAATTGCGGGTCAGTTCGAACACGATGAGGATCGTCGTCAGGGGAGCGCCGATCACCGCGCTGGTCACGGCCATCATGCCGCAGATCGCGTAGGCGACGATCCCTGAGGTGGCGATTGCGCCGGTTGCGTCGAGCAGCATCCAGCAGAGTGCGCCGAACAGGATACCTATGAGTAGGGCGGGGCTGAAGACGCCTCCGGCAAACCCGAACCCAACGCAGAGCGCGGTCAGGGCGATCTTTGCCACGACCAGCAGTGCCAGCTCCCATGTCAGGAACGCGCCTTCGATGGTGGCAAAGCGCAGTGCCTCCCGGCCCACCCCCATCACATCGGGCAGCCAGAGCGCGGTCAGCCCGACGGCCAATCCGGCGACCGCGGGGCGCAGCGCAGGACGGATCGGCGTGCTGGCGGCAAAGGCGGCACTGCGCAGCGTCAGGCGCATGAAGGCGATGGCCACGATGGAGGCGAGCAGACCCAAGACCGCGAACAACATGAACTCATAGCCATAAGCGACCCCGTCGAACTGCACGAGGAACAGCGGTTCACGCTCGAACATCACATTCGCGACGACGTAGCCCGTTGCTGCCGCAACGGTGGTGGGCGCGAAAGCCTGCATCGAATAATGCCGCAGGATCACTTCATGGGCGAAGACCAGCCCGGCAATCGGGGCATTGAAGGCCGTCGAGATTGCCGCCGCAACGCCGCAGGCCATGGCAATGGCGGGAAAGTTCGGGATGCGCAGGTTCAGGCGGCTGGGGAGGTTGCCCATCATCGCGCCGAGATAAACCAGCGGCCCGTATTGCCCGACTGATGCGCCGAACCCCAGTGAGATCACCGACGCGAGCGTCGAGACGAGTCCTGCCCGCACCCCCGGCGGGGTCTGGGCGAGTTGGACTGCGCGGATCACATCGGGGGGTCCGAGTGGTCTTTTCTCAGGCGAGAAGCGGGCGATCAGCGTCCCTACCAGCAATCCGCCGATCACCGGGACCAGCAGGGTTGCCGCGATGATCAGCCAAGGCATCCCGTCGACTTGCACCCGCGTGCGGGGCGACACGAGAAGCACGTTGTTCAGCCAGAAGACCAGATCGACGAAGGCGATGGCGGCCAGCGATACGCACAGCCCGATGGTCAGCGCCGAAACCGTCATGACGACAATGCGGTATGCGGCGCTACCGGTGGTGGGCGTCGGATCGGGTTCCGGGCCGGTCATCTGCCTATTAATCGGTTAAGTTCCTCTCCGAAGCAACTTAATTTCATCTTATGGTGGAAGACATCCGTATGAAACGCCCTTACCGGGAGAAACGTATTTCGACGCCGCAGCGCGGGGCTGCGGCGTCGGACTGTCCCGGACGGTAGGTCAGGCTATCGGTTGTTCTGCCACTTCAGGGCGGCGACGAAGGCCAGCGCGTAGACGACATGGCCGACCAGTGCGACCCATGTGATGCCGGTGAAGCCAAGGAAGGGAGGCATCCCGACGATCAGATGTGCCGTGAAGTAGAGTGCGAAGATCCACAGACCAACGCCGTAGACCGCCGCGACGAGCCACTCCGAAAGGCGGGGCGTCAGCTTTGCGGCGAGGGGGCGCGCGACCAGCAGCCAGCCGAGCGGGTAGGCGATCAATCCGATCAGGTAGTGCATCAGATGGCCACCCCCGGCGATCTTGGTGTCGAACAGCGCCCGGATCGTGCCGTCGGCCAGCCCCACCGGGGCGAGCCGTGCATATCCGGCGAGGGGGCTGAGGCCCTGTCCGAACAGATCGAAGGCGATTGTGGCGGCGCAACCTGCGAACAGGATTTTGACGAGCGTTGCGGCGGAGACGGTCGATGCGGGCATCGCGGTGTAATCGGCGGTCATGGTCACGGATCTGTCCTCTCAAAGGTGTTTCTGCGGGCGGAGGCGCGTCAGCGCAGGGAGGCGGAGCCGAGGGGGACGCTGAACTGCTCGCACCAGATGAAGACATCGGTGAAGCTGGACACGTCGATCCCGGCGGGGATGCGGTAGACCTGCTCGCCGTTCAGGGACTGAAGTTTGCCGATCAGCGTGCCGTCCACGAAGGTTCCGTTCCTGCCGAAGCCGACCTTCGGATCGGGTGCGCCGTCGAGGGAGAAGTTCGGGCCGAGTTTCACGGCATAGCCGTCGCCGTCCTTGATTATCTCGACCATGCCGGTGGTGACGTGATTGGAGGCGCCGGTGAATTGGCCCTGACGTCCCGCATCGGCGAGAGCGGCGGTGGCGATGCTGGCGGCGAGGGTGGCGAGGATGAGGGTCTTGCGGATCATGGCTCTTCTCCAATTGGTACCGGCGGGGTGCCGGTGTTTCTGGAGATGAAGATGGCGGTTGCGGTGGAGGATTTGAAATATCGTTTGGCTTTGGGTTTGATAGTCGTGGGCTATGGAACGGTGTGATTGGCCCAAATATTCGACCCTTTTGCCATCCTTCGAGACGCTCGCTATGCTCGCTCCTCAGGATGAGGTTTCTATCTTATACAGAGAGATAGCCTCATCCTGAGGAGGGCCGCAGGCCCGTCTCGAAGGATGGTCACATAGATCGATGGTCCGGAGATTGGGATAAGAATCGCGGGAAATCGCGGTTTTACGGGCAGAGATGAAAGGCATCGGCTATGGAAATGCATCAGGTGCGCTATTTTCTGGCTGTCTGCGAGGCGGAGAATTTCACGCGGGCGGCGGAGTCCTGCAATGTGTCGCAGCCCTCGCTGACCAAGGCTGTCCAGAAACTCGAAGAGGAATTCGGTGGGCCGCTGTTTCACCGCGAGCGGAACCGCACGATCCTGACCGAGTTGGGCCGTCGGGTGCATCCGCATATCGTGACGCTGTCCGAGGCGAGCGCGGCGGCAAAACTGGATGCCTCGGGTTATTTCACTGAAGAGGCGGCGACGATTCGGTTGGGCGTCATGTCCACCATCGCTCCGGCGCGGATGATCGGGTTCCTGACCCGGCTGCGCGAGGAAGTCCCCGCGCTCGATCTGGAACTGCGCGAGGCGACGGGGGATGAGCTGATCGAGGCGATGCGGGAGGGTGTGCTGGATGTGGCGCTTCTGGCCCTGCCGAGCCTGCCCGAAGCCTTGCACGCCATGCCACTCTATGATGAGCGGTATGTGATCGCCTTTCCGGAGGGTCATGCGTTTGCCAATCGTAATGCCGTTGCGCTCGATGCGCTGGCGGGGATCGATTACCTCAAACGGGTGCATTGCGAGTTCACGGAGCATTTCGAAGCGATGGGCCAGGCGCGCCCGCTGGGCGTCAATGTGCGCTATTCCTCCGAACGTGAGGATTGGGTGCAGGCGATGGTGGTGGCGGGGATGGGGTGCACGATCATGCCCGAGTTCCTGCCTGCGATCACCGGCATCGGCACGCGCCCGCTGGCCGAACCGGAAGTGGCGCGCACCGTCTCGCTGGTGACGATGGCCGGGCGACGGCATGGCGCAGCGCTGGCCGCGATGGTGCGGCTGGCCAAGCGGTATCCATGGCCGGGGGAGCGGTAGCAAAGGCTTACCTTGCGTCCGGTTGCACAGTGGCCCTGCTCGTGCGACACATTTACCGTATACGGTGCGAGAACAGTGCCGACAGGGAGGACTTGCCCATGCCATGGGAACGCCGCATTGCGACGCAGGAAGATATCGCCATCGTCGAGGCCACGCCGCTGGATCAGCGGATTACCGAAACATCGACCTACGATCTCGTGGTCAACGCTGCGCAGCGTGATCCGCAAGGGTTGGCGGTGTCGTTCCAGCTGAAGGGCGATCCGAAGTCGAAGACCTTCGATTGGACCTTCGCGCGTGTCCTGGAGGAAGTGACGCAGGCCGCGAACCTGTTTCATTCGCTCGGCGCGCATGGGAAATCATCCGTTGCGCTGCTGCTGCCCAACCTGCCCGAGACGCTGGCGGCGCTGTTCGCGGGGCAGACTTCCGGCATCGTCAACCCGATCAATCCGCTGCTGGAGCCGGAGAAGATAGCCTCCATCCTGCGGGATTCGGATGCCAAGGTGCTGGTGACGCTCAAGGCGTTTCCGAAGACCGATATCGCCGAGCGCGCGGCGGAGGCGCTGGCGCTGGCCCCCGGTGTAACGACGCTGAT
The DNA here is from genome assembly GCA_938034615.1 of uncultured Neomegalonema sp. GTDB lineage: Bacteria > Pseudomonadota > Alphaproteobacteria > Rhodobacterales > Rhodobacteraceae > JAHDDY01. The sequence goes on along the minus strand of CALHLW010000216.1, from coordinate 1,911 downwards.
CGAGATCGACATGCTGCGTTACGTGACGCCGCCGCTGTCGTGGATCATTCCTCTGATTCGCCCGAAGGTGAAGGCGAGCCATAACGCCAAGGTGCTCGACTGGGCCAAGGCCGTGGCCGGGCAACCCGGCGACGAACTCACCTTCGCCATGCCCGCCGGTGGCAAGGACCGGGTGGCCGCGTATTTCCATACGGGCGGCACGACGGGCGATCCGAAGCTGGCGCAGCACCATATCGGCGGCATCCTCTACCAGTCCCACGCGGTCAATGACGGGGTGTTCGGCGACAAGGATACGATCCTCTGCTGCCTGCCGCTTTTCCACTGTTTCGGGGCCTATGTGATGGGGACCGCCGCGATGCTGAACGGGGGGCGTCTGGTGCTGATGACCCCCGCCGGGTTCCGGGGCGAGGGGGTGATCGACAATTTCTGGAAGCTGGTCGAGAAGTACAAGGTCAACTTCTTCATGGGCGTGCCGACGGCGCTGGCCGCGCTGAACCAGCGGGAGGTCGATGCGGATGTCTCGACGCTGAATTACTGTGTCTGCGGGTCGGCTCCGCTGCCTGTGGAGTTGTTCAAGCAATTCGAATCCAAGACCGGCATCCGCATTCTCGAAGGCTACGGCCAGACCGAGGCGACGGTGGTGTGTTCGGTCAACCCGCCTGCGGGCGAGCGCAAGATCGGGTCGGTGGGCTTCCCGCTGCCCTATACGAAACTGGCCGCGATGATGATCGACGGGGAGGGCAAGCTGGACCGGGTGTGCGAGGCCGATGAAATCGGCGAATTGTGCATCGCCGGGCCGCATGTCTTTCCGGGCTACAAGGGCGAGGACAAGAACCGCGATGTCTTCTTCACGGATGGCGAGGGCACGAAATGGCTGCGCTCGGGCGATCTGGGGCGGAAAGATGCGGAAGGGTATTTCTGGATTACGGGGCGCGCGAAAGACCTGATTATCCGGGGCGGTCACAATATCGATCCGGGCATGATCGAGGAGGTGCTGGCCACCCATCCCGCCGTTGCCATGGTCGGGGCCATCGGTCAGCCCGATGCCTATGCGGGGGAAATCCCCTGCGCCTATGTCGAATTGAACGAGGGGATGAGCGCGACCCCCGAAGAGATGATCGCCTTTGCGGAGGAACACGTTCCCGAACGCGCCGCACGCCCGGTCTATATCGAGGTGATGGAAGCGTTGCCAGTGACGGCGGTGGGCAAGATCTTCAAGCCGGACCTGCGCAAAAGCGCGATCCGCCGCGTCTTTATCGAGTCGCTGGCGGAGAAGGGGATCGAGGCCGACGTCACGGTCGAGGCCGATAAGCTGAAGGGCATGGTCGCCGTGATCGATCCGGCAGCTGGCAAGACCGCCGCTGACGTCGCACCGATCCTTGATCGCTTCGCGGTGGCGTGGCGGGCGAAGGGGTAGGGGTGCTTCTGCCTCTTTCGTGAGAGCGATGCCTTTTGCGCTGCAAATGTCCGGATGGAGCGCGAAGCAGCCACCCATTGATTGTGCAAAACCGATGTTTTTGCTACCGAGCGCTGCAATTGTTGTTTTTACAAACCCAAGGATAGTGATCGTGGATGAACGTCGCAAGGAAATTGGAGGGCTTTGTTGCACAAATGGGTGAGTACAATGCGGCGCTGAAGCGGCATGGCTCGCTGACGATCTGGTTTGATCCGAAAATGACATGGGAAGTGCCTTCGGTGATGGCGCAGGTCGCCAAGCTGCGGGCGCGGGTGCATGAGACGTTCGGGAAGGTGGCGCTGGCGATGGTGGCGCTGCCGCGCTACCGGCATCTGAGCATTGCCGAGCTGGCCCCGGTCCTGCTGGAGCCGCTGATTCGCGACCGGGTGGCGCTGGCCTCCAAGGGAGACGCGGAGGATGCGGATGCGCTGGCGGGGGTGGTGATCTGGGCGAGC
>CALHLW010000215.1 GCA_938034615.1 uncultured Neomegalonema sp. | reverse complement strand
GTCGCCCCCGCCGATCTCGAACAGCTTTTGCACCCCAAAGTCGATCCCGCCGCCCCCCGCCACGTCATCGCACGCGGCCTGCCCGCCAGCCCCGGCGCGGTCTCCGGCGAAGTCGTCTTCACCCCAACCGAAGCCGAAACCCTCGCCGCAAAGGGCCGCCCCGCCATCCTCGTGCGGCTGGAGACCAGCCCCGAAGACATCCACGGCATGTACGCCGCCGCCGGATTGCTGACGGTGCGTGGCGGCATGACCAGCCACGCGGCGGTCGTCGCCCGGTCCCTCGGCAAGCCCTGCGTCTGCGGGGCAGGAGACGCGCGGGTCGATGTGACGGCGGGTGTCCTCACCGGATCGGACGGAAAACCCGTCCGCCGGGGCGATATCCTCACCATCGACGGTACCTCCGGTGAGGCCCTTGCCGGGGCGCTACCGATGATCGAGCCGGAGCCGGACCCCGCGCTCGCCACCCTGATGGACTGGGCCGATTCCCGCCGCCGCCTGCGCGTGCGCGCCAATGCCGATACCGCCGAGGAGGCCACTATCGCCCGCCGCCTCGGGGCCGACGGTATCGGGCTCTGTCGCACCGAACACGCCTTCTTCCAGCGCGGTCGTCTCGGGGCCTTGCAGCAGCTTATCCTCTCGGACACCCCCGATGCCCGCCGCCGCGCGCTGGCCGTCCTCCTGCCTTTGCAACGCACCGATTTCATCGGCGTGATGGAGCCGATGCACGGGATGCCGATCTGCATCCGGTTGCTCGACCCGCCCATCCACGAATTCCTGCCTCATACCGATGCGGCCCTGCGCGATCTGGCGCGCGACATGGATATCGCCGTCACGGAACTGCGCGAGCGAGTGGAAGAGCTGGGCGAATTCAACCCCATGCTAGGCCGTCGCGGGTGCCGCATCGGCGTTCTCTTTCCCGAAATCTACGACATGCAGGTGCGCGCGATCTTTCAGGCGGCGCTGGCCGTCGAGGTCGCCAAAGGCGATGCCGCCGATCTGGAGATCATGGTTCCTTTCGTCTCCACGGATAACGAAACGGCCCTGTTCCGTGAGCGATTCGAGGCCATCGCCGCCTCCCTCCACCATGAGAGTGGCCGCGCCCCCACCTGGCGTCTGGGTGTGATGATCGAGACTCCCCGCGCCGCCCTGCGCTGCGACCGCATTTGCGAAGATGCCCATTTCGTTAGCTTCGGCACCAACGATCTGACCCAGATGACCTATGGCCTCTCCCGCGACGATACGGGCCGTTTCATCCGGGATTACATTACGCGAGGCGGTCTGGCATACGACCCGTTCCATCGGCTCGATGAGGAGGGCGTCGGGGAGTTGGTCCGAATCGGCACCGAGCGGGGCAGGGCAGTGCGCCCTGATCTGACCGTCGCCATCTGCGGCGAGCATGGCGGGGATGCGGGAACCATCCGCTTCTGCGAATCGCTCGCCATGGATTACGTGTCCTGCTCACCCTACCGTGCTCCCGCCGCCCGCCTTGCCGCCGCTCAAGCGACAATCCGGCAGGAACGCGGGGCATGAGCCTCCTCGATCCCCTCCGCTCAGGCGGCAAACGCGCCCTTGCCGAAGCCCTTGCGAGCATCGAGCGCGATCCCCATGCCCCGGAAACCACAGCCCTGCTCGACGCCGCCTTTGCCGAGATACGCGGTCTGACCGTCGGCGTCACCGGCCCCCCCGGCGTCGGTAAGTCCACCCTGCTCGACGCTCTGATCGCCCGGCTGCGGGCGATGGGCAAGACCGTCGCGGTCATCGCCGTCGATCCGAGTTCGGTCCGCACGGGCGGTGCCCTGCTGGGTGACCGCGCCCGCTTCGCCTCTCTCGACCCGCTGGACCCCGGCGTCTTCGTCCGCTCAATGGCCACACGTGGGCGGCTCGGAGGGCTGTCCGATCTCGTCTTCCCGGCCATGATGCTGATGCAGGCCACGCATGATGTCGTCTTGGTCGAGACGGTGGGCGTCGGTCAGTCCGAAATCGAAATCGCAGGCATCGCCGATGCGACAATCCTCTGCGTCCAGCCTGCTTCCGGCGATTCGCTACAGTTCCTCAAATCCGGCGTCATGGAAGTGCCGGATATGATTCTTGTTACAAAATCGGACATCGGTGCGGCGGCTCGTCGCGCCGCCGCCGATCTGCGCTCCGCCCTCTCTGTTACGCAAGCAGGGGGTACACAGACTGTCATCCATCTTGTCTCGGCGAGGACGGGTGATGGCTTGTCAGAGAGCTTGGAAACCCTGCTTTCGCTATATACGGATGATTTTAAGGAGAATTCGGCCATCCGTGACCGGAGCGCCGCGCGCAAGGCTCAGGCGATACGTTGGCATGAAGATGGCATACTCACCTGCTTCGGAACGTACGGACTTGCAAAACTGCGGTCTTTATGCGAAACGCCGCCGACTAATACCATTTTTGCACACCATGCGAAGATGATGAATAAATGGTGCAGTGCACAAAAAGGCCTTGTGTTTTGATACTGAGTGTATCATAAATGCAGTCGTCGCTGTTTTCCGATCTTGGATGCGTTCAGCATCTCGTAAGAGGTCGGAACTATGGTGGGACGGTGTAAGCAGTACGTGACTTGTCTATAGCCCGGGGGCGGGCGACATCGAATGGGCTTACGACAGAGGTTATCAATGCGATTCAAGTTGCAGGCAGTTGTTGCGACCTTCACGGCTATTGCCGTGTTCGGAATGGACGCTCAGGCGACCCGTGACGGCGGAGCGGACTTTTTCGGATCTTTCCGGGCGCTGGAGCGTCCATCTGAGCCGACCGTGCGCTTCGGCATCGGCGGAGACATCGAATCCTACGCTGTCGGCGCTGCCGGCGTCGCAGCGGATGCGTCGACCCGCATCAAATATCTCGATTCCGACGCCGATATGGCGGGGGCCGTTTTCGGATCATTCGGCGGCGTATCGTCCGCGATCGCGACACCCGAAGCGCCGCAGCCCGATATCGGTTCCCAGCGCATTCTTACCTATTACGACAACCTCGCCGCCGGACGTGCCATGGCGGGTCAGGAAGAGGCGGACGCCGCTGAACAGGTCATCCTGCAAGCCGCTCTGCTACCGGGCCGCGCCCCGAACCGCATGAAACTCGAAGGGGCAGAGCGTGAACTTCACTGCCTCAGCGAAGCGATCTATTACGAAGCGCGCGGCGAGAGCATCGAAGGCCAGATCGCGGTGGCTGAAGTCATCATGAACCGCGTGGACAGCCGCCGTTATCCAGACACCGTCTGCGGCGTCGTCTCGCAGGGGGCGCATCGGCTCAATTCCTGCCAGTTCTCGTACAAATGCGACGGCGAGCCGGAACGCATGAACGACACGAAATCGGCCCGCCGGGCCCATGACGTCGCGATCCTGCTGATGAAGGGCGAGCGCCGTGATATCACGCTGGACGCCACCCACTACCACGCGACTTACGTAAATCCCTATTGGGCCAAGTCTCTCACCCGCACCGCGCAGCACGGTACCCACGTTTTCTACCGCCAGTAAGCCGTCGCACGAAACGGGTCGCTTCTTCCTGTAAACCTCCGTTATGCATTGGTCATATCGGAGGTTTTCTATGCGTGCTGTGCTCTTTATCACTTTCGCCACCCTGTCTCCCGTTTTTGCGGAAGGGTTGAGCGAAGGCACCTATCGTATCGAGCACCGCAGCGAATTCCCACATCTCGAACGTCATTCCCAATCACGGACCACGACCCTGTGCCTGCGCGAGCCGCCCTGGCCGATTATCGGCGCGGTCGGTGCCTTTCGCGACTGCACCGTCTCCGGCATGGACCGCTCGGACACCGCTACCACCTACAGCATCGCCTGTGGGGCCGTGGCCGGTCCTCGGGCCTCTGCGGTCTACAAGACGAAGACAGACCGTTTCACCGCCCGTATCCGCATCAAGCTGGGCGCGAAGAACATGACCTTCGACGAGATTCAGGAAGGTGTCCGCACCGGCCCCTGCGAGCCGGACCAATAAACGAATGATTAACGGGGTTCACGTCGTCGCGGAAAGGGCATAGACAACGCGCGTTTGCCTCATCAACGAGTCGAGGGCCACGATGCCAAAGCGCGACGATCTTTCTTCCATCATGATCATCGGCGCAGGGCCTATCGTCATCGGACAGGCCTGCGAATTCGATTACTCAGGCGCACAGGCGGTCAAGGCGCTGAAGGAGGAGGGCTATCGCGTCATCCTCGTCAACTCGAACCCCGCCACGATCATGACCGACCCCGAACTGGCCGATGCAACCTATATCGAGCCGATCACCCCGGACATCGTCGAACTCATCATCGCCAATGAAAAGCCCGATGCGATCCTGCCGACGATGGGCGGACAGACGGGTTTGAACACCGCGCTGGCCCTCGCCGAATCCGGCGCGCTCGACCGTCACGGCGTCGAACTCATCGGCGCGAACGGGGCGTCCATCGCCATGGCCGAGGACCGCAAGCTCTTCGCCGAAGCCATGACTCGAATCGGGCTGGAAAACCCCAAATCCGAAATCGCCACGACGATGGATGAGGCATGGGCCGCCTTCGAGACACTCGGCCTGCCGGCCATCATCCGCCCCGCCTTCACGCTGGGCGGTACCGGGGGCGGCATCGCCTATAACCGTGAGGATTACGAGCGCATCTGCCTCGGTGGTCTCGATGCGTCTCCCATGAGCCAGATTCTCATCGATGAGAGCCTGCTCGGCTGGAAAGAATACGAGATGGAGGTCGTTCGCGACCGGAACGACAACGCCATCATCGTCTGCGCCATCGAAAACGTCGATCCCATGGGCGTGCATACCGGCGACAGCATTACCGTCGCCCCGGCCCTGACGCTCACGGATAAAGAATACCAGATCATGCGCGACGCCAGCATTGCCGTCCTGCGCGAGATCGGCGTCGAAACCGGCGGCTCCAACGTACAGTTTGGCCTGAACCCCGTGGATGGCCGCATGGTCGTCATCGAGATGAACCCCCGCGTATCCCGTTCGTCTGCATTGGCATCGAAAGCCACCGGCTTCCCCATCGCCCGCGTCGCCGCAAAACTGGCCATCGGCTATACGCTCGATGAGCTTGAGAACGACATTACCAAGGCGACCCCGGCCAGCTTCGAGCCGACTATCGACTACGTCGTCACCAAGATCCCGCGCTTTGCCTTCGAGAAATTCCCCGGTGCGACCAACGACCTGAACACCGCGATGAAATCTGTCGGCGAAGCCATGGCGATTGGCCGCAACTTTCAGGAAAGCCTCCAGAAAGCCCTGCGTTCTCTGGAGACGGGCCTCTCCGGCCTCGATGAATTCCCCATCCCCGGTTCGACCCCCGCCGACCGCCGCGCGGCCCTGACCCGCGAACTCGGTCGCCGCTCCCCGGATCGCCTGCGCGTTATCGCCCAGGCCATGCGCGACGGCATGGCTATGGACGAAATCCACCGCATCACCGAATTCGACCCGTGGTTCCTGCGCCAGATCGGCGAAATCGTGGAGACCGAAGCGCAGATCGCCCAGCACGGCCTGCCCGATACCGCCCACGGAATGAGGATGCTGAAACAGATGGGCTTCTCCGACGCCCGCCTCGCCGCCGTCGCGGGCAAGGAAGCTGCCGACGTGACCGCCAGCCGCCACGCCCTCGGCGTCGAGCCGGTCTACAAGCGCATCGACACCTGCGCCGCCGAGTTCGAGGCCATCACGCCCTATATGTACTCGACCTTCGAGGCCGACCATGGCGGTCACGCCGAATGCGAGGCCGAACCCTCCGCCCGCCGCAAGGTCGCCATCCTCGGCGGCGGTCCAAACCGCATCGGGCAGGGGATCGAATTCGATTATTGCTGCTGTCACGCCGCCTTCGCGCTGGAGGATCAGGGCATCGAGACGATCATGGTCAACTGCAACCCGGAAACCGTCTCCACCGATTACGACACCTCCGACCGCCTCTATTTCGAACCGTTGACCGACGAAGACGTCATCGCCATCCTGCGCAAGGAGCAGGAGAACGGCGAATTGCTGGGCGTCATCGTCCAGTTCGGCGGCCAGACCCCCCTCAAACTCGCCCCCGCGCTCGAAGCCGCAGGCATCCCCATCCTCGGCACCTCCCCCGACGCCATCGACCTCGCCGAAGACCGCGAGCGGTTCCAGCAACTCCTCCACACCCTCGGCCTGAAACAGCCAGCCAACGCCATCGCCTTTACTCAGGATGAGGCGAAGGAGAAGGCAGGTCAGATCGGCTACCCCGTCGTCCTGCGCCCCTCCAACGTTCTCGGTGGACGCGGGATGGAGATCGTACGCGACGAGGCCCATCTCGACCGCTACATCGCCGAGGCCATGAAGGTTTCCGACGGTCGCGCCCTGCTGCTCGACAGCTATCTGAGCGGAGCCATCGAAGTGGACGTTGATGCGCTGGCCGATGGCGATACCGTCTTCGTCGCGGGCGTCATGGAGCATATCGAGCAGGCGGGCATCCATTCCGGCGACAGCGCTTGTTCCCTGCCGCCCCATACGCTCGACGACGCCACCATCACCGAACTAAAACGCCAGACCGGCCTCTTGGCCGACGGCCTGAACGTGCGCGGCCTGATGAACGTGCAATTCGCCATTCAAGGCGACGACATCTTCATTCTCGAAGTGAACCCCCGCGCCTCGCGCACCGTGCCTTTCGTGGCCAAAGCCATCGGTGTCCCCATCGCCAAGATCGCTGCGCGGGTCATGGCGGGCGAAAAACTGGCCGACATCCCCCACCAACCCGGCAAGATCGACCATGTCGCGGTCAAGGAAGCCGTCTTCCCCTTCGCCCGCTTCCCCGGTGTCGATACCCTTCTGGGGCCGGAAATGCGCTCCACCGGCGAGGTCATGGGGCTGGACAGGGGCTTCAACCGCGCCTTCCTGAAAGCCCAGATCGGCGCGAGCGTCACGCTGCCCGAAGGCGGCACGGCTTTCGTCTCCGTCAAGGATGCCGACAAGGAAACCACCGTCGCTACCGTGCAGCGCCTCGTTTCCTGCGGCTTCTCGATCCTCGCCACCGACGGCACCGCCCGCTTCCTTGCCGAGCGGGGCGTCGAGGTTGAGCGGGTCAACAAGGTCATGCAGGGCCAGCCGCATATCGTGGACCGCATGAAGGATGGCGGGGTTCAGCTTGTGATCAACACGACCGAGGGCGTGGAGGCGATCCGCGACAGCTTTGACATCCGCGCTACCGCCCTGAAACTCAAGACCCCGTATTTCACCACGGCGGCGGGCGCAGCCGCGGCCACTGCGGCAATTGATAATCTCCGCGACGGAGCACTTGAAGTTGCGCCGCTACAGTCTTACCTTCATTCGCCTTGAAACGAGTCATCCCTTCAGCGGCTCGTCCTTTTTTCGTTTGAAGCTCCGGCATATGCGCGGGGGCTGGAGCACTGACGACCATGGATAAAGTTCCCATGACCGCCCCTGGCTACACACGCCTGGAAGACGAGCATAAACAGCTCAAATCCGTGGACCGCCCGGAGGTCATCCGCGCCATTGCGGAGGCCCGCGAGCATGGCGACCTGTCCGAAAACGCCGAGTACCACTCCGCGCGCGAGCGTCAGAGCTTCATCGAGGGCCGCATCCTCGAACTCGAAAGCCTGATGTCCCGCGCCGAGGTGATCGACCCGGCGACGCTGGATGGTGACACCGTGAAATTCGGTGCGAAGGTCACGATCGTCGACGAAGACACTGACGAGGAAAAGACCTATCAGATCGTCGGTGAGGCCGAGGCAGAGATCGAAGCCGGTCTCCTGAACCTCAACTCCCCCCTTGCCCGCGCCCTCATCGGCAAGGAAAAGGGCGACAGCGTCGAGGTATCCACCCCCGGCGGCGGCCGCGGCTACGAAATCACGGGCATCGAATACAGCTGAAAGTGAGGGGCATCGCCCGGTCATTGTTCAAGTGCAGTGTCATTCCCGCGAACGCGGGAATCCAGCGTTCCGCATATCCATGCGATGAGATTGGGTATCGTTGGCACCACACGAAATGCGGCCACCCTAACACCCCCGCCCCTCGAACAATGCCTTGCTCGTATAGACCGGCTTGGGCAGATACGCTCCCATCGTCGCCGCTTCCTGCCCCGGCCCCAAAATATCCTGCACCGCCGCCCCAAAAGCCGGGTTTGGAGCCATATTCCGCAGCAACAGCACCGTAATCTGCGGATACCCCGCGCCATCCCCCACATCGCCCCAATCGAGCCAGCTTA